>NZ_JBEPKM010000001.1:0-462160 GCF_040544715.1 Methylobacterium sp. 1030 | reverse complement strand
CGCCCCCCGGCGGCCCCGCTCCCGCGCGCCCTCCGCGTCTGGTTTCGGGTGGGGGTTTTGCGGTGCGCGCCCCCCCCACCCCCCCCCCCCCCCCCCGCCCCCCCCCCCCCCCCCCCACGGCTCTAGTCCAGCCGGACCAGGAGATCGTGCATGCCGCCGACATCGACGAACGTGCCGAGGTCGCGGCCGAGCAGGCCGGCATGTCGCTCCGCGTAGGCCTCCGGCGTGAGCGTCCGCAGGAACGCCGTCACCGAATCGGCGAGCGGCTCGGGAAACGCCCAGCCCAGGCGCTCCGACACCGCGTAGCGTCCGGTCGCCGTCGCGGCGCGCGCCAGCGTCAGGGCGCCGCACAGGCCGCCCTCGTAGAGCCGGTTCGGCAGTAGCCAGTCCGAATTCAGTCCATCATCGAGGTAATCGACGGCCCAACTAAAGTGGATCCCGCTGTAGATCTCCGGAAGGTCGCGGGGATTGGCGTAGGGGCCGCGGAACGACATGTTCGGCCGGCCGTCCAGCGTGTCCGCCAGGGCGCGCGGGGCGATGTCCTCCTCGGAGAGGCGCCCGGCCAGGACGATCCGCACCGAGTCGCCGAGGGCGTCCGCGATGGCGGCGAGGATCGTCAGGCTCCGGCGGCAGCGCAGCGTCCCGAACCAGCCGATCACCCAGGGCGGTTCCGCCGTCCGGGTGCGGTCGAGCCGGGTCGTCACCTCGCCGAGGCGGTGGCCCATGACCTTGTTCTCGAGGAGGTGCCACGCGCCGGCGAAGCCCTGGACCGGCCGGAAGTACCGGTCGATGAAGTCCGGGGCACTGACGACGAGGAGGTCGCTGCGGCCGAGGATCCAGCGCTCGACCGCGCGGGCGATCCGTCCCGGCGCGTCCGGCCGCACCATCAGACGCTGGATGTCCAGCACCTCGTAGACGAGGCGCGCGCGGCTCCCGGCGAGGCGCGCCGCGGTCCAGGCCACGAGGGCCATGTCGAGGTTGCGCACGTAGATCACGTCCGCCCCGCGCAGGTCGCGCCGGCGGCGCAGCGCCCGGGCGATGCCGACGGCGAGGCGCGGCAGGCGGCGGGCGTAGTTGCGGTCGACGGTCAGGCCGAGGGGGACGATGTCGTCGGCCACCGGGGCCTCGGCCGGCACCGCGCCGGGGCGGTCCCGCTCGAAGGCGTACACGATGACCGACCACCCGGCGTCCCGGATGGCGTCGACCCGCTTCCGGACCGTGGGCTCGGCCCGGTCGTGCCCGAAGAAGGCGACGCGGCGGCCGCGCGGGGTCGCGGAAACCGCGAAGGCCGGGGTCGGGGCGGCCCGGGCCGGCACGAAGGCCGCCACCCGGTCGAGACCTTCGGCGCGCGGGCCGGTCACGAGGCTGCCTGGGTCGCGCCGCGGGCGCTGCGCCGGGCCGCGGTCCAGCGGCTCAGCGCGCCGCGGAATCCGCCGCGCCGGACCGTCTGGCCGTCGTTGGTCTTGTTGAGCACGACGCCCAGGACGGTGCTGCCGCTCGACTCGAGATCGTGCACGGCGGCGGCGACGTCGTCGATGCTGGTCCGGCCCGCCTCCACCACGATGATCAGGCCGTCGAGCGTGTCGAGGAGCGGCCGGAGCGTGGGGAGCTCGTCCACCGGGGGCAGGTCGACGACGACGCGGTCGAGGGCGGGGCGGTCGAGGGCGGGGCGTCCGTCCCCCAGCACCGCGGCGACGCCCTCCGCGGTCATCAGATCGCTGAAATGGGGATCGTTCGGGTGGCGGTTGCCGCAGGCGAGCAGGCGGACCTCGCCGGGCTGGGGGCGGACCGCCTCGGTGGCGCCGCAGCGGCCGGCGAGCACGTCGAGGAGGCCGCGCTGCTCGGTGGCCTGGCTGAGCCGCGAGAGCGTCCCCTGCCGGACGTCGGCGTCGATCATCAGCACCCGCCCGGAGCTCGCGCGGGCGCGGGCGAGGAGCTGGCCGAGATTGCTCGCGAACAGGGTCTTGCCCGCGCCGGCCCCCACGGACGTGACGCCGATCGCGAAGACCGGGCCGCGGCGGTCGCTGCCCAGGACGTGGGCCTTGAGGCTGTGCAGGCGCTCGACGAACACCGATTGCGGCATGAACCGCACGGCGCTCGCCCGGAACGCCTCGATGCTGGCCGGACGCTGCGCCTCGTTGGCGTGGGCCTGCGCCAGGGCGAGCGCCGCCCGGAAGCCGGGCTCGCGCCGCAGCTCGGGGAGGGCGGCGAGGCAGGTCAGGCCGTGGCCGGTCAGCTGCCGGGGCGTGCGGATCGTCCGGTCGAACCAGTGCCGCGCGAAGGCGCCGCTCACGCCGAACCCGGTGCCGACCAGGAGGCCGAGCAGCATGATCAGGCTGCCGCGGGGCGCGCTCGGGGATTCCGGCACGGTCGCGGGCGTGATCACGTGGGCGGAGGGCTGCGGATAGGATTGCTGGTTGACGGCGTCGATGTAGCGCTGGAGCAGGTTGGTGTAGATCTGGTCGTAGGTCTCGGCGGTGCGGTCGAGCTCCCGCGCCTTGACGCGGGCGTTGCTCATGATCAGCGTCTTCGAGATCAGGGCGTCGAAGGCCGCCGTCATGCTGTCCTCGCGGGCCTTGGCGACCTCGAAATCGTGGTCGAGGGACACGGCGAGGCGCTCGAGCTCGGTGCGCAGCGACTGCTTGGCCGCCAGGATGTCCCGCTGGATCGCCTGGACCGCCTCGTGGTCGGGGCCGAGGCGGCGCTTCAGGTCGTCGGCGCGCTGCACGAGGTCGACGTACTGCCGGCGCAGCTGGATGATGACGCTGTCCTTGAACGCCTCGGTGATCCCCGGATCGGCGATGTCGGAATCGAGGAGCCCGCGGATCTGATCGCGCACCGCGCGGGCGTCGACGGTCTTGGACCGGGCTGCGGCCACCGCGGTGTTGAGCTCCTCGACCTGCTGCTCGCCCACGAGGCCGCGCTTGCCCAGGTCGATGATGGTGTGCTCGGCCTTGTAGGTCTGGGCCTCGCGCGAGGCCTGGCTGGCGCGCTGCTGGAGTTCCTTCAGGCGCGGCAGCATCCACTCGCCGGCGACCTTCCAGACCTGGGCCCGGTTCTCCAGCTCGGTGCTGACATAGGCCCCGGCCACCGCGTTCGCGACAGCGGCCGCCGTGGCGGGATTGTCCGCGCTGTAGCCGACCTCGATCACGTAGGCGGCGCCGATGCGGCTGGCCTCGACGTTCTCGCGCAGCGTTCGCGCCTGGCGCAGGTCCGGGCTGACGGGGGCGGGTTCCTGGACCGGCCGCTCGGCCCCGATCAGCCGGAGGGGCAGCGCCTTGGCGGCCTTCACGAACTCCCGGACCTTCGCGACGAGCGGGTGCGTCGGCGCCGCCAGATCCTTCAGAGCCGACTCGTCGAGCCGGTGCACGGCGGCGAGCGCGATCTTCTCCGAGCGGATGTACTCGACCTGGCTCTCGACCTCGGCGATCTCGAGCGGCGTCCCGGCATTGGGCGTGTCGCGGGCCGTCACCGGGCTGGAGCGGCTCTCGATGTAGACGCGGGCCCGGGCCGTGAAGATGGCCGGCGCCGTCGCGACGTAGATCCCGGCGCAGACCAGCCCGACGGCGGCGAAGGCCAGGATCGACCGCCAGTTCTGCCGCGCGATGGTCAGGATCGAGACCTGGGACTCCGTCTCGGGCGAGAAGGGCTGGCCGCGCCAGGCTCCGGTCCCACCGGGGCGGGTCGCACCGATCGGCAGGAAGGACGCGCTGGTCGAGTGTCGGTTCATGGATCTCTCCTCACCGCGGCGGTCACCGCCTCGGGGCGCTATCCGTCAAAGGGGACGCCGGCTCGGCCCGATGGGCGCGTCGAGCCGGGGCGGGTGGGTCAGTTCTGGCCGGCCCCGTCGCCGACGCCCCGCATGGCGGGATCCGGCTTGAGCGCGATCTCCACGACGTCGCCCGGCAGCAGCTCCGTGTCCTCGGCGGCGTCGATCTGCGTCTTGGCCGGTCCGCTCTGCCGGAAGACCGCGATCGCCGCCTGCGCGCGGCTTCCGGACAGGAGCTGCGCCCGGAGGGCGCCGGTATAGACCAGCTTGTCGTTGATGCTGTTCAGGCGCGACCGGTACGTCGCCAGGTTGTTCTCCGCGACCTGGAGCTTCTCCAGGGCGTCCATGGCCTGCACGTCGTCGACCCGCTCGAGCTTGCGGGCGACGTCGCTCTTGTCGCGCTCGAGCTGGGTGAGCTGGACCGTCGTCTGCAGCGCGCGGGTCGAGGAGAGCAGGACGGCGCGCCGCGCGTCGGTCAGCCGGGTCGTGACCACGGCGCCGCGCTGGAAGAGCGCCCGCACGGTGTCGTAATCCTCGGCGTCGGCGGTGACGCCCTCCTTCTCCTTGACCTGCTGATCGCTGAGGCTGGTGAACTGCGTCTGCGTCCGGTTGAGGGAGCGCTGCAGATGGTCCTTCTCCTTGGCGATGTCGGTCATCTGTACCCGGAGCTGCTGCTCGGCGAGCTTCTGCGCCGGGGTCGCGCGGCTGCCCGGGGCGACGTCCGCCGGCGGCGGGGACTTGTCGCCCCGCGACGCGGCGACGACCGCCTTCAGGCGCCAGATCGTGGCGGATTCCCGCTGGATGCTCGCCCAGGTGCTGTCGTACTCGGCGCGCAGGTTCGCCGTCTCGACGACGGGGTTCTCCATCCTGAACCGCAGGAGGTTGTAGCCGCCCGCCAGGGCGATGGCCTGCCGCACGGTCATGCCCGGATGGAACGGGTGCTCGCCCTGCTTGGTCACGTCGCCGCTCAGGTAGACCGGCTGGTACTTCGAGATCCGCACCCCGATCTCGTCGGGCTCGAGCACGGCGATCGATTCCTTGCCCTCGGAGTTGCGCTGCCGCACCGCCTTGGCGGGCAGCGACTTCTGCAGGCTCTGGCGCAGCTCCGCGACGGTGAGCCCGGCGGCCGGGACGTCCCCGAGCAGCGGGACCATGACGGTGCCGTCGGTGGAGACCGTCGCCTCCTGCTTGAAGGTCGGGATGCTGAGGGCCGTGACCTCGATCGTGTCGCCGGGCCCGATGCGGTACTCCGCGGCCGCCGGCAGCGCCGACAGGGCGAGCAGGCACGCCGCGAGACCGGCGCGGCCGGCGCGGGCGGTGGCGCGGGTTGCCGCGGTCTTCGTCGACATCTTCGACACGCATCGTCCCCTTAAGGCTCGCCCTCGGAACCCGGGCGCGGCGGTCGAGCGGCAGGACCGCGCCGGCCTCACGGGCTCATGAGGGCTGAGACGGCATGATGCGTAACGGCCGAGCCAGCCGGGACTCCTCCAAATGGCGGGCGCGGGCATCCTTGCCGGGGCGGGGGCTTCGCCTTTCGACGTAGGCCCCCTGGCCCGAACGGTGCGCCGGGCCGGGGAGGGGTCACACCGGATGGGCGCCGTTCGCCTTTCGACGGACGAACCGCATCGAAAGCCTGGGTTCCCGGCCGTCCGCAGCTCTGTGCAGTTTTGACGCACAGAAGTTCGGCGGAAGGAGCGGCGGGCATGCCGATTACCGATGCAGATATTGGGGCGGATGTGGGGATCTTCTACCCGGATCTAGTCAATATTTATGGATGTCGAATCGAAAGCGGTTCGCGCATCGGCCCCTTCGTGGAGATCCAGCGCGGTAGCCGGATCGGCCCGCGCTGCAAGATCTCCTCGCACAGCTTCATCTGCGCGGGCGTCTCGATCGGGGCCGAGGTGTTCGTCGGCCACGGCGTGGTCTTCACCAACGAGCTCTACCCGGAAGCCACCAACGCGGACGGGAGCCTGAAGCGGGACGGCGAGTGGGAGCTCGTCGAGACCGTGGTCGAGGCCCGCGCCTCCATCGGCTCCAACGCAACCATCGTGGCGGGGATCACCATCGGCGAGGGCGCCCTGGTCGGCGCCGGTGCCGTCGTCACCCGGGACGTCCCGGCCTTCGCCATCGTCGCCGGATGCCCCGCGCGGGTCGTCGGCGACACCCGCACCAAGCGCGCCGAGAGCGCCGCGCGCGCCCGTTCCGTCCAGTCGCCGCGGCCCGAGCCGGCCGAGCCTCTGCAGGTTGCTTGAGGGGAATGCAGTCATGATCTCGATCGGTATCGTCGGATACGGCTACTGGGGGCCGAACCTCGCCCGGTGCACCTCGGAGAGCGAGCGCTGCCAGCTGGTGGCCATCGCCGACCAGTCGCCCGCCGCGCTCGGCCGGGCCGGCAAGCGCTACCCCGCCGTCCAGCTCCATCAGGACTGGCGCGACCTCGTGGCCGATCCCGCGATCGACGCCGTCATGGTGGCGACGCCAGTGAGCTCGCACTTCGAGATCGCCATCAACGCGCTGCGGGCCGGCAAGCACGTCTTCATCGAGAAGCCGATCACGCCCTCGGCCTTCGAGGCCCGGCTGCTGATCGAGGAGGCGGCCAAGCGCAACCTGCGGCTGATGGTGGACCACACCTTCGTCTACACGGGCGCGGTCGAGAAGATCCACGAACTCATCACGACCGACGCCATCGGCGACGTGTTCTACTACGACTCGACCCGGGTGAACCTCGGCCTGTTCCAGCGCGACGTGAACGTGATCTGGGACCTGGCGGTCCACGACCTCGCCATCCTCGACCACATCCTGGACCTCGCCCCGGTGGCGATCTCGGCGAGCGGCACCGGCCATTTCAGCGGCCGCCCCGAGAACATGGCCCACCTGACCGTCTTCTACCCGCGCGGCGTCGTCGCGCAGATCAACGTCAACTGGCTCGCGCCCGTGAAGGTGCGGCAGACGCTGATCGGCGGCAGCAAGAAGATGATCGTCTACAACGACCTCGACCCGATCGAGAAGGTCAAGGTCTACGACCGCGGCGTCACCGTCGGCGGCGGCTCGGACGACATCACCGAGCTGATGGTCTCCTACCGGACCGGCGACATGTGGTCGCCGCACCTGTCCTTCCGCGAGGCGCTGATCGTCGAGATCGAGCACTTCGCCGACTCCATCGAGAACGGCACCGCGCCCATGACCGACGGCCACAGCGGCCTGCGCGTCGTCGAGATGCTCGAAGCCGCCATGCGCTCCCTGCGCCAGAACGGCACCCCCATCGACCTCATGCCACTTGCGAGGGCCTCGTGATCCCCTTCCTCGACCTCAAGGCGCAGTACGCGGCGATCGGCGGCGACGTCGAGACCGCGGTCCTCAACGTCCTGCGCAGCGGCGACTTCGTCCTCGGCCCGGCGGTCAGCGCCTTCGAGGCGGCCTTCGCCGAAGCCTGCGGCGCCCGCCACGCGGTCGCCGTCAGCAGCGGCACCGCGGCCCTGCACCTCGCCCTCCTCGCCCTCGACATCGGTCCGGGCGACGAGGTGATCACGGTCTCGTCGACCTTCGTGGCGACGGTGGCGGCGGTGCTGTACGCCGGCGCCACTCCGGTCCTCGTCGACATCGACCCGGTCGACTGGACCATGGACCCGGCCCTGGTCGAGGCGGCGATCACGCCCCGCACCAAGGCGATCCTGCCGGTGCACCTGCACGGCCGGATGGCCGATCTCGACGCGCTCGGCGCCATCGCCCGGCGCCACGGGATCGCCCTCGTCGAGGACGCCGCCCAGGCGCATCTCGCCGAGCGCGGCGGCCGCAAGGCCGGCACGATCGGGGATCTCGGCTGCTTCAGCTTCTATCCCGGCAAGAATCTCGGGGCCTACGGCGAGGGCGGCGCCATCGTCACGGACCGGGACGACCTCGCCGAGGCGGCCCGCTGCCTGCGCGACTGGGGCCAGCAGGGCAAGTACAACCACGTCCGCCACGGCTTCAACCTGCGCATGGACGGCGTCCAGGGCGCGGTGCTGGGGGTCAAACTCCCGCACCTGGAGGGCTGGACCCGCGCCCGCCAGGCGGTGGCGGCGGAGTACGGGGCGCGGCTCGCGGGCCTCGGCCTGGAGCTTCCGGCCCCCGCCGGCCTCGACCACGTGTTCCACGTCTACGCCGTGTCGACGGCGGACCGCGAGGGGCTGCGCCAGTACCTCAACGCGGCCGGCATCGCCACCGGCATCCACTACCCCGTCCCGGTCCACCGGCAGCCCGCTTACAGCCACCTCGACGACGGTGCCGGCCGCCTGCCGGTCACCGAGCGGCTGGCCGCCCGGACCCTGTCCCTCCCGATGTTCCCCGAGATGACGTCCGCGCAGATCGACACCGTCTGCCGGGCCGTCGCCAGCTACTGCGAGGTCGCCGATGCCCAAGCTGCGTGAGGTCACCAAGGGAAGCCGGTTCAGCGGCGACCTGCGCGGGACCCGGATCCTGGTCACGGGCGGATCGGGCTTCATCGGCTCCCACATCATCGACCTTCTGGTCGAGGCCGGCTGCGACGAGATCGTGGCCATCGACAACATGATCCGCGGCCGCCCCGAGAATCTCGGGGACGCCCTCGGCTCCGGCCGCGTCCGCCTCGTCCAGGGCGACATCCGCGACCGCGCCCTGATGGACACGCTGGTCAAGGGCACCGACGTGGTGTTCCACCAGGCGGCCCTCCGGATCACGCAGTGCGCCGCGGAGCCCCGCCACGCCTTCGAGGTGATGGCCGCCGCGACCTTCAACCTGCTGGAGAGCTGCGTCGAGGCCGGCGTCGCCAAGGTCGTGATGGCCTCCTCGGCCTCGGTCTACGGGATGGCGGAGGTCTTCCCGACGACCGAGAAGCACCACCCCTACGACAACCGGACCCTGTACGGCGCCGCCAAGTCCTTCGGCGAGGGCCTCCTGCGCTCGTTCAACGACATGCACGGGCTCGACTACGTCGCGCTCCGGTACTTCAACGCCTACGGCCCGCGGATGGACCTGACCGGCCGCTACACCGAGGTCATGGTCCGCTGGATGCAGCGCCTGGCCGAGGGCCAGTCGCCGATCGTGTTCGGCGACGGCCTGCAGACCATGGACCTCGTCCATGTCCGCGACATCGCCCGGGCCAACATCCTGTCGGCGATCTCGCCGGCCACCGACGTGGTGCTCAACGTCGGCACCGGCGTCGAGACCTCGCTGGTCGACCTCGCCGGCCACCTCACCCGGATCATGGGCCGGGACGGCACGCCGCTGGTCCACGAGGCCGAGCGGGCCGTGAACCCGGTGCCCCGGCGCCTCTGCGACACGAGCCTCGCCAAGGAGCTGATCGGCTTCGAGGCGAAGATCGGGGCGGCCGAGGGCCTCGCCGACCTCGTCGCCTGGTGGCAGGACGAATCCCGCTCGGAACACCTGCGGCGGGCGCTCGCATGATCCCGATCGCCAAGCCCGAAGTCGGCGCCCCCGAGGCCGAGGCCGCCGCCGCCGTCGTCCGCTCCGGATGGCTGACCCAGGGGCCGCAGGTCGCGGCCTTCGAGACGGAGTTCGCCGCGATCGTCGGCGCGCCCCACGCCTGCGCGGTCTCGAACTGCACGACCGCGCTGCATCTCGCCCTGCTCGCCGTCGGGGTCGGCCCCGGCGACGAGGTGGTGACGGTGAGCCACAGCTTCATCGCCACCGCCAACGCCATCGCCCAGTGCGGGGCGACGCCGATCTTCGTCGACATCGACCCGGCGACCTACAACATGGCCCCGGACGCCGCCGCGGCGGCGATCACCGAGAAAACGAAGGCGATCGTCTGCGTCCACCAGATGGGCATGCCCTGCGACCTGGAGGCGATCGCCGCGATCGGGCGCCGCTCCGGCATCCCGGTGATCGAGGACGCCGCCTGCGCCATCGGCTCCGAGCGGCTCCAGGGCGACGTCTGGCGGCCGATCGGCAGCCCGGCGGGCGACATCGCCTGCTTCTCGTTCCACCCGCGCAAGGTGCTGACCACCGGCGACGGCGGCATGATCACCACCGCCAACGCCGCGTGGGACCGGACCTTCCGGCTGCTGCGCCAGCACGGGATGAGCGTCTCCGACATCGCCCGCCACGGCAGCGCCAAGGTGGTGGTCGAGGCGTACTCCATCGCGGGCTTCAACTACCGGATGACGGACGTGCAGGCGGCCATCGGCCGGGAGCAGCTGAAGCGGCTGCCCGACCTGATCGCCCGGCGCCGCGCCCTCGCCGACGGCTACCGCGCGCGGCTCGCCGATCTCCCCGGGGTGACGCCGCCGCCCGAGCCGATGGGGCTGCGCAGCAACTGGCAGAGCTACTGCGTCCGCCTCCCGGACGACGCGGACCAGCAGGCGGTCATGCAGGCGATGCTCGACCGGGGCATCGCCACCCGCCGGGGCATCATGTGCGCGCATCTGGAGCCGCCCTACGCGGAGGCGCCGCGGCGGTTCGCGCTGCCCGAATCCGAGCGGGCGCGCGACCACGCGATCCTGCTGCCGCTCTACGCGGCGATGACGGAGGCGGAGCAGGACCAGGTCGTCGACGGCCTGCGCGACGCCCTGCGATGATCCCCGCACCGGTCAAGAGCCTCGCCCGGGCGGTCGGCCTGACGCGCCCGCGCGTCGCCGCCGCACGGATGGCCTGCGAGCGCACGACGCTCGCCCTCGCCCGGATCCGGCGCCCGGCGCCGGGCGGCCGCATCCTCTGCTACCACTCGGTCGGCCAGTCGGAATGCGGCGTCAACGACGTCTCTCCCGCGCGCTTCCGCCACCAGCTCGAGCGCGCGCTCGGTCTCGGCTACCGCTTCGTGCCGGCGGCCACGATCGCCGACGGGCGCGGCGGCGCGCGGGACCTCGCCATCACCTTCGACGACGGCTGGCGCAGCGTCCTCAGCGGGGCGGCGCCGGTCCTCAGCGATCTCGGGATCCCCTGGACCCTGTTCATCGTGTCGGGCTGGCTCGACCGGCCCGAGAGCGCGCCGCCGGGTGTCCTCGGCTGGGGCGCCATCGAGGCGCTGGCCGCCAACGGGGTCGAGATCGGCAGCCATTCCGTGACCCACCCGGATTTCGGGCGCCTCAGCGCGGAAGAGGCGGCCGAGGAGCTGGAGGAATCCCGGCGCGCCATCGGGGCCCGCCTCGGCGTCCTGCCCGACTCCTTCGCGATACCCCTGGGGCAGTCTGCGAACTGGACGCGGGCGGCCGCCCACGCGGCCCGGGAGGCGGGCTACCGGATCGTCTACGCGCAGGCGGTGGAGACCCGTCCCGCCGGAACCGTGGCGCGCAGCTTCGTCACGCAGTTCGACAACGATCTCGTCTTCGGTGCCCTGCTCCGGGGCGCCTACGACGCCTGGGAGGAGTGGGTATGAACCGACCCGCGCAGCGCCGCGTCTCCGTCGTGGTGCCCACCTGCAACCGGCCCGCCTTCCTGCGCGAGGCCCTGGCGAGCATCCGCGCCCTGGAAGGCCCCGACCTCGCCTTCGAGATCATCGTCGGCGACAACGGCGCGGCGGGGCCGGCCGCCGAGGTCGCCGCCGCGTTCGGCGCGATCCACGTCCCCGTCGACCGGCCCGGCGCCGGCGCGGCCCGCAATGCCGGCCTGACCCGGGCGAGCGCGCCCTACGTGGCGTTCCTCGACGACGACGACGTCTGGCAGCCGGCGCATATCCGGGAGCATCTGCGCCTGTTCGAGGCCGATCCGGAGCTCGGGGTCGTGTTCGGGCAGATCGTCACCGCCGACCACGACCTCGTGCCGACCTACGGCCCCTGGCCGCCGGAACTTCCGTCCGACAAGGGCGCGCTGCTGCGCCGCATGCTGAGCGGCTACTTCCCGCAGATCGGGGCGACGGTGGTGCGCCGGGCCGTCGTGGACGCGATCGGCCTGTTCGACGAGGCCCTGCTCGGCGATCAGGACTGGGACTGGCAGCTGCGCGCTGTCCGCGGCCACGGCGTCGGCTTCGTCGCCGCGCCCTGCGTGCATTTCCGGCAGCGGCCGGCCGGGACCTTCGACCGCCTGATCGCCCGCCGGATCCACTTCACCCGCCTGGTCTTCCGACGCCACGCGCCGGCGCTCGGCGTCTCGCGTCTCGCGGCCCTGCGGCTCTATTTCGGGACCGTGCAGGGCTACTACGACGCTCTGCTGGACGCCACCGAGGCCCACATGGCCCGCGGCGACCGCCGCGCCGCCGCGGGGGCGTTCCTCACGGCATTCCGCCTGATGCCGCACCGGGCGATCCGGCAGGCCTTCCGGCCGACGCGCGTGCGCGCGGCCCTGCTGGCCCTGGCCACCGGGCCGGCCGCCCGGCCGCTGACCGCCGAGCCGAAGACGCGCTGAGGCCGACAAGGCTGTCGCTCCGCGGCGCGGACCCTCCCAGGGCCCGCGCCGCGGAGCGCGCTCGCGCTGTCCCTGTGGTGTTCGGCGGGCCGCCCAGGATTCCACGCGGTCCTGGCGGCTCCGCCGCCCCTGCGGCGGCGCGCGGGCCTTCGTCCCGCGGACCGGTGAGGGCTGTAGAGGCGCGGGCGGGCGACCCGGCCTCCCGCGACGCGCGCGCCGTCCGGCGTGACCGATCCGCGGCCACCCGGGCCCGGGGCGGCCTCAGGCGCCGGGGATCTGCGCTCGGAGCCGCAGCGGGCCGAACCGGTCCTTCACGTTGCGGACCAGCCATTCCGGGAGGAGAAGCCGCACCGGCTCCCAGAGGCCGGAGAAGTCGCCGGCGCGGCGCAGGGCCAGCCAGGAGGCGACGCGCTGCCGCAGCGGCAGCATGCCGATGTAGTTCTTGGTCATCTCCGACACGGGGAAGTCCGAGCCGAACATGTCCTGGTGGCGCAGGTCGGGCTCGCCGAGATGGGGCGTCTCGGCCGGGCCGGGCGCGTCGGCCTCCGGGGGCAGGCGGGGCAGGTCCAGCGCCTGCGCGTAGATCGCGTCGAGTCCCGCCAGCCAGGCGGCCGGCGCGTAGAGGCCCGCGACCGCGGCGGCGCTCTCGGCGCCCGCGGCGTCCCGCGCCGCCGCGTCGGTGATGAGCGCCGTGAGGTGGGCCTCGTAGGCGGCTTGGTCGTGGGCGACCCGGGCCGTGACGTCGAGCCCCGGATGGTTGATCGCCACGATCTCCGCCGCCGCGGGCGCCTCGAACCGCGTGACCAGCGGCAGCCCGTAGGCGGCGGCCTCCAGCATCGAGGTCGACGACACGAACGGGTAGGAATCGACGTAGATGTCGGCCGCCTCGAAGAAGACCCGCGGGTCCGACAGCTCGGGATGGGCCGTGATGCGCCCGCCGGTGGCGGCCCAGGCCCGTTCCCAGTCGGCCCGCTCGCCGGGGCCGACCACGATGAGCCGGGCCTGCGGATGTGCCGCGAGCAGGTCGACGTGGCGATCCGCGTAGGTGACCGGCCCGACGTTGCGGTACTTGGCCCCCCGGGCCACCGAGACCAGGAGGACGCTGTCCTCCGGGACGCCCAGGGCCTGCTTGGCCGCGCTGCGAGCGCGCTGGCGCTCGGGCAGGGTGATCAGGGTCGGCAGCAGGAGGCTGCGGGCCGGATCGACGCCGCGCCGCGTGACGGCGAGCCGGCGCGCGGCCTCGCGCAGGTTGATCACCGCGTGGCTGATCCGCGTCCCGATCCAGAACAGGTGGTCGGCGTGGTTGAGGAGCAGGACCGGCGGGCTCTTCGCCGGATCCGCGAAGGCGATCAGCGGGACCACGTCCTCGCAGTGGATGTGCAGGACGACGACGTCGTAGCCGCGCGCGATCTGGCGCAGCTCCCGCGCCCAGGCGAGCTTGTCGCCCTTGTGGTGGTTCAGGTGGTGGATCCCGCCGCCGCTCTCGCGCACCGCGGCGGTGATCCGCCCGTCGACCGGGCCGCGATGCTGGGTCAGGGCGACGCCGTTGACCCGGTTGCGGTCGGCGCCGATCCAGAGCGCGAGCATCTTGGTGAGGCCGCCCACCGGGGCGAGCTGCGTGCAGACGTGGAGGACGCGCCGGTACGGAGCCCCGTCGGCCCGCGCGCGGTCCGGGCCGCCGCCGTCGAGGGTCCGGCCGATCCCGGTCATCAACCGTTCGAGGCGCGGGCTCGCGAACACGCCGCAGTGCCGGTGCGCCGCCAGGGTCGCCGCGATGGCGGTCTCCACGGCCGCGCCGGCATGGTTGCCGGCCGCCGCGAGACGCTCCGCGTGCCGCACCCGGGCATCGAAGGCCGCGAAGTTCGACCGGATCCGCCCGGCGCGGGACGCCGTCCCGCCCGCGGTTTCGCCGTCGCTGTCACGGACGGGTTCAAACGCGCCTCTGACCATCACGCCCTCCGGGCCTCAGCGCTGCGACGCGGCGCCGTTCGTTGTCCAGGTCCCCGCCTCGTGGAACACGCCGAAGACGTCCGGCGCGAAGACGGGGTGCTCGATGTGGAAGCGGCCGCCGATCTTGGCCGCGAGGAGCCGCTCGAAGCCGCGCTGCCGGACCACCATCGAGACCGTGTAGGTGTCGGCGGTCAGGGTCAGCGGCGGCGTCAGCAGCTCCACCTCGCCCTCGCCCGCGAGGGCAGTCAGGCCGGCGCCGTCCGCCTGGGTGCTGAAATTGCAGCAGAGCAGCTCGTCGGACCGGGTGATCGAGAACAGGACGTGCGGGTCGGCGATCGGCTCGGCGGCGCTGTAGCGGGCCCGGATCCGCATCCGCTCGCCGTGGCGGAACAACGTCCGCGGCGCGCCGGATTCGTCGGCGATCGTCACGTCGCTGATCCGGACCGGCAGGTCGCCGGTGTCGGGGCGGAACCACGCGGTGTCGGCGAGGTAGCTGTCCCGCTCGTAGTGGGTCAGGCCCTCGTCGGTGGGGCCGTCGTAGGCGACGCGGCCGCCCTTGATGTAGATCACCCGCTCGCACATGGTCTTGATGCTGAACATGTTGTGCGAGACCAGCAGGATCGTCGAACCCTTGCCCTGGAGGCGCCGGGCGAAGTCCATGCACTTGCGCTGGAAGGTGTAGTCGCCCACCGCCAGCACCTCGTCGAGGAGCAGAATGTCGGGCTCGAGATGCGCGGCGACCGAGAAGGCCAGCCGGACATACATGCCGCTGGAGTAGCGCTTCACCGGCATGTCGATGAAGTCGCCGATCTCCGAGAAGGCGACGATCGCGTCGAACTTCGCGGCGATCTCCCGGCGGTCCATCCCGAGGATCGAGCCGTAGAGGAAGATGTTCTCGCGGCCGGTCAGCTCCCGGTGGAAACCGGTGCCGACCTCGAGCAGGGCCCCGACCCGGCCCTCGAGGCGGATCCGGCCGGTGGTCGGCGCGGCGATCCGCGACAGGAGCTTGAGGAGCGTGCTCTTGCCTGCGCCGTTGAGGCCGATGATGCCGACATTCTCGCCGTGCCGGATGCCGAAGCTGACCTCCTTCAGCGCCCAGAAGCTCTCCTGCGACGGGCGCGCCGCCGCGCGGCGGGTCACCAGGCCGCGGACGCCCTCGCTGAGCGCGTCGCGCAGCGAGTTCTGGTGCGCGGCGCGGGGGGCGCGCCAGTACTGCTTGCCGATATCCTGAACGCTGATTGCCATCGACATCAGATTACATCCGCGAAGGAGCGCTCCATGCGCTGGAAGAAGATCAGTCCGCTGATGAGCAGGGCGAAGGCGGCCGTGACCGAGACGGCGACCGCGAAGGCGTCGGGCGGCGTGCCGCCCAGGATGGCGAACCGGAACGCCTCGATCAGGCCGACCATCGGGTTGAGCGCGTAGATCCAGCGCACCGAGGCGGGCACGATGCTCGACGCGTAGACGATCGGCGAGGCGTACATCCAGATCTGGATCACGAACGGCAGCGTGTGCTTGATGTCCCGGAAGCGGACGTTGATCGGCCCGAGCCAGAGGCTCACCCCGAGGGCGAGCATCGCCGTCACGATCAGGGTCGGGACGGCCAGCACGAGGTGCCAGTCCGGCACCGCCCCGTACCAGGCCATCAGGGCCAGCAGCACGCCGAGCGCGATGGCGAAGTCGACCATCGGCGACACCACCGTCGCCAGCGGGATGACCAGCCGCGGGAAGTAGATCTTCCGGATCAGCTCGGCCTCCGCCACGAGGCCGTTGGCGCTGCGCCGCACCGCCTCGGAGAAGTACGTCCACAGGACGACCGCGCTGCCGGCGAAGAGTGCGTAGGGGGCGCCGTCGGTGGGGATCTTGGCGAAGTGGCCGAAGATCACCGTGAAGATCAGGACGGTGAAGAGCGGCTGCGCGATCGCCCAGGAGGCGCCCATGGCGGTCTGCCGGTAGAGCACCTTCAGGTCCCGCAGGATCAGGACGCGCAGCAGGTCGCGATACTGCCAGAGGCCGACCGCGTCGAAGGCGACGATCCGGTCGTCGGGCGCGATCTCGGTCACCCGCAGCGTCGACGGGTCGGTCCGCTGTTCGGTCGGCCCGCGTTCCGGCGTGCCGAGGGCAAGCGCATCCAAAGATTTCATCATTCGAGGCGGTCCCGCATGACGCTCTGAGCCCGTGGTCGAGCTCGGGGACCCGGTGCGAATCGGAAGTCGTGCCGCCCGGTCGTCCCGCCGGAACGGGCTATCATCGCGGTGCGCCGGTCCGAATTACACCTTTCGTCGTATCGGTCCGGCCGACTGAAGTGGTGGTTGTGATCAACGACCGTAATCGTAGCCAATCACGACAAATGAGACCTCGGGGGCGCGCCGCACGCGGCGTCGGTCCCCGTCCGGGACGACCGGCCCTCATCGGCCGGCGACCGGGACCAGGTTTCGGGAGAACCGCCATGCAGGACCCCGTGAGCGCCGCCGGCGCTCCGCTCGTGACGATCGCCATGCCGGCCCTGAACGAGGCCGCGCACATCGCCGACGCCATCGCGTCGGTGCTGCCCGACCGGGACGCCATCGCCTGCGAGCTGCTGGTGCTGGACGGCGGCAGTCGCGACGACACCTGCGCGATCGTCGCCGCCCTGAGCGCCCGCGACCCCCGCATCCGGCTCGTCCACAACGAGCGCCGCATCCAGGCGGCGGCGATCAACCTCGCCGCGCGACTCGCGCATCCCGCCTCCGCCTACCTTGTCCGCGCCGATTGCCACGCCGTCTATCCGAAGGGATTCGTGCAGAACCTCGTCGGCACGATGCGCCTGCGCCAGGCCGTCTCTGTGGTCGTGCCGCTCCGGACCGTCGGGGTCACGCCGCTGCAGAGGGCGATCGCGGCGGCGCAGAACAGCCGCCTCGGCAACGGCGGCTCGGCCCACCGGCAGGGCGGCATCTCGGGCTACGTCGCCCACGGCCACCACGCGGCCTTCGACCGGCGCGAGTTCCTGCGGGTCGGTGGCTACGACGAGACCTTCACCCACAACGAGGATGCCGAACTCGACCGGCGGCTCTGCGCGGCGGGCGGGCGGATCTACCTGGCCGCCGAGCTCGCCATCACGTACTTCCCGCGCGCCTGCCTCCGCAGCCTCGCCCGGCAGTACCTCCACTACGGGCGCGGCTGCGCGCGGACCCTCGAGAAGCACGCCAGCCTGCCGCGCGCCCGCCAGATCCTGCCGGCCCTGGTCCTGCTCTACGCCGTCGCGGCCCTGCCGCTGGCGGCCCTGATGCCCGCCCTGCTGATCCCGCTGCTGCTCTATGCCGGGGGCTGTGTCCTGAGCGGCCTCGCCCTCGCGCTGAAGGCGCGGGAACCCGTCCTGGTCATGAGCGGCCCGGCGGCCGTGACCATGCACCTGTCCTGGGCGGCGGGGTTCCTGTCCTATCCGGGCTACCGGCGGACGCTGCTCCGGGCCGCCCTGCGAAGGAAGCGCCGCCTGCTCGGCCTCCCGCCGGGATCCGACGCGGCGCGCGTCAACTGACCGCCTGAGTCCCCGTCGGCCGCGCCTTTCCGGCCGCGTCCCGCCAGCCGCGCCCCACCATGTGCGGAGCGCGGCCGGGGCATGTCAGAAGCCCGACGCTCTCTCGCATCCGTCGCCCATTGGCCCTTCGGGGCGGTGGTCTCGCGCGACCAAGGCGATTATCGACACGCGCAACGATCCGGCCGCGTCAGGGCCCGGAGACCGGCCGCGCGCCGCGCGCGGCAGCCCAGGAGAGTTGTGCCCGTGCCCGACAGTACCCCGCGTCCCGTGATGCTCGTGATCCTCGACGGCTGGGGTCTGCGGGACGCGGTGGCCGACAACGCCGTCCACCAGGCCAGGACGCCGGTCTTCGACGGTCTGATGCGGGAGCGCCCCCGGTCGCGGCTGACGACCTTCGGCGCCGATGTCGGCCTGCCCAAGGGGCAGATGGGCAATTCCGAGGTCGGCCACCTCAACATCGGCGCGGGCCGCGTCGTCCTGCAGGACCTGCCGCGGATCGACGCGGCGGTCGCCGACGGCTCCCTCGCCCGGAACCCGGCTCTGGTCCGGTTCATCGAGGCGCTGCGCGCGTCGGGGGGGACCTGCCACCTCGTCGGCCTGCTCTCGCCCGGCGGCGTCCACGCGCACCAGGACCATGCCGTCGCGCTGGCGCGCGCGCTGACGACGGCCGGCATCCCGGTCCGGCTCCACGGCTTCACCGACGGGCGCGACATGCCGCCCCGCTCGGCCGCCACCTGCATCGCCGACGTCGCGGCCGCCCTCCCGAAGGGCGCCCGCATCGCGACGCTGTGCGGCCGCTACTTCGGCATGGACCGCGACCGGCGCTGGGAGCGCGTCCAGACGGCCTACGACGCCCTCACGGAGGCGCGCGGGACCCGGTTCGAGCGGGCCGGGCAGGCGGTTGCCGCGTCCTACGCGCAGGACGTGTCCGACGAGTTCATGCGGCCCGCGATCATCGGCGACTACGCCGGCATGCGGGACGGCGACGGCATCCTGAGCTTCAACTTCCGCGCCGACCGGACCCGGCAGATCCTGGAGGCGCTGCTCGACCCGGCCTTCGCGGGCTTCGAGCGCGCGCGCACGGTCCGGTTCGCCGCCGCCCTGGGGATCGTCCAGTACAGCGTCGAGATCGACGCCTTCGCCGAGACCCTGTTCGGGGCCCTCGACCTGCCCAACGGCCTCGGCGAGACCGTGGCCCGGGCCGGGCGCGCGCAGCTGCGCATGGCTGAGACCGAGAAGTACCCGCACGTCACCTACTTCATGAACGGCGGCCGCGAGGAGCCCTTCGCGGGGCAGGACGCGATCCTCGTGCCCTCGCCGAAGGTCGCGACCTACGACCTGCAGCCGGAGATGTCGGCGCCCGAACTCACCGACCGCGCCGTGGAGGCGATCGGCTCCGGGCGCTACGACCTCATCATCCTGAACTTCGCCAACCCCGACATGGTCGGCCACACCGGCTGCCTCGCGGCCGCCGTGAAGGCGGTGGAGACCGTCGACACCTGCCTCGGCCGCGTCGTCGAGGCGGTGACGGCCCAGGGCGGGGCGCTGCTGGTGACCGCCGACCACGGCAATTGCGAGATGATGCGCGATCCCGAGACCGGCGAGCCGCACACCGCCCACACCCTCAACCCGGTGCCCGCCGCGCTCGTCGGCGTCGACGGCGTGACCCTGGCCGACGGACGGCTGGCCGACGTGGCGCCGACGCTCCTCGACCTGATGGGACTGGACCAGCCGGCCGAGATGACCGGCACGTCGCTGATCCGCCCGCGGGGCGAGGGCTGAGGGCCGGGGCCGGCGGCACGCCGCCTGCAGAGCCCGGGCTGTCATGCGCGCCGTCCCTGCGTTACCTCCCGCCACGGGCCGGTCTGTCCCAGCGTGGTGCGAGGTCGTGGTGCGTCTGACCGGTTCTAGGACATGATCGCCCGGCACAGCCTGATCTATGTCGGCTCGCGGGGCTTCGCGGCCGCCCTGAACATGGCCTCCGTGGCGGTGTTCACGCGGCTCGCGCCGGTGGAGAGCTACGGCACCTACCTGTACGTCCTGTCCTGGGCGCTGGTGCTCTACGGGGCGACCTGCCAGTGGCCGAAATTCGCGTTCTTCGCCCTCTACGACGAGGCGCGCGAGCCCGCGCAGGTCGGCACCGTGGTGCGGATCCTGGGCGGCACCTTGCTCCTCGCCGGGCTCGGCAGCGCGCTCGCCGCCGCCCTCGGCCTGATGCCGGCGCGGATGGCGGCCGCGATCCTGGCGCTGGCCTTCGGGACCACCCTATTCGAGGGCTCCACCGAGATCGCCCGCACCCGCCTGCGGGCCGGGGCGGTGGCGGCCTCGGTGATGAGCCGCGCCGTCCTGATCCTGGCCCTCGGCAGCCTGGCGCTGCACCTCTCGCAGGATCCCCTGCACCTCGCCTTCGCGGTGGCGGCCGCCAACGCCCTGGCCTCCCTGCCGGCCGCGGCCACGATCGCCCCGATGATGCCCGGCCGCGGCAGCCGCGCGGAGGCGCTGCGGCTGTTCGCCTACGGCTGGCCGCTCGTCCTCTCCTTCGGGACTGCGGCGCTCGCCCAGAGCCTCGACCGGCTGATCATCGCCAAGACGGTGGGGCCGGCGGGGCTCGGCGCCTACGGCGCCCTGGCCGACTTCCTGAAGCAGAGCTTCATCGTGTTCGGCGAGGCGATCGCCCTGTCGCTGATCTCGATCGCCAAGCGCGAGGCGCGGGTGGGCGGGATGGCGGCGGCCTCCGGGGTGCTGCGCGACGCCGCACGGGCCATGACGCTGATCGCGGCCTTCGGGGCCGTGTTCTTCCTGTGCTTCGACGATCTGGTCGTGGCGGTGCTGCTCGGGCCCGACTACCGGGCCGAGGCGCGGGAGCTCGCCCCGGTGCTGATCCTGGCGAGCATCCTGATGATGTTCCGCGCCTACTATTTCGGGCAGGTGATCTACTTCGCCCGATCCAGCGGCCTGGAGGCGGCCGCCGCGTTCGCGACCCTCGCCACCGTCGCCGCGCTGTCGCTCCTGCTGATCCCGCGCTTCGGCGCCGCCGGGGCGGCCCTCGCCTTCGCGGGCGGCCAGAGCGCGGCCTGCCTCGTGCTGGTGCTCGGCGCCCGCCGGACCGGCACGACGATGCCGCTGCCGCTCGCCGACATGGCCGGCATCGCCGGGATCGCGCTGGCCTGCGGCGCGGTGAATGCCGGCATCGCCCTGGTCCCCGGCGGCCTGTTGCCGCCGGGACAGGCCCTGCGCCTCGTCCTGCTCACCGCCGCCGCCGGGGTGACGGCGTGGCGCTACGACGTGCTCGGCTTCGCCGGCGCGATCCGTCACCGTCTCGCGGCCTGACGGTCCCGCGATGGCAGGCCCCGCGTCGGACACCCCATCGGACACGGCCGCGCTTCCCGGCGGGCTCGTGGCGGCGGTCCGGCCCCTCGACGGGGCGGCGCCCTGGGTCCCGGCCTGGCGGGCCCTGGGTCGGGCGAGCCTGGTGCGCAACCCGTTCTACGAGGCGGGCTACGCCCTGGCGGCCCGCGACGCCTTCGGGGCGGGCGTCCGGCTCCTCCTCGTCGCCGACCGGCCCCCCGAGGCGCCCGGGGCCCGGCTCCTCGCCGCCTGGCCGTTCCGGCCGTCGCGCCGCCGCTGGGGCGTGCCGCTGCCGCTGCTCGTGGGCTGGACCCACGGCTACGCCCCGTTCGGGGCGCCGCTCCTCGACGGCGCCGCCCCGGAGGCCGCCCTGGCGGGGCTGCTCGCCGCGCCGGGCGCCCTCGGCCTGCCGCCGCGCCTCCTCCTGCCGAACGCTCCAACCGACGGCCCCCTGCCTGAACTCCTGACGGCGTGTGGCGGGCGCCGCGCCGCGTACTGGCCGCACGACCGCGGCCTGCTCGACCTGACCGGCCGCGGGCCGGAGGCGCGGGCCTCCTATCTCGGGCACCTCTCCGGGCAGCGCCGCCGCAAGCTCCGCCGCGCCCGCGCGCGCCTCGAGGCGGCGGGGCCCGTGACCTTCGAGATCCTCGCCGCGCCCGAATCCCTCGGCCCCGCCCTCGACGCCCACGTCGCCCTGGAGGCCGCCGGCTGGAAGGGTCAGGCCGGCACGAGCCTGGCGCAGCGGCCGGCGGAGATCGCCTTCCTGCGCGCCGCCCTGGCCGATCTCAGTGCCGATCTCAGTGCCGATCTCGGGGCCGATCTCGGGGCCCATCTCGGGGCCGCGGACGGCGTGCGGATCGCGCGCCTGCGTCGGGGCGACCGGCTCCTGGCCTCCCTGATCCTGCCGGTCACCGGCCGCGAGGCCTGGGTGCTGAAGATCGCCAACGACGAGACGCGGCCGGAGACCGCGCCGGGGGTCCAGCTCGTCCACCGGCTGACCGAGGCGGTGGCCGGGGGCGACTGGCCGATCGACCGGATCGATTCCTGCGCGCCGCCGGACTTCGCCCTCGGCACCACCTTCTGGACCGCGCGCCGGCCGATCGCCCATCTGCTGGTGGAGGCGGGCCGCGATCCGCTGTTCCCGGTGGCCCGGACCCTGGAGCGGGCCCGGGAGCGCGTTGCCCGGGCGCGTCTCACCATCCGAAGCGGGCGATCTGCTCCAGCCGCGCCCGCGTCGCCGCCGCGTCGCGGCCCGTGACGGCGATCCGCCCGGACAGGTCGTAGCAGGTCGCGCAGAACGGCAGCTGCAGCAGCGTGTACCCGTCGTCCCGCGCCCGGGCGACGGAGGCGATGAGGCAGGGCAGGACCGGCTCGTCGGGCGGCCCGGCGAGGCAGTCGGCCCGGGGGCTGCCGAAGGCCGGGCGGTTCGGCCAGGTCAGCAGAAGCGTGGTCCCGCCCCGGCGGTCCGGGGCTGGCGGCAGGGTGTAGCTGCGCAGGAACAGCGCGCCGGCCGCGAGGACGAGGACCGGCAGGATCAGGGCTGTGCGCATCGGCAGTGTCCTCGCGCCTCAATCCCCCGCGTCGAAGCGCGTCCGATAGAACACCTCGCGGCCGGCGCCGTCGATCACCCGGACCGCCTCGGCCGGCTCGCCCGAGCGCTGCGGCACCCGGGCGCGGGCGAACAGCCGCAGGGCCCGCTCCTGCGCGCTCTCCAGGCTGCCGACCCGCACGGAGATCCGCGTCTGGATCTCGTCCGGCTCCGGTCCGAGGACTTCGATGTGGAAGGTCTCGCGCACGGGTATCCGCCTGATCGAGGGATCTTCAGCGCCGGATATCGGGATCCGGCCGCCGGCCGCCATAGCATGTTCCGGCCGGGTCTCGGGTCCGGCGCCGCGCGGCGAGCCCGGGACGACGCGCCGCGGGCTCGATCTCGGCACGAAGTCCAATTGCCCCGCGGCCCGCCTCGGCACTAAGAGGGCCGCTCCGCCCGAGGAGACATCACCGGAGGAACCCCGTGGACCCGCTCAAGGCCGCCGCCGCGACGCTTCTCTGCCTCGCCCTGTTCTGGCTGGCCTTCCGGCTGACCCGGCGCCTGGTCGATCTCGCCATCGCGGGGGGCTACGCCGAGGAGCGCCGACGGCTCGCCGAGGAGGAGGCCGCTCAGGCCGAGGCGGGCGCTGTCCCGCAGGCCTCGGCCATCCGGGCCACTCCCGCGAGCTTGGCCTCGAACAGGGACCAGTCATCCGCCGCGGCAATCGGGGCCCACAACGCCTCCACCTCGTCGATCAGGAGCGTGCAGGGCGCCTCCGCGAAGTAGGGATGGTCGAGCCGCGCGCCCGGGGCGGGCGCGAGCGGCTCCAGCGCGGCCCGCACCGGCGCGAAGGCCTCGTGCGCGTAGTGGCCGGCGGACGGCCCGGCCTGCGCGCGGGTCGCGCTCGCGAGGCCGCCGTACCAGTCGAAGAAGAACCGCTCGAAGGGCGCCCGCGTCTCCGCGAGGAACCGCCAGACCGCCGAGACCAGCCGGTCGGTCTCCGGCCGCGTCGCCGGGGCGAGGCCGAGCCGGCGGAACAGGGCCTCGGCGAACGCCTCCTGCAGGGCCGGCCCGAATCCGGAGAGCGCCGCTTCCAAGCGCGCCTGGGGGGCCAGCACCAGCAGGCAGTCGGCGAGCCGGGCGAGGTTCCAGAACAGGGCCTCCGGCTGGCGGCCGAAGCTGTAGAGCCCGGTCTCGTCGAAGTAGGCGGCCGTGAAGTCCGGATCGTAATGCGGCAGGAAGCGCCAGGGCCCGTAATCGAAGCTCTCGCCGGTGACGTTGATGTTGTCGCTGTTGAGGACCCCGTGGACGAAGCCGGCCGCCGCCCACTGCGCGCCCATCCGGGCGACCCGGGCGACCACGTCCTCCAGGAAGGCGACGGCGCGATCCTCCACGCCGTCGCGCCAGAGCTCCGGCCGGTGGGTCGCGATCGTGTGGTCGAGGAGCCGGGCGATGTTGTCCGGCTCGCCGAGCGCCAGGAAGCGCTGGAAGCTGCCGATGCGGATGTGGCCGTGGGACAGGCGCACCAGCACCGAGGCGCGTGCCGGCGAGGGCTCGTCGCCGCGCACGAGGTCCTCGCCGGTCTCGATCAGACTGAAGCTCTTCGAGGTGTAGACGCCCTGCGCCTCCAGGAGGGCGGTGGCCAGCACCTCGCGCACGCCGCCCTTGAGGGTGAGCCGCCCGTCGGCGCCGCGCGACCAGGGCGTCGTGCCGCTCCCCTTGGTGCCGAGGTCGAGGAGGCGCCCGTCCAGGCGGTCGTGCAGCTGCGCGAAGAGGAAGCCGCGCCCGTCGCCCAGGTCCGGATTGTAGGCGCGGAACTGATGGCCGTGGTAGCGCAGGGCCAGCGGCGTCTCGAAGCTGCCCGGCAGGGGCTCGAACCGGCCGAAATGGGCGATCCACGCCGCCTCGGACAGGCCGCCCAGTCCGACCCGCTTCGCCCAAGTCTGGTTGCGGTAGCGCAGGATCGTCCGCGGGAACCGGGCCGGCGTCACCGGATCGAAGAAGGCGGGGCCCAGATCGGCGTGGCGCCGGGAGGGCGTGAAGGCGGTGTCGTCCATGCGGCGGCGCGTCTCGCGGGGTGAGGATGAGTCCCGTTGTACCAAGCGAGCCGGACGCGATCCGTTGCCGATCCCGTCCTCGCGAGCGCGGCGAAGCAACCCAGTGCAGCGGGACATCGGCCGAGCGTGGCGCCGCCTGGATCGCTTCGCTCCGCTCGCGAAGACGGCGGCCGACCCGAGAGGCGTCACGATCCTAGAGATCTGGTCGGGCCGTCCCGGACACCTGCCGCAGGGCCTCGCCGGCGATCATCGCGGCCGCGACCGCGACGTTGAGCGAGCGCAGGCCCGCCCGGATCGGCACCACGATCCGGGCGTCGGCGGCCGCGTGCACCGCCTCGGGCACGCCGGCGGATTCGCGCCCGACCATCAGGCAATCGTCCGGGCGGAAGGCGAAGTCCGTGTAGGGCACGGCGCCCGCCGTGGTGGCGAGGACGAGCCGGATCCCGGCCTCGGCCCGCCACGCCGCGAAGGCCGCGAAGGAGCGGTGCCGGGTGATCGCCACGTGGTCGAGGTAGTCCAGGCCCGAGCGGCGCAGGTGGCGGTCCGAGACGTCGAAGCCCGCGGGCTCCACGATCTCCACCGCCAGCCCGAGGCAGGCGGCCATGCGCAGCATCGTGCCGGTGTTCTGCGGGATATCGGGCTGGTAGAGGGCGAGGCGGAGCATGGCGCCGGCCTTGTGCGGGGCGGAAGGCCCCGCCGTCAAAGGCCCCCGGCGCCGACGCGCAGCCGGCAAACCGCCGGGCCGGCCCCCGCCGGGGCCGAGACCGCGCGGAACTTAAGCCCCGCCAGAACCTTGAGGCCGCGCGACCCCCCTGTGCGGCCCCCGTCTGAAAGACCTGCTCCGATGCGCACCCCGCTCCTCGCCTCGGCCCTCCTGCTGGCCGGCCTCGCCACCGCCTCGGCGCAGACCGACGGCGCCAGATCGGACGGCGCCAAGCCGGACGGCGGCGCCGCCGCGACCCCGGTCCCCGGCCAGCCCGCCACCATGGCCGACAGCCTGCGCCCGACCTTCGTGGCCCAGGCCCCCGACGACATGGTCGCCAGCAAGCTGATCGGCTCCAGCGTCGTCAACGGCGCCAACGAGACGATCGGGCAGATCGCCGACTTCGTCCTCGACCAGAAGGGGGCCGTGAAGGCCTGGATCATCGGGGTCGGCGGCTTCCTGGGGATCGGCTCGAAATACGTCGCGGTCGACCCGTCCGTGCTCAAGCTCGACCGCACCGACGGCAAGACCCTCCAGGCGCGGATCGACACGACCAAGGACCAGCTCCGGGCGGCGCCGGAATACGTCTATCTCGGCAAGGAGCCGCCGAAGGGCGCCGCCCCGGCGAGCCCCGCGGGGGAGCCGGCCTCGAAGCCGTAGCGGTCGCGCCGGCGCGGCGCCGATCGGTCGGCCGGCGGCACCGCGCCGGCTTGCCTCCGCGCGCCGTTGTGTGCTGTGCCGGCCTCCCCGGAGGTCGGAACCCGTCCCATGCGCCGCGCCCTCGTCCCGCTCCTCGCCTTCTGCCTCGGCCTCATCGGCCTGACCGGGGCGGCGGTGTTCGCGTTCCTGCCCGACAAGGCACCGGTGGGCGTGCCGAGCGTCGGCGGCCCGTTCACGCTGGTGAACCAGGACGGGCGCACCGTCACCGAGCGCGACTTCGCCGGCGCGACGCACCTCGTGTTCTTCGGCTTCACCCACTGCCCGGACGTCTGCCCGACCACCCTGCAGCAGATCTCCGACGTGCTCGCTGCCCTGGGGTCGAAGGGCAAGACGATGCGGGTCGCCTTCGTCACGGTGGATCCCGAGCGGGACGATCCGGCGAGCCTCAAGACCTACCTGTCGAGCTTCGACCCGCGCATCACCGGCCTCACCGGCACGCCCGAGCAGGTCACCGCCACCGAGAAGGCGTACCGGGCCTATGCCCGCAAGGTGCCCGCCAAGGACGGCGACTACACGATGGAGCACACCGCCCTGGTGTACATCATGGACGCGCAGAACCGCTTCCTCGGCGCCCTCGACCTGACCCGGCCGGCCGACGAGGTCGCCGCGCAGCTCGCCAAGAAGATCTGACCGCCGGCCGGTCCGGCCGCACGCGCGTCAGAGCGTCATCCCGGCGTGGAAGCGGTCGGGGGAGAGCGGCAGCAGGAACTGCACGCCGAAGCCGCCCTCGAAGTAGCGCACCAGCCGGCCCGGCGTGCTGCCCACCGTGACGGCGGCGCCGAGGGGCAGCGGCACCGGGCAGGAGATCGCCACGCCCGACATCGAGATGTCGATGAGGCGCGCCCGGATCTCGCGGCCGCCCTCGACGCGCAGGACCACCGCCGTGTTGGTCGGCACGAGGCGCTCGTGCGAGCGTCCCTCCGGCAGCCCCAGCATCTCCCGGTTCGCCAGCCAGGTGAGCTGGGAGGCGAGCTTGTCCCGCTTGCGCGACGTGGCGTTGAGCTGGACCGCGAACCCGTCCGGGCAGGTGCGCGCGACGACGCCCTCGATGCGGCCGATATGCTCCAGGTAGAGCACCACGCGCTCGCCGACCGCGCCCTTGACCGCGCAGGTCAGCCGCACGCCGCCCGGCGACATGTCCACGGTCTGGCAGGGATATTCCCGGCGGTCGGCCAGCATGTAGCGGCCGAGCACGGCGACCCGCACGCGCTGGTGGCGGCGCTGGTCGGCGGCACCGCGCGCCGGCTCGGCGGCGAGGCCGCGCAGATCAGTTCCAGCGGTGGCCTCGACCGCGATCATTCCGAGATTGGTCCTGCGCCGGAGAATGGCCGGTGCAGACTAGGCACGGACAGTTACGAAACCCTTTTTTCCTGCTCCGGGATCGATCGGCCTTGTAGAAACATCCATTGTCGAGCCCTGCCGCGTCGTGCGCGATCGACTTGTGCGCCGAAGCTTTCCTCGGGTGCACGCGCCGATTCGATCGAACTGGCCGTCCCGGACCGGGCGTAACCTTGGACGAATACGGTTCTCAGGCGCGCCCGCCGGCGTGGACGAGGAGGTGGCCGTGGCGCACCGGCCCGGGGTAGCCCGCGCTCGTGCGCACGGCGGTGCGGGCGGGCGGGACCGGCTCGGTCCTGCGGCTGGGCAGGATGCGCAGGGAGGTGGTCTCCGCCTCCACCAGCGGGCGCAGGCCGAGCCAGTGCGGCGCGCCGTCGAGGCTGAGGGTGCCGAGGGCGCGGACCTGCGTCCGGCCGCGGTGGCGCAGGGGCAGGAGCAGGAGTTCGAGATCCGCCGCCTCGCCGGCCGCGTTGGTGCCGCGCAGGCCCGCGACGACGCCCAGCGTGTCGCTGGCCACGATCTCGACGATCCGCCAGGGATCCGTCGCCCGGGAGCCCCACAGCTTGGCGAAGGGCTCGCCCTTCAGCTCGCGGCCGTACAGGGCGCAGACCCGGGTCCCCGCGAGCCGGATGCTCGCGGAGCGGCTCGGCATGTCGAGTTCCAGGATCAGGCTGTCGGCGAGGAGGTGCCGGATCTCGCCCGGCTCGATCTCGGCGCGTTCCGGCGCGGCCCGTTCTCCGCGCAGGCGCTCCCAGTAGGCGTGGAGCATGCGGCTGGTGGGATGCTTCATCGGTGTCCCGATTCTCAACGCCTGTGGTTCATCCCCGGATCATTCTGGCACATCCGCGGGGGTGTGACCGGCCGATCCGGGCGTTCACCGCGTCCGGGCGCACGGGCCGTGCCGGCTCCCGCACCCGCGCGCCGCCGGTCCCGCCGGCGCCGCGCGGGGCGGGGGGTAGCGCGTCGTGGCCGGCGACACAATCGTCGCACCCCGCCGGGCGCGCCGCGGCCGTCCGGGACGGATCCGGACTGAAGACGGGGCGGTGCGCGATACGGACCGCGATCCGACCGGTATTTGCGAGCTTCAATACGTCGCCGGGGCTTGCCCGATCGCGCCGCGCCCCGACATGGTGCGCCGATGGACGCCTCCCCCGATTTCCCGCGGCAGAGCCGCGTGCCCGTGTTCAACATGCCGGGCATCGTCACCGCGTCGATCGGGCTGCTCCTGGCGATCCAGGCGGTGCGCGAGTTCCTGCTGCCGGACACCTGGGACATCCGCCTCGTCCTCGACCTCGCGCTGGTCCCGGCGCGCTGGACCCTCTGGTTCGATCCCGGCCGGGCCTCCGAGGTGATCCGCGCCGCCGCCGATCCGGGCGATCCCGGCCTGGAGGCGGCCCGCGAGGCCTTCGCCCGCTACATCGTGGGCGAGCACGCCCTCCAGCCCTGGACGCTCGTCACCTACGGGCTGCTGCACGGCTCGTGGATGCACGTGATCTTCAACAGCGTCTGGCTCGCGGCCTTCGGCGCCCCGGTGGCGCGCCGCTGCGGCGCCGTGCGCTGGTGCGTGCTCGCGCTGGCCGGCACGGCGGCCGGCGGACTTCTCCACATCCTGATCGATCCGCTGAGCGCGGGGCCGCTGGTCGGCGCCTCGGCGGGGATCTCGGCCCTGATGGCCGCCGCCGCGCGCTTCGTGTTCCAGCCGCCGGTCTCGGGCTACGGCGCGCCGGCCTGGCAGGTGCCGCCGCCCCGTCCCGCCGAGACGATCCCGGAGCTGCTGCGCAACCGGACCGCGGTGTCGTTCCTGGTGATCTGGCTGCTGACCAACCTGCTCTTCGGCCTCGTCAGCGTGCCGCTCGTCGGCGAGAACGCCGCCATCGCCTGGGACGCCCATCTCGGCGGCTTCATCGCGGGCTTCTTCCTGTTCCCCCTGGTGGATCCCCGAGAGCCGCGCCGGCACTGAGTCCCTGCCATCGACGCCCGGCACCTTGCCATCCGGCCGGATCGATCACACACTCGCCACAATGTGAACGAGCCGGGCCAACCCGGCCGAGAACGCCATCAGGGCGCCGCGGGCTGACGGCGCACCGGCCGCGTCACACAGGGAGAGAGCCATGACCGTCGCACGCATCCTCGCCGAGAAGGGCAGCTCCGTCGTCACCGTGGGCCCCGACAAGACCCTCGATGAGGTGATCCAGATCCTCGCCGACAAGCGGATCGGCGCCCTCGTGGTCGCCCAGGCCGACGGGACGGTGGCGGGCATCATCTCCGAGCGGGACATCATGCGGGCGCTCGCCCGGCACGGGGGCTCGGCCTTCGACGCGCCGGTCTCGGCCCACATGACCACCGCGGTCACCACCTGCGGCCGGACCACCACGATCGAGGAGGTCATGACCCTCATGACCGACGGGCGCTTCCGCCACGTACCGGTCTGCGAGGACGGGCGGCTGATCGGCCTGGTCTCGATCGGCGACGTGGTGGCGCGCAAGATCGCCACCGTCGAGGCCGAGCACCAGGCCCTGCGCGACTACATCACGATGGCGTAGGGGCGCCGGCACCGCGCGTTTCTCTCGCCCTCCGCCCCCGGGCCTCGCCGGTTCAGGACAGGCCGCCGGGGCGCGACGCGCTCCCTCTCCCGTGCGGGAGAGGGGACCCGCGCCCCTTCGTCGACGGGCGAGCAGGCCGACATCGCGAGCCCGTACCGCCCGCGGTCCGCCTCACGCCTTCACGGGATCAAGCGTGACGTGCCAGAGGTCGGTGTCGGCCGCGTCCTTGAGGGTCACCGTCATCTGCTCGGTGGCGCCGTCCACCGCCACGTGGCCGAAGAACTGGTAGCCGGCGGCCGGCGACAGGTTCACCTGGCCCTTGTCGGGCGCCTTCACGTAGCGCAGCTGCGGCCCGAAGGTGTTGTCCAGCGCGTTCGGCCCGAAGGTGCCGGCGTGCAGCGGCCCGGAGACGAACTCCCAGAACGGCTCGAAATCCTGGAACTGCGCCTTGTCGGGGTCGTAGTAGTGGGCGGCCGTGTAGTGCACGTCGGCCGTGAGCCAGACCGTGTTGCGGATCCCTGCGCTCTTGATGAAGCGCAGCAGGTCGGCGATCTCCAGCTCGCGCCCCAGCGGCGGTCCGTCGCCCTGCGCCACCGCCTCCGAGCCGAAATTGCGGTCGGTGTCGTAGGTCACCACGAGGCCGAGCGGCATGTCGGCGGCGATCACCTTCCAGGTCGCGCGGGACTCGAGCAGCGCCCGCTTCAGCCACGCGATCTGCTGCGGCCCGAGGAAGTAGGACTCGGGCCCGTATTCCGTCTGCCGGTTCTCGCCGTTCGGGCCCCGGTAGGAGCGCATGTCGAGCATGAACACGTCGACCAGCGGGCCGTAGCCGATCTTGCGGTAGACCCGGCCGGGCTCCGACGGCTCGAAGCGCATCGGCATGTACTCGTGGAAGGCCTTGGCCGCCCGCAGCTGCAGCGCCAGCACGTTCGGGTCGGCGTACTTCTTCTTCAGGTGCTCGGCCCGGGTCAGCGGCTCCCCCGGCCACCAGTTGTTGGTGACCTCGTGGTCGTCCCACTGGGCCAGGATCGGCACGGCGGCGTTCATCGCCAGGACGTTCCGGTCGGTGAGGTTGTACTTGTGCCGGCCCCGGAACTCCGCGAGCGTCTCGGCCGGCTTGGCCACCTCCTCGGTCACCCGATTGCGCCACAGGCTGCCGTCGGGGAGCTTCACCTCGGACTGGATCGGCCCGTCGGCGTAGATCGTGTCGCCGGAATGGATGAAGAAGTCCGGTCGGTTCTTCAGGATGGCGGAGTAGATCGTCATGCCGCCGCGGGCCTCGTCGATGCCCCAGCCCTGGCCCGCCGTGTCGCCCGACCAGCAGAACGAGACCGAGCGCCGGTCCGCCGGCGCGGTCCGGAACCGCCCGACCTGGGCCGGCCCGACGATGGTCGGCGCGGCGACGTCCTCCAGGCGGACACGGTAGAACACGTCCTGGCCGGCCGGCAGCCCGGTCAGTGTCACCTTCACGGTGCCGTCGGTCTCCGGCAGGGCGTCGGCGAAGACGCCGCCGCGGATGTCGGCGAAGCTCTCGGTGGTCGCCCACTCGACGATCGCCCGGGCCGGCCGGTCGGACCGGGCCCAGACCACCGCCGAGTCGGTGCCGACGTCGCCCGACTGGAGGCCGTGGGTCAGGAGCGGCCGGTCGGCGGCGCGGCTCAGGCCGGGCCGTCCGAGGCCCGTGGCCAGCCCGACGAGGCCGGCGCCTCCGGACAGCAGGATCTGACGGCGACTCGTATACATTGGAGGTCCTCCAGCATGCACGGGCGCCCATCGCAGGCGGCCACGACAGCCGGATGACGGCCCCCTCCGGACGGAGCGCGCCCGGATCCCTCAGGCGCGCGCGGCCGCGCCCTCCAGCACGGCCCGGATCCGGGGCAGGGCGGCGCGGGCGGCGCGGTGCCCGAGGGCGATGCCCTCCGCGGCCCGGTGGAAGTCGAACAGCCCGAAGGCCGCCAGATCCGGGCCGATGGCCACGTCCGGCGGGTCGCGCTCCAGCCGCGCCCGCGAGATCCGGTCCTGGGTGGTGTTGAACGCGTCGAGCACCACTCGCGCGATGCCCGGCACGGCGATCTCGGGCTCGGGTCGGTCGAAGCCCGGCAGGCGCCCGCGCACGACCTGCAGGAAGCCCCGGCGCGGCGGGGCCGGGTGCGGCGCCTCGCGCACCACCGGTCCGCCGGTGTCGCCGTTGAGGTTCACGCAGATGACGAGGTCGGCCCCGAGCGCCCGGGCGAGGCCCACCGGCACCGGGTTGACCAGGGTCCCGTCCATCAGCACGCGGCCGTCATGGGCCACCGGCGGGAACAGACCGGGGATCGCGTAGGAGGCGCGCACCGCGTCCACCGCCGGACCCTCGGTCAGGCTGACCTCGTGGCCGGTCCCGTACTCGGTGGCGACGCAGCCGAAGCGGATCGGCAGCGTCTCGATGCGGCGCTCGCCGAGATCCGCGGCGAGGCGCTGGCGCAGGCGGTTGCCGGCGATCAGGCCTGAGCCCGGCAGGCGGGGGTCGATGAGCCCCACCACCCGACGCCGGGTCAGCGCCCGGGCGAAGGCCTCGAGCCGGTCGAGGCGCCCGGCCGCGTAGCAGGCGCCGACCACGGCGCCGATGGAGCAGCCGGCCACCACGGTCGGCGTGATGCCGCCTTCCTCCAGGGCGCGGATCACCCCGATATGCGCCCAGCCCCGTGCCGAGCCGCCCCCGAGGGCGAGCCCGACCTGCGGGCCGGGGCTCGGCGGCGCGCGGACCGGCTCGACGGTTCCGGGCGGGAAATGCGGGTCGGCGGACTCGTCTTGCCACCGCGTGGCAAGAGGGCGGCTCATCGCCCGGCGGCTTTCAGGACGACCCGGCCGTCCGCCTCCCGGACGACGCTGCGGTAGAAGCAGTCGCGCCGGCCGGTGTGGCAGCAGCCGCCGTCGCCGCCGACCTCGACGCGGATCAGCAGGGCGTCCTGGTCGCAGTCGACCCGCATCTCGACGACGCGCTGGATCTGGCCGCTGGTCGCGCCCTTGTGCCAGAGCTCCCGGCGCGAGCGCGACCAGTACCACGCCTCGCCGGTCTCGAGGGTGCGCGCCAGCGACTCGGCGTTCATGTGGGCGAGCATCAGCACCTGCCCGTCCCGCGCGTCCACCGCGATGCAGGCGACGAGGCCGTCGCGGTCGAACCGGGGCGTGAGGGCCGTGCCCTCCTCGATCTCGGCCCGGGTGCCGGGGGGAGCGAAGGCGGTGTCGCGCGCGGTCATGGTCGAGGCGTCGCCCGGGGCTACTTGGCGCCGCCGCGCACCAGGGTCAGGAAGCGGACCTGCTCGTTAGCGTTGTCCTTGAAGACACCGCGGAACTGGCTGGTGATGGTCGAGACGCCGGCCTTCTGGACGCCGCGCATCGCCATGCAGAGATGCTCGGCCTCGACCATCACGGCGACGCCGCGGGGCTTGAGGATGCTCTCGATCACGTCGGCGATCTGGGCGGTCATGGTCTCCTGCGTCTGCAGGCGGCGGGCGAAGGTGTCGACCACGCGGGCGAGCTTCGACAGGCCGACCACGCCCCGGGTCGGGTAATAGGCGATGTGGGCAAGGCCCATGAACGGCACCATGTGGTGCTCGCAGTGGGAGTGGAACGGGATGTCGCGCACCAGCACGATGTCCGAGTAGCCCTCCACCTCCTCGAACACGCGCTCCAGCAGCTTCTCGGCGTCGACCGCGTAGCCGCCGAACAACTGCTCGTAGGCCTTGGTGACCCGGGCCGGGGTGTCGAGCAGGCCCTCGCGGGTCGGGTCGTCGCCGGCCCAGCGCAGGAGGGTGCGCACGGCGGCCTCGGCCTCGGCGCGGCTCGGGCGGCCGGTCTCGATCCCGTCCGGGACGCGGGTCGCGGAGGCCGGCTCGGGCGCCACCTCGACGGGACGGCCCTCATCCACCGGCCGATTGTCATTGCGCATGCCGTTCAGCCCTTGCCCGTCGCCCCCGTTCCGGTCGAAACCCTGGCCGTCACCCTGGTAGGACAAGGATTTGAGCGCGGCATCCATGGCATCTCCGGCCCGCGCGATGCGGGATTTCATCGGGGTGCTGTCGGGCTTGGCGTACATCGTCGGATCGCGTCGGGCGTTCGAGGGAAGATCCCGGGCTCGAAAAGGTTTCAAGCCGGCGCCCCGGGATGGACGAAAGGCCGTGGGAACCACCGTGGCCGTTGGCGCGACCCTGGTCGACGGCCCGCCTCCTCGCGAAGCGGCCGTATGGCGCCTATATCATCGTTCGCGGGGTAACGCGCAATGCGCGATGCACGCGGCAGAGTCCCGATGGGAAGTGTGCCTCCGGCCGAGGACCCGATGCTCGACGACATCTACAACCGCCGTATCCTGGAACTCGCCGCCGACATCCCCCGGCTCGGCCGGCTCGAGAACCCGGACGCGAGTGCCACGGCCCATTCGCGCCTGTGCGGCTCGACCGTGACGGTCGACCTCGTCCTGGGCGAGGACGGCCGGGTCGCGGATTTCGCCCAGGAGGTTCGGGCCTGCGCCCTGGGACAGGCCTCCTCGTCGCTGATGGGCCGGCACGTGGTCGGCGCCAGCGCGGACGAACTGCGCGGCGTCCGCGCGGCCATGCGGTCGATGCTCAAGGAGAACGGCCCGGCGCCCGGCGGCGCGTGGTCGGACCTCGCGGTGCTCGAGCCGGTGCGGGACTTCAAGGCGCGCCACGCCTCGACGCTCCTGACCTTCGACGCGGTGGTGGACGCCCTCGACCAGATCGCCGCCAAGCGGCAGGCCGCCTGACGGGATGGTCCGGCGCGCCGCCCACTGGGCGATCCGCGGCTACCAGCTGACGCTGTCGGGCCTGATCGGGCGCCAGTGCCGCCACTGGCCGAGCTGCTCCGAGTACACCGACACGGCCATCGCCCGGCACGGGCTCTGGCCCGGCGGCTGGATGGGCTTCGCCCGGATCTGCCGCTGCGGGCCGTTCGGCACCTACGGCATCGACCTCGTCCCGGAGCGCGTGCCCGCGCGGGCGGTGTGGTACCGCCCCTGGGCCTACGGCCGCTGGCGCGGCGTCGAGGCGCCGCCGTCTCCGTTCGCCTGCGAGGCCGTGGGGCAGGAGGCCGACGCGCGGTAGATTTCGTTCCTGCTTTGTTTCACGTGAAACACGGGTGCCGGGCGGTCGGGCTGGCGGATCGGAGATCGCTTTTCGGAGATCCCGTGCGCCTGCCCCGCGCTCAACCGGCCTGACGGTTCGCCGCCAGCTTCTCGGCGAACTCGATCGCCTCGATGAGGCTGCGCTCGTTGGCGACGCCGGTGCCGGCGATGTCGAAGGCGGTGCCGTGATCGACCGAGGTGCGGATGATCGGTAGCCCCAGGGTGATGTTCACCCCCGACAGGTCCATCCACTTGCCCGTGGCCGGGTCGATCTCGAAGCCCAGGAGCTTGACCGGGATGTGTCCCTGGTCGTGGTACATCGCCACCACCGCGTCGTACTGGCCCGCCCGCAGCTTCACGAACACCGTGTCGCCCGGCACCGGGCCGTGCACGTCGAGCCCGTCGGCGTTGGCCGTCTCGATCACCGGCGCGCTGACGTCGATGTCCTGGCGCCCGAACAGGCCGCCCTCGCCGGCATGGGGGTTGAGCGCGGCGACCGCGATCTTCGGCCGGGCGAGACCCAGTCCCTTCAGCGCCCTGTCGGTGAGGTCGATGACGAGGCGCAGGCGCTCCGGGGTCAGGCGCTTGGGCACGTCCTCCAGGGCGACGTGGGTCGTGACGTGGGAGACCCGCATGTTGCCGTGGGCCAGCATCATCACTGAGCCGCGCACGCCGGTCAGCTCCGCCAGCATCTCGGTGTGGCCGGCATAGTGGTAGCCGGCCTTGTTGAGCGCCTCCTTGTTGAGGGGCGCGGTGACGATGCCGCCGATCCGGCCGGCCAGGGCGAGGCGAACGCCGGCCTCGATCGCCTTGTAGGCGAAGCGGCCGCCGTCGGCCGAGAGCCGGCCCGGCTCGATCGGCGCGCCCTCCGCGTCGGCCTGGAGGCAGCACAGCGCCGGCCAGTCGCCGTCCTCGGCGACCTCGGGAACGGGATCGGGCAGGAGGCCGAGCGCCCGCTCCGCGCGGCGCAGGGAGGGGGCGCTGCCGATGACGACGAGCTTGAGGTCGCCCGCGTCGATCCGGTGCTTCAGCCGGGCGGCGGCCTTGACGATGATCTCCGGGCCGATGCCGGCCGGATCGCCCATGGTGATGGCGAGATGTGAGGTCACGCGTCGCTCCTGCTGCGCGGAAAGCCGTTGCCGTGAAGTAGATCGCGCCAGACGTCCTCTGTTCCGAAGGCGCCGGATTTGGACACGACCGCGAGCCCGTCCCAGCGTCCGCCTCGCAGGGTCGAGCGGGGCAGGCCCGGGGTGATCTGCCCGGTGACGTCGAGGCGCGCGACGGAGAGCGCGAGGCACAGCGCCTTCAGGGTCTCGCCGCCGGCCACCAGCAGCGTGCCGGGCCGCGGGATGCGGTCGATCACCCCCGCGAAGGTCTGGGCGATCCGCGCCGCGGCGTGCTCCCGGGCGGTGCCCTCGGGCAGCGCGAGGCTCGCCAGGACGACGCCGTCCCGGTCGAGGCGCGCGGCCACCGCGCCGGCATGGTCCGGATGGCGCGCCGACAGGACGAGGTGGTGGGCGCCGCAGGCCGCGAGCTGCGCCGCGGTCTCGGGCCGGTCCGAGCCGAACAGCCCGAGGACGGGGCCGGCGAGCCGGTCGTCGCCCGGCGCCGCCACGCCGCGCGCCAGGGCCGCCGCGAGGCCGCCGCTGCCGCACCAGAGCACCGGCCTGCCGCCGCCGAGATCCGCGACCCGGGCGAGGTCGGCGTCGCTCGCCGCGTCGTAGACGGCGACGCCCGCCACCGGCCCGTCGGACACGTCGGCCCGGCGCGCCGGCAGCCCGACCGCCCGCAGGGCCTCGGCGATGTCGCCCGAGACCGGCTCGAAGCCCGCGCCGCGCCGGGCGAGCTGCCGCCCGCCCTCCGTGCGGCGTCCCTGATACGGGAAGGCCGGCGCCACCACGCAGCGCCCCCAGGTCCCTGTGCGAAGCACGGCCGCGAGTTCGGCCGCCCAGGGGCCGCGCAGCAGGCTGTCGACCTTCTTGAAGGCGATGTCGGCGCCGTCCAGCCGGGGCGCGAGGGCGCCGACGATCCGGTCGGCCTCCGCGGCCGAGCCTTCCCGGGTGCCGGAATCGATCGCCAGGCAGCCGGGTCCATCCCCCGCCAGGAGCTCCGGCCACGCCACCGGGATCGCCCCGCACAGGCCGGTGAAGCCCGCGGCCGTGTCGAGGGTGCCGGTGAGATCGTCGGCGATGAGGCGCAGGCGGGTCATGTCGGGCGGATCATGGCGGGAGCCGCGCCGGCCGCGCCCCCGGCCGAGCGCGGCTCGCGTGCTCGTTGTCAGGTTGTCGCGCGGCATACCGACCGGCCGGCGCGGCGGTCAAGCGGGCAGCCTCGCGCCGCGGATCGGCCGCCGCCCGGGCAAGGCCGCCGGGTCCAGGGAGCCGGACAGGGACGGGGACGTCGCTGACGACATCCGGGCCGCCGCAGATCGTGCCGGGCCGCGCCCAGGCAGGGATGGGCCCGCGCAATTGTCACCATGTGCACCGGTCCGGCCGCGCGTTGCGCAGCCTCGTCGAAAGGTTGTAGCAGGCCGCCCGGGGGGAAGGCGGGTGCCAGGATCCGGAACGGGCCGGCACCGGAAGGGCGACCCATGCAGATTCCCATCAAGCGCTCCCTGGAGCGCGTGCCCGGCGGCCTGATGGTGGTGCCGCTGTTCCTCGGCGCGATCCTCCACACGCTCTTCCCGGACACCGCGACCTTCTTCGGCTCGTTCACCGGCGCGCTGTTCAACGGCGCGCTGCCGATCCTGGCGGTGTTCTTCGTCTGCATGGGCGCGGGCATCGACTTCCGCGCCGCCCCGGCGATCGCCCGCAAGGGCGGCGTCCTGTTGGCCGCCAAGGTCGGCGTCGCGGCGATCATGGGCGTGGTGTTCGGGCAGATCCTCGGCGAGGCGCCGGTGGCCGGGGGCGCCTTCGCGGGGCTGTCGACGCTGGCGATCGTCGCCGCCATGAACGACACCAACGGCGGGCTCTACCTCGCCCTGATGGGCCAATTCGGCCGCCCGAAGGATGCGGGCGCCTACGCGATCATGAGCCTCGAATCCGGGCCGTTCCTCACCATGGTGACGCTCGGGCTGGCGGGCCTTTCGGCCTTCCCGTGGCCGACCCTGGTGGGCAGCATCCTGCCGCTGCTGATCGGGATGATCCTCGGCAACCTCGACCGCGACATGCGCGCCTTCCTGTCGGGGGCGGCGCCGGTGATGATCCCGTTCTTCGCCTTCGCCCTCGGCTTCGGGCTCGACCTCGCCAAGATCTGGCAGGCGGGCCTCCTCGGCATCGGCCTCGGCGCGGCGGTGGTGGCGATCACCGGGGCCGCCCTGTTCGTCGCCGACCGCCTCACCGGCGGCAACGGCGTGGCGGGCGTCGCCGCCGCCTCGACGGCCGGCAACGCGGCCGCCGTGCCGGCGATCATCGCCGCCGCCAACCCGGCCTACAAGGAGGCCGCCGGCCCCGCCACCGTGCTGGTGGCGGCGAGCGTGGTGGTCACGGCGCTGCTCGTGCCGCTGCTGACCGCCTTCGTGGCGGGGCGGGTCCGCCCGGACGCGGCCGAGGAGGATCCGGCGCCGGTCCCCAGCCCCGCTCCGACCGCACCCTGACGTCTCGCGCGGTCTAGCTGCGCGTCCCGCGCGACCGGCGGCAACCGAAGTCTCCGAGTCCGGTTGTCCCTCCAGGAAGCGCGGCACGGCCGCGTCTCACGGCGAACCGGAGCGGGCACTGCATGTCGACCGAATCCAGAGGCAAGACGCATATCGACATCTACGACCGCGCCACCCGCGAGGAGTGGGCGCAGCGTTTCGGCGTCAGCGAGGAGAGGCTGCGCAAGGCGGTGACCATGGTCGGGAGCCGGATCACCAGCGTCGCCGCCTATCTCGACAAGCCGGCCGCCTGAGACCGGCGCCATGGAAGTGCCCCCCGATTTCCGTCCGCCTCCGGATCATCCGATGGCGGGGACACCGGCGCACGGATCCGCACTCGGGTCCGAGTCTGGGTCCGAGCCCGCGCCGGGACCCGCGTCCGGGACCGACGCGGCGGCACCGCAGCCTTCGGCGCGGTCGTCCGACACGATCACGTTCGAGCAGATCCGCGAGCGGGCCTACGAGCTCTGGGAGCGCAACCACAGGCCCGAGGGCTTCGAGATCGAGTTCTGGCTGCTGGCCGAGCGGGAACTGCGCAAGGAGCGCGATCGCCGAAAGGCCGACGCGGCGCCGGCAGCGCCGCGCTCCGATCCGCCGCCGGCCTGACGGTCTCCGACCTTCATCCGAGACGGTCCCGGGTCACGGCGGACCCGGGATCGGATGACCTTCAGGCCTCGATCGCCGCCCGGGTTTCCTTCACCGCCGCCTCGAAGGCGACGAACGCCGTGGTCGCCGAGTCCCAGGTCTGGCTGCGCACGTGGCGGACCAGGGCGGCTGCCTGCTCGCGGGCCTGCGCCAGGGGCTTCTCGATGGCGGCCGGCCGCGTCGCGTCGGCGGGGATGCCCTCCGGCGGCGTGTCTGTCGAGCGCATGCCGACCAGGGTCGCCGCGATGGCGCGCCGCCACGCGGCGCAGTCCGCCGACAGGCGGATCACCCGCTGATCCGCGGCGGTGCCGGTCTGCCGGTCGAGCAGGGTGCGGCCGAGATCCTCGATCCGTCCGAGCTGCGCGAGGGCGTCGCCGATCTCGCGGCGGGCCTTGTCAGTCCCTTCCGCGATGCGGCCGACGTTCTGGGCGATGTCACCGGTGGCCTGCATCTGCTGGCCGAGGATCTCGGAGGCCTCACGCATCTGCGCCGCGACGTTCGCGACGGCGCCGCTCTCGGCCTCGACGCGGGCATTGGCCCGAACCATCGCGGACGCGCCGGCCTCGACGGCGTTGCGGCTGCGCGTCACGGCGGCCTGCATCGCCGCCATCTCCTCGCGCAGGCCGCTGACCCGCGCCCGGATCTCGTCCGTCGCCTTCGCGGTCTGCGCCGAGAGCGTCTTCACTTCGGCGGCGACCACCGCGAAGCCGCGGCCGGCCTCGCCGGCCCGCGCCGCCTCGATCGTGGCGTTGAGCGCCAGCAGGTTGGTCTGGGCCGAGATCGCCGCGATCGTGCCGGCCATCTCCTCGATCCGCAGCGCCGCGGTGGAGAAGCTGTCGAGTCGGCTGCCGATCTCCTCGGTGCCTTCCTCGATCCCGCGCATGCCGTCGGTGGCGCGATGCAGGTCGCCCACGCAGGTGGCGATGCCGGCCCGGGCCGTCTCGGCCATCTCGGCCGCCGACGAGGAGCGGGCGGCGATCTCACCCGTGGTCGCGGCGAGCTCCTCGCTGGCGGCCGCGATGAGCCGGGCCTGCTCAGCGGTGCCGGAGGCGTCGTGGGTCATCCAGCCGATCGAGGTGCCGGCGTCGGACGCGGAGGCGGACAGGCGCGCCAGGAGAGTCAGCCATTCCCGATCGACGGCCGGCTCCGCGACGGGCGTCGGGGCCGTCTCGACTGGCAAGACCGCCGCCGTCTCGACCGGGGCGGTCGCCGTCACCGGGGTTGCTAGCGCGTCAGGGATCTGACGCTGCCGGCGCAAACTGAACATGCGGGCCTCTCCGACACTCTAATCGGGGCGCATGGTCACACAGAACCTTCAACCAATGGTGAAGGATAGACCAGTCTCTCGACAAGCGTTGCGGGGCATCGGTGCAGCGCAACACGTCTACTTCGAGAAGTTGCGCCCCCTGATAGCGCTCTATCAGGGGGCGCAATGCTTCATTCGCCGGTCAGGGCCGCCTTGGTGCGCGACCACCAGCCGGCGCGCTTCGGCCGGTCCGGATCGGACGGCGGCGTCAGCACGATCGCCACGGGCTCGGGCGCCGGCTCGGCGGGAGCGGCCTCGGGCGAGCCGGCCTCTGCCTGCGCGCCGACGGTCGCCCGATCGGCCGCCGGCGCCGCGGACTCGACCGGGGCCACCGGCAGGTCCACCGCGGTCTCGGTCCGGTCCTCGGCGGCCGCGGCCGGCGCCGCCTCGATCGCCTCGGCCACAGCCTGGGCGCTCACCGGCTCCTCCGCCGACAGGGCGACGACATCGCCCGCGGCTTCCGGCGCGTCGTCCGTCTCGGACGCCTCGCGGGTGCGGCCCTCGCTGCGACCGCGGCCGCCCCGGCGCCCGCGGCGGCGGCGACGGCCGCCCTCGTCCTCGGACCGCGCCACCTCGTCCGAACCCGCGACGGCCTCGTCGGCCTCGCCGGCCTCCGCGGCGACGGCCGCGGCGGGAGCCTCGGTCCCGGCCGGCTGCGCGCCGTCCCAGTCCCCATCGCTCCGTTCCGCGTCCGAACGGGCGTCGTCGCGGCCGTCGTCCTGCTGGTCGTCCTGATCGTCGTCGCCGCGATCGTCCTCGGCGCGCCCGTCCTCGCCGCGGCCCTCCTGGCGACCGCCGCGCCGGCGGCGGCGACGACGGCGGCGGCGGCCCTCGCCCTCCTCGCGCGACCCGTCCTCGCGGGCCTCGGCGCGGCCCTCGTCGGCCTCGCCCTCGGCGTCGGTCTCGGTCTCAATCTCGGTCTCGGCCTCGTCGGCCTCCTCGTCCTCGTCGTCGAACTCCATCGCGGGCGAGATCGCCTGGGCGCGCACGCCCGTGACCGGGCCCTCCGCCCGCTGGGCCGGCTCACCGCGGTCGAGCTGGAACGGTGTGGTCGCCGCCAGCCGCTCGTCGGCCGCGATCGTGATCGTCACGCCGAAGCGCACCTCGAGCTCGCGCAGGTGTCCGCGCTTCTGGTTGAGGATGTAGAGCGCGATCTCGGTGCGGGTGCGCAGGACGAGGTTGTGGGAGGCCGACTTGAGCAGCACCTCCTCGATCGAGCGCAGGATGTGCAGCGCCACCGACGCGGTGGCGCGCACGAAGCCCGAGCCGCCGCAATGGGCGCAGGGGATCGAGGAGGATTCGAGCACGCCGGTGCGGATCCGCTGGCGGCTCATCTCCAGGAGGCCGAAGGGCGAGATCCGGCCGACCTGGATGCGGGCGCGGTCGTTCTTCAGGCACTCGTTGAGCTTCTTCTCGACGGCGCGGTTGTTCCGCTTCTCCTCCATGTCGATGAAGTCGATGACGATCAGGCCCGCGAGGTCGCGCAGCCGGAGCTGGCGGGCGACCTCCTCGGCGGCCTCCAGGTTCGTCTTGAGGGCGGTGTCCTCGATGTCGTGCTCGCGGGTGGCGCGGCCGGAGTTCACGTCGATCGAGACCAGGGCCTCGGTCGGGTTGATCACGAGGTAGCCGCCGGACTTCAGCGAGACGTGCGTGGAGAACATCGCGTCGAGCTGCTGCTCGACGCCGAAGCGGGCAAAGATCGGCGTCGAGTCGCGGTAGGGCTTCACGACCTTGGACTGGCCGGGCATCAGCATCCGCATGAAGTCCTTGGCCTCGCGGTAGGCGTCCTCGCCGGCGACCAGAACCTCGTCCAGATCCTTGTTGTAGAGGTCGCGGATGGCGCGCTTGATCAGCGAGCCCTCCTCGTAGACGAGGGCCGGCGCCATCGACGTCAGGGTCAGCTCGCGGACCGACTCCCACAGGCGCATCAGGTACTCGAAGTCGCGGGCGATCTCGGGCTTGGACCGCGAGGCGCCGGCGGTGCGCAGGATGACGCCCATCCCCTCGGGCACCTCCAAGTCCTGCACGACCTCCTTCAGGCGCTTGCGGTCGGCCGCCGAGGTGATCTTGCGGGAGATGCCGCCGCCCCGGCCGGTGTTGGGCATCAGCACCGAGTAGCGGCCGGCGAGCGACAGATAGGTCGTGAGCGCCGCGCCCTTCGTGCCGCGCTCCTCCTTGACCACCTGCACCAGGATGATCTGGCGGCGCTTGATCACCTCCTGGATCTTGTACTGGCGGCGGTAGTGGCGCGGACGCTCGGGGATCTCGGCCAGCGCGTCGCCGTTGCCGCCGACCTGGGCGATCTTGGGCTCGGCGTCGGGATCGTCGGACTCCTCATCGGACTCCTCGTCCGAGTCGTCATCCTCGTCGGACTCGTCCTCGTCGTCCTCCGACTCGTCCTCATCCTCGTCGTCGTCGGATTCCTCGTCGTCCTCCTCGGAGGCCTCGTCCAACGCTTCGGCCGACGGGTCGGCGGCGGTCGGCGCGGTCTCCTCGGCCTCGCTCGCCCCAGCCTCGCTCTCCTCCGTCACGATCGCGTGCGCGGCGGTCTCGTCCGGCGCGTCGGACACGGTCAGCGCCTCCGCCACGGCGATGCGGGCCTCCGGCTCGGAGGGGGCGTCCTCGGACGGGGCGGAGGCGGCGGCGACCGGCTCCGACGCGGCGGGGGCCGCCTGCGCCTCGACCGGCGCGGTCTGGGGCTCGGCGGCCTGCGCCGGCTCACCCTCCGGGAGGTCGCCGGCGGCGGCCTCGGAGGCGAGGGCCTCCTGCACGGCCTCGGGGTTCTCGGACAGCGTGTCGGGCTGGACGGCCGGGTCGATCCCCGACTCGTTCCGGATCTCGGCCTGATCCTCGCTCTCGGACGCCGCGTGCGTGTCCTCGGCGCTCACGGTCTCGTCGGCGCCGCGGGCGCGGGCCTCGGCACGGCGGCCGCGGGACCGGCGCGACGACGACCGGCGGCGCCGCTCCTCGCGCTCGCGGTGCTCCTCGGCGTCGCGGGCCTCCTCTTCGAGGAGTGCCTGCCGGTCGGCCAGCGGGATCTGGTAGTAGTCGGGATGGATCTCGTTGAAGGCCAGGAAGCCGTGGCGGTTGCCGCCGTACTCGACGAACGCCGCCTGGAGCGACGGCTCCACCCGGGTGACCTTGGCGAGGTAGATGTTGCCGCGCAGCTGGCGCCGGTTGGCGGCTTCGAAGTCGAACTCCTCGACCCTAGACCCGTGGACCGTGACGACCCGGGTCTCCTCCGGGTGCATCGCGTCGATCAGCATTTTGTTGGCCATGTCGGACTCTCGGCATGGCGGCCGACGTCGTTCTCCGTGCCCGTGGTCCCGGCGGCGCCTCGCCCGACGTCAATGCTGTCGGGCGGGATGCCGGCCTCGTCGCCGAGGCGGATGGGTTCGAGGGGAAATTGCCGTCAACCGCCGTTCGGCGCCCTGGGCGCCTGGGGTTGAAACAGGCCGGGCGGACGGACGGACCGGCGTGACGCACCGTTTGCGCCTCCGGGGCACGCGCAGCCTTATGCTGGGCCGTGCGTCCGTCCATCGTGGTCCCGACCTCGCGAAACAATCTCGGCCGGCGGGGGACCGGCCGTGAATTCCTGGGTGCGGCGGAGGATCTCCGCCGCGTCGTGCGACACCTGCCCGATCGCGGGCGGCACATGCCGCCGCCAAGCGGACCGACAGGGCCCGCCGCGACACCGCGACCGCTTTCGCGAGGAATTCGGTCACGTCCGCGGGCCGTTGCGGCGACCGGCGGGACCGGAGAGGGGTCGACATCATTACAGACCGCTGCGCGGATTTGGCAAGGGTCAACGTGAATAGATGTCACGGGCCTGTCACGGTGCGCGCGGCGCCACGCGACAGGTGTGTGTCTACTCCGCCGCTTCGAGCCGCGGCGTCACCCCGGCGAGCGCCGCGGGCTTCGGGCCGCCGGTCGCCCAGTCGAGCAGCTCGACCGTGTGGACGATTGGGATGCCGGTGCCCTTCCCGATCTGCGTGGCGCAGCCGATGTTGCCGGTGGCGATCACGTCGGGGCGCACGCGCTCGATGTTGGCGACCTTCCGGGCGCGCAGCTTCGCGGCGAGCTCCGGCTGCAGGATGTTGTAGGTCCCCGCCGAGCCGCAGCAGATATGGCCCTCGGGCACGTCCTTCACGGTGAAGCCCGCGCGCTTCAGCAGCGTCTTGGGCTCGAGGCGGATGCCCTGGCCGTGCTGCATCGAGCAGGCCGAGTGATAGGCCACGACGAGGTCGGTCTCGGCCACGGGGGCCAGGTCGAGCAGGGCGAGGTACTCGGTCACGTCCTTGGCCAGGCTCGAGACCCGCAGCGCCTTCTCGGCGTAGGCCGGGTCGTCGCGGAACATGAAGCCGTAATCCTTGATGGTCGTGCCGCAGCCCGAGGCCGTGACCAGGATCGCGTCGAGGCCCTGGGCGATCTCGGCGTCCCAGGCGTCGATCGCCTGCCTGGCATGGGCGTGGGCCGATTCCTCCTTGCCCATGTGGTGGGTCAGCGCCCCGCAGCAGCCCTCGTTCGCGTGCACCACCTCGATCCCGTGCCGGTTGAGCAGCCGGATCGCGGCGGCGTTGAAGTCCGGCCGCAGGACGCTCTGGGCGCAGCCGCGGAGGAGGGCGACGCGCCGGGCGGGCGTCCCGGCCGCCTGACCGCCCGCCGGCGGGAACCGGCCGGGCCGGTTCGTCGGCTCGCGGGGCGGCGCCCCGGCCGGCGCGAGGTCGAGCATGGCCGCGAGGCGGTTGCCGACCCGCGGCAGCCGGGCCACCAGCCCCCGGAACGGCGCGCCGAGCTTGGCGGCGGTGAGCGCGAGGCGGAAGCGGCCCGGATAGGGCAGGACCTGGGCGAGGAGCGCCCGCAGGAACCGGTCGCCGGCGGGGCGCGCGTAGGTCTCCTCGATATGGGCCCGGGCGTGGTCGACGAGGTGCATATAGTGCACCCCCGACGGGCAGGTGGTCATGCAGGACAGGCACGAGAGGCAGCGGTCGACGTGCTTGACCACCTCCTGCGAGGCCGGCTTGCCGCCCTCCAGCATGTCCTTGATCAGGTAGATCCGCCCGCGCGGGGAATCGAGCTCGTCCCCGAGCAGCAGGTAGGTCGGGCAGGTCGCCGTGCAGAATCCGCAATGCACGCAGGTCCGCAGGATCTTCTCCGACGCCGCCATGGCGGGATCGGCGAGCTGGGCGGGGGCGAAGTTGGTCTGCACGGGTCGCGTCCTCGGCGCCACGGCTCCCCACGCTCGGGGAGGGGCGGGATCTGAAGCTTCAGAGTCCGGCGTACATCCGGCCGGGGTTGAGCACCCCGGCGGGGTCGTGCGCCGCCTTGATGCCGGCGGTGAGCCGCATCAGCGGCTCGGCCAGCGGCTCGAACACCGGCACGGCGGCGCGCACGGCGTCGGGGGCCCGCACCAGCGTGGCGTGGCCGCCCTGAGCCCGCACCGCCCGGCGCACCGTCGCGGCGCCGGCATCGCCCGCCGCGCCGGTGGCGAGCCAGATCAGGCCGCCGCCCCAGTCGAAGAACCAGCGCGCGTCGCGCTCGGCCGCGACCGCCGCCGCCAGGGCCGGCCCGCGGGTCGGCGCGGTGGAGATCCGCCACAGGGCGGCCTCCCGCGGCTCGGCGAGCGGCGCCGCGTCGCGCACCGTCCGCCACAGGGCGGCGCCGGCCTCGCCGTCGATGATCTCGGGCTGGCCGTAGCGCTTCAGCAGGCGCCGCAGCTCGCCCGTGCGGTAGTTGATGGAGTCGGAGAAACCCTCGAGGCGCATCAGGGTCCGCGCCTCCGGGGCGCCGATCCCCGCCGGCAGGTGCGCGGCGCCCGTGAGCTCGAAGGGCGAGCCAAGCGCCTCCGACAGGGCGGTCACCGCCCGCGTGTCGTCCAGGCCGGAGAAGACCAGGGTCGCCACCCGCTCGCAGGCGGGCAGCACCTTGAAGGTGACCTCGGTGAGGAGGCCCAGCGTGCCGTGGGCGCCGGCCATCAGCTTCACGAGATCGAGGCCGGTGACGTTCTTCATCACCCGGCCGCCCGACTTGATCGCCTCGCCGCGCCCGTTGACGAAGCGCACGCCGATCAGGCTGTCCCGGGCGGCGCCGGCATTGATCCGCCGGGGGCCGGCATTGTTGATCGCCGCCACGGCCCCGAGGGTCGGCTCGCCGGCGGTGCCGTACAGGCCGCGCAGGTCCATCGGCTCGAAGGGCAGCATCTGGCCGCGGGAGGCGAGCAGCGCCTCGACCTCGGCGAGCGGCGTCCCGGCCCGGGCCGCCACCACCATCTCGGCGGGCTCGTAGAGCGTGACGCCGGTGAGCGCCTGCGCGGAGAGCGTCGCGCTGTCCTGCGCGGGCCGGCCGAGCCCCGCGGCGGTGCCGCCGCCGGCGAGGCGCAGGCCCTCGCCGCGCCCGGCGGCGGCCCGCACGATCTCCCCGGCCTCCGCCTCGGTGCCGGGCTCGTAGACGCCCATCGTTCCCGTCCCGGTCCTGTTTGTATCCATTCCAGGACGGGTGTCGCCGGATCCGGCGGCGGATTCAAGCGCAGGCGGAGTCGCGGGGTTTCAGCGGCGGGATTTCCACTGCGCCGCCTTCGCGTGAGTCTACTCCGCCGGCACGGTCCGCGCCGGGCGCAGGCGCGCCAGGACCTGACGGCGCAGGCCGGCGATGTCGAAGATCCAGACCAGGGCGCCGTAGAGAACCATCCCGGACGGGACCAGCACGGCCAGGGCGGTGGCGGGCGGCAGCTGCCGGAAGGGGGCGAGGGCGAGCCCCATCGCCGCGCAGGCGAGCGCGGCGACGCCGATCTCGCCCCAGGGCAGCGCGATGCGCCCCGGGCCGGTGAGGGCGCGCCAGCCGAGCCACGTTCCGGCGGCGGCGAGGCCCGCGGTCTGCGCCACCGCGACGCCGAGCCCGCCCATCCGGTCCGGGAGGACCAGCAGGCCGGCGCCGTTCACCGCGAGGCCGACCAGGGCGGCGGCGACCACCGGCAGGGTCTTGCGGCGGATCTGGAAGACCGGGTTGAGGGCGTAGAACATCATCGCGAGGCAGAACAGGCCCGGCATCAGCACGGTGCTGTAGGTCTCGAACGGTCCGCGATAGGCGTCCGGCACCACCAGGCCCTGGAGGGCCGGCAGCACCGCCCAGAAGCCGACCGCGCAGGGTGCCAGCAGGGCGAACACGGTGCCGGCATTGGCGGCGACCTGCGCCTCTGCGGCGGCGCGGCCGCTCTGCTCCTCGGCCTGCACGGCGAACTGGAACAGCAGCAGGTCGAGGGCGGTGCCCAGCGTCATCAGCGAGCGCGAGGTGACGTCGGCCGCCAGGGCGAAGTAGCCGGCCTCGGCGAAGCCGGCATGGCCCGCGATGGCGCCGCGATTGACGAAGGCGAGGCACTGGTAGGCGGTGTTGGCGGCGATCAGCGGCAGGCCGTAGCGCGCGAAGACCCGCCAGGTCGTCGACAGGCGCGGCCGCTCGAGGGGCGTGCGCGGGTCGCGCAGGGGGTGGCGCAGCACCGCCACCGCGAGGAGCTGGCTGAGCCCCGCCGCCGCCAGCACCCAGGCCGGCTGGGGCAGCCACCACGCCGCCGCGGCCATCATGGCGAAGGACAGGACGTTCTTCACCGCCACGAGGCCGAGATAGAGCTTGCCGTCGAACCGCGCCCGGGCGAGGGCCGCGTGGTAGTCGAACACGCCGATGCCCAGGGCCGCGAGGCCGGTGCCGCACAGGACCGCCTCGCGCCCGTCGGCGCCGCCGGCGAAGCCGAAGGCCCCGCACAGGGCCGCGGCGGCCAGGAGCAGCGCGCCGATGCGCAGGTAGGCCCGGTCGAGCCCGTGGCGGATCCACGGCTCGTCGACGCGCACGCGCCCCGAGTAGAACCGCGTCGCCGACAGGCGCAGCCACTCGAACAGCACCGTGTTCAGCACGATGGCGCCGGTGGTCGCGAGGGCGAACCGGCCGAAATCCGCCGGCCCCAGCAGCTTGGCGATCAGCAGGCCGAGGACGAAGTTGAGCCCCGCATTGATGACGAAGGCGACGATCACGGCCATGGACGGCGACTCATGCGCGGCGGGATTGCCCCCGCCCGTTGCGTACGCTGTAGCGCGCGAGCCGTAAGACTCCCCTAAACGGGCGAGATCGGGGCGGAGACCCGCGCGGCTCCCGGCACCGTCCGGTCACGCGGCCCGGACGGTGTCGAGGAAGCGCGCGACCTCGGCCGCGAGCGTCTCGGACTGGCGCGACAGCGCGGACGCCGCCGCGAGCACCGCGTTGGCCGCCCGGCCGGTCTCCTCGGCGGCCCCGGCGACGCCGAGGATCGTGCGGGTCACCGCGCCGGTGCCGACGGCCGCCTCCCCGATGTTGCGGACGATCTCCCGGGTGGCCGATCCCTGCTCCTCCACCGCCGCCGCGATCGCGCTCGCCACGCCGCTGATCTCCTGGATCCGCCCCGTGATCGCGCCGATCGCCGCGACGGCCCCGCCGGTCACGCCCTGGATGCCGGCGATCTGGCCCGCGATCTCCTCGGTCGCCCGGGCGGTCTGCGCGGCCAGGGCCTTCACCTCGCCGGCGACGACCGCGAAGCCATGACCCGCCTCGCCGGCCCGGGCGGCCTCGATCGTGGCGTTCAGCGCCAGCAGGTTGGTCTGCCCGGCGATCGCCGCGATCAGCCCGATCACGTCGCCGATCCGCGCGACCGCGTCGCTCAGGTCCCGGACCATCGCGCCGGTCTGCCCCGCTTCCGCGACGGCCCCCTGGGCGAGCCGGGTCGATCCCTCGACCTGCCGGCCGATCTCCTCCACGGAGGCGCCGAGCTCCTCGGCCGCAGCCGCCACGGTGCCGACGTTGGTGGCGGCCTCCTCGGCGGCGGCCGCCACGGTGCTGGACTGGCTGGCGGTCTCGGTCGCGGTGGCCGTCATGGTCTGGGCCGTGCCCTGCAGCGCGGTGGCCGCGTCCGAGACCTGGGCGATGATGCCGCCGACCGTCCGCTCGAAGCGCTCGGCCATCGCCCGCAGGTCGGACCGGCGCCGTGCCTCCGCCGCCTGACGCGCCTCGGCGGCCTCGGATTCGAGCTGGCGGCCGCGGATGAGGTTGTCCTTGAACACCTGGACGGCCCGCGCCATGGCGCCGATCTCGTTGCGGTAGGTGCGCGCCGGGACCGTGACGGAGGCGTCCCCGTCGGCCAGCGCCCCCATCGTGGCGGTCAGCACCCGGAGCGGGCGCAGCACGCCGCCGAACAGGGTCCACAGGCCGAGGGCCACCAGCAGGATCACCGCCAGCAGCGCCGCCCCGCTGCGCGCGACGTCGCCCCGCGCGTCCTCGGCGAGGGCCTCGGCGCGCGCCACCATCGCGTCGAGGGCCGCGTCGCAGAGGGCCACGAGGGAGCGCTGGTTCACCGTGTTGCGGTCGCGCAGCTCCGCGAAGGTGTGGCGCGGGGGCGCGTGCGTGCTGAGCGCGTCGAAGACCGCCCGCGCGATGGCCTCGGTGTCGCCCTCGAAATTGGCGGCCTTCGCCCGCTCGTACGCGGCCCGCACCGTCTCCGAGACGTCGACCGCTGCCTCGGTGGTGCGGCGCCACGCGGACAGAAGCTCGGTCCGCTCCGCCGCCGCCGCGACCGTCTCGGGCAGGGACCACGCCGTGCCGGCGACCAGCGAGGCCTGTACCCGGACCGCAACGTTGCCGCTGGCGACGCGCGTCTCCCAGGCCGCCTGCTTGAGGCCGAGATAGCGCTGCAGCACCGGATCGGACCGGGGAATGGCCGCGTCGACCGCCTTCAGCGTGGCCGTCAGCGCCTCGAGCAGGTCCTGGAAGGCGGCCATCGCGGCGTCCCGCAGCGCCGGGTCACGCCGGGCCAGCGGCAGCCCGAGGGCCGCGTCGATGCGGGGACGCAGGTCCGCCATCGCCGCCTGCGCGGTGCTCAGGCGCTCGAGCGTCGCGCTGACCGCCGGCTCTGCCAGATCGCCCAGGCTGCGCCGGGCCCGGCCGTAATGCTCGGTCAGCGCCTGCCGGCTCCCCGCGATGGTCGACAGGGTCTTCGCGTCCGCCGGCGCCTCACCCCCGAGGGCGAGGGTCGATCCGCGCTCGAGCCGCAGCGGCAGGATCGTCCGGAGGAGGCCCTGGCTCGCCTGCGTCAGGGTCAGGGCTCTCGCGGCGCCCGCCGCCCGCGCCCGCGCGTCGACGAGTGTCCGCACCGCGTTGCCCAGCGCCATGCAGGCCATGATGACGATCACCAGGCACAGCAAAGTCCGGATCGAGAAGCGTCCCAGCCAGCGAGTCATCGGTGAGATCTCATGTCCCGCGATGCTCTGTCTTAGAACGTAAGGTTTTGTCAGGCAATCGACCGAAATTATTCGACAGAAATACGGATTTATAAGTCGACGATGGACCGAATTGTGAAGTAATATGAGACAAATACCGGAATTGGCGAGGATTGTCGGGAATTGGGCCGCATTCTCGCGTGACGATATCGGCGCGGTCGCCGGCCGCGCGGCGGGCTTGTGCCGGTCCGTGGCGCGGCGCGAGGGACCAGGTATCCTGCGGGCGCACTCCCGAAGAGCCGCAGGTTCAGCGCTGTCGGCCTGCCGGTGCCCCCGCGATGACGGAGTGTGGCGCGAGGACGCGCCTGGCCGGATCTCGCTATCGCCGGGACGGTGTGCGGGCCAGCCGGCGGCTGGGCGGCGGTCCGCGCGGCAGTCCGCGCGGCGACTACAGCGCGCGCTCGTAGCGCCACGCCTCCATCCCGTCCTCGTAATAGTCCGGCCGCACGGCGAAGCGGGTGTAACCCCGGCGCTCGTAGAGGCGGATGCCGGCGCCGTTGTCGGCGCGCACCTCCAGCCGGAGCCGGTCGCAGCCCTCGGCGCGGGCGCGGGCCTCCGCGGCGTCGAGGAGACGGCCGCCGAGGCCGAGGCCGCCGCGATTCGGCGCCACCGCGATCGAGGCCAGCCGGGCGATCCGGCTGCCGCGCCGCCGCTCCAGCACCGCGGCGCCGACGAGCACCGGAACGGGATCCCGGTCCGGCGGGTCGATCAGGGCCGCCAGCACGTCCATGGAGAGCGAGCGGATCGCGTGGCGGATCGCCCGGCGCTCGGCCCGGTCGGTGGCGAAGGCGGCGTGCTCCAGGGCGACGAGGGCGTCGAGATCGGCGAGCGTGGCGGTGCGAATCGTCGGCTCGGGGAGACCGTCGCCGACCGGGCTGCGCAAGGGGGCGCTCATGACCGGGCGCTCACAGGGAGGCGCTCACGCCCGCGCCGTCGCGGTGAATCTGGTCGGCCCGGCCATCGCTCGCTCGCCTGAGTACTCTGCCCCGTCCGGTCAGATGCCCGCTTCCGCCCCGCTTGGGAAGCCCGCACGGCCCCGTCGACGCGGTCGGGGCGCGTCGTCGATGCGTCGTTTTTGCAACGGAGCGCGCGGGGTGTGGATTGCGGGCGGAAAAGCGGGCGTTCCGGGGCGGTTTCCCCTTGTCGCGCGGGTCCCGTCTCCGTATATGCGCCGTGCCCAATTTCGCACGTGCCTGTGGCCGCGTGTCGGTTGGTGGGCATCCGGTCAACTGCCGGACAGCCGCCAGGGGTCTTAAAGGATCGATGGTCGCAAGGGTGGATCCCTACGGCCGGCATCCAGGTGGCAACACCGGACCCCGACAACAACCGGCAGCCGGAGGCGAAACCGGCGAACCCCGCTCTCCACGGGGGACGCAGCTTAAAGCAACGACGAACGGGCTTTTTTGGTCTCGTCGGCCCTCCACAGGCCGGCACCGAAGAGGCTTGTTTCTCTTTGCCCGGCGTGCGGTGGGGGTCCTCCCTTCCAATCCACGGCAGCTTCCGGGTGCTCTGCGCCCGCTCCGACGCACGCGTCTCCAAAGCGCGTGGGTCCGCGCGACGCATCGCCCCCTGACGCCGGCGGCCCGTTCGGGCCGTCATCTTCGACAGCGCGCCCCGCGTAGGGCGCTCGCGAACCCGTGCCGGGAGACGACCATGACCGACCGCATCCGTGACTTCCTGCGCGTGCGCCGCGACCTCGGTCAGGACGAGGGCCCCGTGATGGTCCTCGACCTCGACGTCGTGCGCGACAACTACACCGCCTTCGCGCGCTCCCTGCCGGACACCCGCGTGTTCTACGCCGTGAAGGCGAACCCGGCCCCCGAGGTGCTGCGCCTGCTCGCCGAGATGGGCTCCTGCTTCGACACCGCCTCGGTGGCCGAGATGGAGATGGTGCTGGCCGCCGGCGCCACCGCCGACCGGATCTCCTTCGGCAACACCATCAAGAAGGAGCGCTGCATCGGCCGCGCCCTGAAGCTCGGCATCCGCCTGTTCGCGGTCGATTGCCAGGCCGAGGTCGAGAAGATCGCACGGGCCACCGACGCGCTGGGCGTGCCGGCGGGCGAGGTGCGGGTGTTCTGCCGCATCCTGTGCGACGGCGCGGGCGCCGACTGGCCGCTCTCCCGCAAGTTCGGCTGCGTGCCCGAGATGGCCGCGGACGTGCTGGAGCACGCCCACCGCCAGGGGCTCGAGGCCTACGGCATCTCGTTCCACGTCGGCTCTCAGCAGGGCAACACCGAGGCCTGGGACGGGGCGCTCGGCTCCGCGGCGGCGATCTTCCGCGAGTGCGCGGAGCGCGGCATCGGCCTCTCGATGGTCAATCTCGGCGGCGGCTTCCCGACCAAGTACCTCAAGGCGGTGCCGGGCGTGGAGAGCTACGGCGAGGCGATCTTCCGGGGCCTGACCAAGCATTTCGGCAACCAGATCCCCGAGACGATCATCGAGCCGGGCCGCGGCATGGTCGGCAATGCCGGCCTGATCGAGGCCGAGGTCGTGCTCGTGTCGAAGAAGTCCGCCGAGGCCGACGAGGTCCGATGGGTCTACCTCGACATCGGCAAGTTCGGGGGGCTCGCCGAGACCATGGACGAGGCGATCCGCTACCCGATCCGCACTGCGCGGGACGGGGAGGCGACCGAGCCCTGCGTCATCGCCGGCCCGACCTGCGACTCGGTGGACGTGCTCTACGAGCGGCAGCTCTACCCGCTGCCGGTCTCGCTCTCGATCGGCGACAAGGTGCTGATCGAGGGGGCGGGCGCCTACACCACGACCTACGCGGCGGTGGCCTTCAACGGCTTCCCGCCCCTTCAGCAGATCGTCATCTGATCCTTCCTAGGATCAGGACGGGTTCCGGCTGAGGGACGCAGGCTCCTCCGTCCTCGCGAGCGGAGCGGAGCGATCCAGGGACGCGGGACGCCTTCCGACGTTTCGCTGCCCTGGGTCACGTCGCTTCGCTCGTGATGACGGGGAGGGCGACCCTGCCGGACGCTGACGTCCACCACCGCGTCGACCGAGGGCGTCCGGCTCTCGGTCACAGACAATCGCTTCTCCCGCTCGCCGGCCCGGGGAGGGCACAGCCATGATCGAGATCCGCGCGGAGCATCTCCACGACGTCCCGGCGCGCGAGCGCCTGCTCGACGCGTGCTTTCCCGGCAATCGACGCGCCAAGACCTCGGAGCGCCTGCGCGAGGGCCGCCTGCCGGCCCGCGGCCTCGCCTTCGCGGCGACCCGGGCGGGGCGGCTCGTCGGCACCCTGCGGCTGTGGCACGTCGAGGCCGGGCTCGGCCGCCCGGCGCTGCTGCTCGGCCCGCTCGCCGTCGATCCGGCGATCCAGGGCCAGGGGCTCGGCTCGGTGATGATGCAGGCGGCCCTCGGCCGGGCGGAATCCCTCGGCCACGGCGCCGTGCTGCTGGTCGGCGACGCGCCCTACTACGCGCGCTTCGGCTTCGACCGGGCGCTCGCGGAGGGCCTGACCCTGCCGGGGCCGTTCGAGCGCGCGCGCTTCCTCGGTCTCGAGCTGCGCGCGGGCGCGCTGGCGGGCGCCGAGGGGATGGTCCGGGCGACCGGCGTGCCGGCGCCGGTGGGCGCGGTGGCCAACGAGGCGGGGGTGGCGCGACGACGCGCCGCCTGAACGGGGCTTCGGCGCTCCGCCGATCTGAGGCGACGAACCGTCTTCGCGAGCGGAGCGAAGCAAGCCTGGGTCGCGCCCCGTTCAATGACGTCGCGCTGCCCTGGGTCGCTTCGCTGCGCTCGCGATGACGGCGTGCAGAGCCGGTATGCTCCGTGGGGCGGCCGCATCGACCGCCTTGGCCAGCCCCATGCATTGCGCACGCCGCCCGCGATCCCGCATAGACGGTCCGCCGGCCTCCCGGAGAAGGTTGCTCGACCGATGCAGATCGCCACGCCCTACCTGATGTTCCTGGGCGACGTGCCCGACACGCTGGCGGCCAAGACCGCCTACGGGATCAAGGACTGGCGCCCCGAATGGTGCGTCGGCCAGATGCGCCTGCCGGGCTGCGCCGCCGATCTCGGCATCCCCGACATGACCCTGCCCGAGGCCCTGGCGAAGGGCTGCCGGACCCTGGTGATCGGCGTCGTCAACGCCGGCGGCGTCCTGCCGGACCACTGGGTCAAGGAGATCGTCGCGGCGATCGAGGCCGGGCTCGACGTGGCGAGCGGCCTGCACGTGAAGCTCGGCGCGGTCCCGGCCATCGCGGAGGCCGCCGCCCGCCGCGGCCGCCAGCTCCACGACGTCCGCCACACCGACGAGCGCTTCCCCACCGGCAAGGGCACCAAGCGGGCCGGGCGGCGCTTGCTCACCGTCGGCACCGACTGCTCGGTCGGCAAGAAGTACACCGTGCTGGCCCTGGAGCGCGGCATGCGCGAGCGCGGCCTCGACGCCGATTTCCGCGCCACGGGCCAGACCGGCGTGTTCATCTCCGGCCGGGGCGTCGCCATCGACGCCGTCGTGGCCGACTTCATCTCCGGCGCCGTCGAGACGATCTCGCCCGAGGCCGAGCCGAACCACTGGGACCTGATCGAGGGTCAGGGCTCGCTCTACCACCCGTCCTTCGCGGGCGTGAGCCTCGGCCTGCTCCACGGCGCGCAGGCCGACGCCTTCGTGGTCTGCCACGAGCCGACCCGCACCAACATGCGCGGCGTGAAGCACCCGCTTCCGACCATCCGGCAGGTGATCGACCTCACCGTGCAGCTCGGCAGCCTGACCAATCCGGGAATCAAGCCGGTCGGCATCGCGGTGAACACCCAGGCGCTCGCCGAGGGCGAGGCCCGGGCGCTCCTCGACGCGCTCGGCTCCGAGCACGGCCTGCCCGCCACCGACCCGGTGCGCTTCGGCGTCGACGGGCTGGTCGACCGGATCGTCGCCGACTTCCCGGCGATCTGATACCGCTTCCCTGTGCCGGCTCTCACTCCGTCCCCGTGAGCCGAGCGAAGCGATCCAGCAGCGCCATGCCAACCGGCCGCTCGCTGCCCTGGGTCACTTCGCTCCGCCCGTGATGACGGAGCGGGCTGCATCGACCGCAGGCCTGAACCGGAGACCCTACGACATGGCCCGCCGCCTGACCCTCGCCGTCGAGCGCTTCCCGATCGCCGGCGCCTTCACGATCTCCCGCGGCAGCCGCACCGAGATCGCCGTCGTAGTGGCGACGATCGCGGACGGCGACGCGGTCGGGCGCGGCGAGTGCGTGCCCTATCCGCGCTACGGGGAGAGCGTCGAGAGCGTCAGCGCCCTGATCGAGGGCCAGGCGGAGGCGATCGCGGCCGGGATCGGGCGGGACGCGCTCATGACCCGCATGAAGGCGGGCGCCGCGCGCAACGCCCTCGATTGCGCGCTGTTCGACCTCGAGGCGAAGCGGCAGGGCCGTCCCGCCTGGGAGATCGCGGGTCTCGCCGAGCCCCGGCCGGCCATCACCGCCTACACGCTGAGCCTCGGCACGCCGGAGAGCATGGCGGAGGCCGCCCGCAAGGCCGCCCACCGGCCGCTGCTCAAGGTCAAGCTCGGCGGGGACGGCGATCCGGAGCGCATCGCCGCGGTGCGGGCCGGCGCGCCGGAATCGCGGCTGATCGTCGACGCCAACGAGGCGTGGCGGCCCGAGAACGTGGAGGCCAACCTCGCGGCCTGCCTGCGAGCGGGCGTCGCGCTGATCGAGCAGCCGCTGCCGGCCGACGCCGACGCCCTGCTCGCCGAGATCCCCCACCCGGTGCCGGTCTGCGCCGACGAGAGCCTTCACGACCGCGCCGGCCTCGACGCGCTGGCCGGGCGCTACGACGCGATCAACATCAAGCTCGACAAGACCGGCGGCCTGACCGAGGCGGTGCTCCTCGCCCGCGAGGCGCGGGCCCGGGGGCTCTCGATCATGGTCGGCTGCATGCTCGGCACCTCGCTGGGCATGGCGCCGGCGGCCCTGCTCGCCAACGACGCGGAGTTCGTCGACCTCGACGGGCCGTTGCTGCTGGCCCGGGACCGTGACCCGCCGCTGCGCTACGAGGGCAGCCTGATGCACCCGCCGATGCCGGACCTCTGGGGCTAGGGCCCGCGGCGGGGCGGTTGTCGTCCGCGGTCCCGAGAGGGTCCCGCGCGATGTCCCGGAGGCGCCACCCTGTGGAGATCCCGGGTGCGGAGGATAGGGATCGCCCCGCCTGTCACCGGCAGGGCCTCACAAAGGGTTTGGGATTAGGTATACCAGAAGGCTTGCCTTCCGCTCGCCCGGCTGCCATCCATCGCACGTGCGCTTGGGGCCGTGGCGTGGACGCGCTGTTCCCAGCAGCCAGACAACACACAGCAAGTCTCAATGCTGGGGAGGACCGACGTGGCCAAGAACATCCTGATCCTGGGGGCCTCCTACGGCTCGCTCCTGGGCACCAAGCTCCTAATGGCCGGTCACAACGTGACCCTGGTGTGCCGGCGGAAGACCGCGGACCTGATCAACCGCGAGGGGACCGAGGTCCGCATCAAGCTGCGCGACGAGAAGGAGCACCGCGCGATTCACTCGCGCGATCTGCCCGGCAAGGTCGACGCGATGCCGCCGGAGGACGTCGACGTGTCGCGCTACGACCTCGTCGGCCTCGCCATGCAGGAGCCGCAGTACAACAACCACACGATCCGCGTCCTCATGATCAAGATCGCGGCGGCGAAGCTGCCGTGCCTGTCGATCATGAACATGCCGCCGCTGCCCTACCTCAAGCGGATCCCGGCGCTCGCCGCCATGGACCTCGAGGACGCCTACACCAATGCCGGCGTGTGGGACCGGTTCGAGCCGGGTCTGGTGTCGCTCTGCTCCCCCGATCCGCAGGCCTTCCGGCCGCCGGAGGAGGAGGCGAACGTCCTCCACGTCGGCCTGCCGACGAACTTCAAGGCCGCGACCTTCGCGGACGAGGCCCATAACCGGCTGCTCCGGGAGCTGGAGGCCGACATCGACGCCGTGCGCCTCGACGGGCACGACGTGCCGGTGAAGCTCAAGGTGTTCGACTCGCTGTTCGTGCCGCTGGCCAAGTGGTCGATGCTGCTCACCGGCAATTACCGCTGCATCACCCCGGGCGAGCCGCAATCCATCCACGACGCCGTCCACGGCGACCTGGCGCGCTCGCGGGCGATCTACGACCACGTCGACGGTATCGCCCGGAAGCTCGGCGCCGACCCGGCCGATCAGGTGCCGTTCGAGAAGTACGCCAAGGCCGCCGAGAGCCTGCTGAAGCCGTCCTCGGCCGCGCGGGCCGTGGCGAACGGCGCGCCCTACATCGAGCGGGTCGACCTGCTGGTGAAGCTCATCTCGCACCAGCTCGGCGAGCCGAACGCCGAGATCGACCGCACCGTCGAGACCGTCGACCGCAAGCTCGACGAGCGCATCATCGAGGGCTGACGGGCGCTGCCCTCGCTTCGCTCCGTCATCACGAGCGGAGCGAAGTGACCCGGGGCGGCGCGCCATCGGTCGGCGTGGCGCCGCTGGATTGCGTCGCTGCGCCCGCAAAGACGGTGGCGAGGGCTCCAACCGGAAACGGTATCACTCCGCCAGATCCAGAAAATGCCGCCCCTGGCGGTCGTCGATCTCGACGATCCAGAGATCGGAATCGAACCGGATCTCCTTGGTCAGGCGCTCCTCCACGTCGAGCGGGCTGCCGCCGGTGACGATCGCGGCGAAGCGGCGGTCGCCGCTCTCCTCGGCCTCGAACAGCGCTTGCGGCGCCGGTCCGTAGAGGTCGGCGCTGCCGTCGAGCCGATCGACCTTCACGAAGATCGCGCCCGCCTCCGCGGATCCGCGCCGGCGCAGCACCGCCGGGATGCCCGCGACGTCCAGGCGCCGCAGATGGGCCGAGACCCAGAAATCGGAGCGCAGGCGCATGCGTCTGTAGCCCTGTGAATCGCGCGGCCCGCGCCGCGGGCGGGCGATCCGGCGCGGCGGTCTGCCCCTGAAACCCGGCCGGTTGTGAGCGGCGCAAGCCCCGCCATGCGTGAAAGCGCCGGCACGGGCAAGCGCGGATGCGCGACGCCGCACCTCTAGAGCAAACGACTCAGCGCGGCGAATAATCCGTCAAAAAATCCAGTATTCTTCGGGATTAAAAAAGAACTGAACGATGTGCGGCAGCGCACATCTATAGTATTTTCTGCTGCCTAACTGAGCAAAGGGCGCCCGAATTCGCATGCCACGATGATTTGAGGAGCAATCCGATGCGGAGAATGACCTCGCTCGCGACGCTGATCGTCGCCTGCCTGTGCTTTGCTGTGCCGTCGGCCCACGCCCGTCCGGAGACGCTCATGGATTTACTGGGCCACCGCGACTCCGCGTCCTGCCCGCGCTACCAGCGGACGCCGAGCGATGCCTGCAACATCGTCGTGCACCGGCCCGGCGGTAATCCCACGCAGGACATGACCGGATCGATCGGCCACGCGAAGTCCTGGCAGGCCAATGGCGGCCCGCGCTGCAAGACGATCTGCCGGTTCACCGGCACGCAGTACTGAGGGACGCGCTCTCACGACGACCGGCACCCGCACCGCTTCCGCGGAGCGGGCGCCGCTTCCGTCCCGCTAGCCGTGGCCCGCCCGCGCCATCAGCTCGCGCAGGGTCCGGCCCGTCGCCTCTCCAGTCACCGGCAGCTTGGCGCCGCGCTCGAACTTCTCGATCGCCGCGCGGGTGCCGGGGCCCATCGCGCCGTCGGGCTTCACCGCGTAGCCGAGCTTCGACAGCGCCTTCTGGGCGCGCAGCACCGGATCGCCGTCCTTCTCGGACTTTGCCGCCTTGGCGTCCGTCTCCTTCGCGGCCGGCTTGGCGGCCGGCCGAACCGGCGACGCCTTCGGGGTGACCGAGGCGGTGGTCTCCTCGGACCGGATCAGCTCGCCGATCGCGTCCCGGGCCGCCGGCTTGGCGGGGACCGGCGCGGCGGCGCGGTCGGCCTCGATGACCCGCACCGGATCCCGCGCGGGTTCCCGGAGGGCCTCCCTGGCGGCCGGCGCCGCCTCGCGGGGGGCGGGCGCCTTCTGGGCGAGCTTCGGCAGGATCGGCGCCGGGTGGCGCCCGGTCTGGTAGCCGAGGGCGTTGACGCAGACGAAGCCCGCCGCGCCGAGGGCGACGAGGCTGCCGAGAACGGCGCCCGGGCTGGTCCGGCAGGTGGCGCCCGTCGCCTTCAGCGCGCCGACGAGGACGGCGCGCCAGTCGCCCTGGACCGCGGGGTGGCGCGGCGCGGCGCGGCGCGCGCGGCCGGGTTCGCCCGGTACGGTGATCTCGCGGTAGCCTGACATCATGTCTCCTTCCGGGGATCTTCGGGTCAGCCGGTGCGGCGCAGGACCGGGTCGGCCGGGGCCGCGGCGAGGCCCGGCTCCGCGTCGAACAGGCCGAGCGGCAGGCGCACCACGCGGCGGGGCGCCGGGGCGCCGCGCACGGCCGTGCGGATCGGGGCCGGGCCGTGGGCGGCCGCGGGGGCCTGGCAGACGAGGGGCAAGGTGACGGTCACCACCGTCCCGGCCTGGGGCGCGCTCTCGATCAGCAGGGAGCCGCCGTGGAGGCCGACGAGGCCCTGGACCACCGACAGGCCGAGGCCGGTGCCCTCGTGCTGGCGCTTGTAGCCGCCGCTCCCGGCCTGGAAGAACGGTGTGCCGAGCTTGGGCAGGTCGTCCGCGCCGATGCCGACGCCCGTATCGGCCACGACGATGTCCAGGGTGCCGACGCCGCGCCGCAGGGACAGGTCGATGCGGCCGCCCGCCGGGGTGAACTTCACGGCGTTCGAGATGAGGTTGATCAGCACCTGCCGGCAGGCGGCGGGATCGGCCGTGATCTCCACCGGTCCCGACGGGGCGGCGGTGACGACGACGCCGGCGGCGTCGGCCTTCAGGCGCATCATGTCGCAGCAGGCCCGGAGCAGGTCCGCGATGTCGAACGCCTCGGGGGCGCAGTCGAAGTTGCCGCTCTGGATCCGGCTCATGTCGAGCAGAGTGTTGACGACGCCGAGCAGGTGGTGGCCGGAGGCGCCGATGATGCCGGCATATTCCCGCGCCTGGACCGGTCCGAGGCTGACGGCGCCTTCGCCGGCGAGGACCTCGGAGAAGCCGATGATCGCGTTGAGCGGCGTGCGCAGCTCGTGGGTGACGTTGGCCAGGAACCGGCCCTTGATCGCGTCGGCCCGCTCGGCCTCGGCGCGGGCGCGCTCCAGCTCGACGGCGTGCCGGTGGTGCTCGGTCATGTCGCGGGTGACCGCCACGACCGCCGTGGCGGCGTCGTGCGCGCCGTGCTCGATCCGGTGGGCGCGCATCTCGGCGTAGATCAGGCTCGCGCCGTCGGCGCGGCCGGTCTCGGGCTCGACGTGCAGGCGCAGGGGCAGGGTCGCGGGCCGTCCGGTCGCGGCGACGTCGCTCACCGCCTTGAGGAAGGCCGGGCGGTCGGCGACGTGGACGCGCTCCAGCAGGCCGTGGCCGCGCAGGCGGGCCGGGTCGCTGCCCAGGAGCCGGACGGCCGAGACCGAGGCCTCCAGCACGCGGCCGTTGCGGTCGTGCCAGGTCACGAGGTCGTCGATCGCCGAGAGCAGCAGCCGGTCGCGGGCCTCGTTGTCGCGCAGTCGCTCGCGCCAGACGCCCTCGTTGCGCATGTGCTCCAGGGCCTGGGCCGCGACGTGGCCGATCGCCGTGATGGCGAAGGCCGGCAGGGCGATCGCGGCCGAGATGTCCATGACCGGCAGGGAGCCGGCCCAGGCGCCGAGGGCCACCACGGTCAGGACGCCGAGGACCGCCATCGCGGCGGCCGCGATCGTCGCGCGGAGCGAGCCGGAGACCAGCGCCTCCAGGGGGATCGCCACGAGCCAGACCGCGGCGGGCGAGGTGACGCCGCCGGTGACGCCCGCCAGGGCGACGACGAGGCCGGTCAGGCCCGCCGACGAGACCGCGTGGGCGACCCAGAGGGAGCCGGTGCGGGTGAGGAGGACGGCGGCGAAGACCGGCAGCAGCAGGCTCGCGATCGCCAGGACCTCGAAGCCCGACGGCACCCCGCGCCACAGCAGGTAGGGCGGCAGCCCGGCCATCATCACGGCGCCGGTCGCCAGCCGCGACACCAGGAAGCGCTGGTGGCGCGCGCGGGCGGCCGGGTTGTCGGCCGCGGATTCGTGGACGAGGCCCGCGAGCCGGTCGTCGATCAGCGACGTCAGGACAGTCTTGATGGTCAAGGTTGGCACGCGTCGCGCTGGCTGCGTTCCCGCATCCGTCGCGCCTCCGGTTCGACTTCGAACGACTACCGGACGGTCGCAGAGCCGGCTTAAACGAGTGTTGCGGGACTTGTCCGAATGGTCGGGATGCTTTCCGCGAGGTAACCAGCCGATCGCGAACAAGCTTCATTCACCATCGTGCGGGAAAGCTCGGGTCGGTAGAGGCCCGGTTCACGAAATCCGTCGAATGCTTCGCGCGATCTCGAGCGGAGAAACCGTTCCATGACCGTCCTGCTGCGCGCCGCGCTGGTGATCGGTGTGCTCTCCTACTTCGCCATGCTTCGCACCGGAGCGGACCCGGCCGCGGAGGCCCGCAGGCTCGCCGGGGCGGTCCCGAGCGCCCAGGCGGTCGTGCCGGCCGCCCTGGAGGCGGTCCCGCCCGAGACCCGGGAGCGGGCGGTCCGCGCCGTGCTGGCCCGCGGCCTGATGGCGGAGCTGAGCCGCCGCGCCGCGGAGGCGCCCTCGAACGACACCCTGCAGGAGACGGACCGGCAGCCCGCTTGGCGGGGCGCCGATCCGGAGAGTGATCCGCAGAGCGATCCCCGGACCGGCCCGCGCTGACGGCCGGCCGGTCAGCCCGGCTCCCCGCCGCTCGCCGTCCGGGCCCGCGCCGGCAGGGGCGGCCGCTGCGCGGCGACGCGCTCGGCGCCCTGGCGCAGCTTGGCCTCCGGGCCGTGTGCCGGCTGATGGGCCTCGCTCCGACCGCGCTCGGCGAGCGGCCGGTCGAGGATCGCGGCGATCAGGTCCCGCGAGGCCGGACGGCTCACGGTGCGGAACAGCCGGACCAGATCGGCGACGCGCTCGGCCGAGCGCGCCACCCCCTGGTTGAGGGTCAGGAAGATGTAGACCGCCTCCTCCTCGTGCAGGCCGGCGGCCCGCAGGCCGAGGGTCAGGAGGTCGTAGCGGGTGCCCGCGTCGGCGACCACGGTCAGGAAATCGCGGGGCAGGCCGAGCCCGTCGGCCAGCGCCGCCATGAAGGCGGGAACGTCGCGAGCGGCGGACAGGCCGGTCAGGGTCTCGCCGAGGCCGCGGGGCGGCGGCGGGCAGGGGCGCAGGGCGGCGGTCGCCTCGACGGCCCGGCCGATCACCGTGCGGCGCATCGGGTCGGCGTGCAGGTACAGGGGCACGAGGTCGGCGGCCGAAACGTCGGGCCGGACCAGCAGCAGCCGGGCGAGGTCGGGGGCGGTGCGGCCGCGGTCCACGAGCCGCGACAGGGCCGCGCCCCGCAGGGTGTGGCCGAGATTGGCCGCCAGCGCGCGGTCGATCTTGGGGCGGCCCTCGCGGGAGAGTTCGTCCACCGCCTCCCGGCTCAGCCCGGCCCGGGCGGCGATGCGGGCGGCGATGTCCGACCCCTCGGCCAGGGCCGCCTCGATCAGGCGGTGGCTCAGGGTCGGGGCCAGCTCCACCACCGCATCGCGGGCACCGCCGCCGCGCAGGGCGAGCGCCTCCAGCACCGCGGGCGGCGTCTCGGGGCAGGGGGCCAGCTTGCGGGCCACGACCCGGGCCGTCTCCTCGTCCACCGTCGGGATGAGTCCGCAGGCCAGGGACTCGAAGATCTCGATCTCGGTCCGGTCCCGGGCCGCGGCCCGGACGAACAGGTCCGTCTGAACCCGGAGGATCACCGGCTTGAGATCGAGATTCTCGATGCGTGACAGTTCGAGGAGCCCGGACAGGTCCGGCGGAGCATCGACGGAAGGGGGCATGGAGGATCGGTTACGCAAGACTGCAGTAAGGTCACGCTAACCGCATCGACGTGAATCGACCTTTAAACCGCCTCCGCGGCGACCGTGCCGTCCTGCGCCAGGATGGCACCGGCGCGGTCCCGCCCCGGCCGGACCGTCAGCGCATCCGTCAGCGCGTCAGCCAGAGCACGAGGCCGAGCCCCACGGCGGCCGCGACGATGATGCCGGCGTAGAGCGGCAGGACCCAGGGCTGCCGCTGGTGCGGGTAACCCTTGGCCGCCCGCTCCGAGGGCGCCCGCTCGTTCTGCCGGGCGATCCGGACCTCCCGGGGCGTCGGCGGCGTCCCGCCGGCCTCCTCGCAGGTCCCGAGCGGGGCCGCGCCGATATCCATGTGCGGGGTCTTGTCGGCGGTGCGGCCGCTGTCGATGTCGCCCTTGAGCTGCGCGGCGGTCGGCGCCTCGGAATCCGGCGGCGGATCGCAGGGCAGGTTCGCGGGCGGTGGCGGGGTCTCGGATCGCAGCGTCATCGGGGGGCTCCACTCTCCGGGGGTAACGCCCGGTGAGCCCCGCCGGCTTCGGCCAGGATGTCGCGGATCTCAGCCGTCTCCGGTGCCCCGCTTCAGCAGCGGCCGCGCGAGCACGGTCCCTTCGTCGGCGAAGCCGGCGGCGGCGCAGAAGGCGCGCAGGGCGGCCTGGTCCGGCCCCGCGGCCAGGAGCAGCCGGTCGCAGCCCGCCTGCCGCGCCGCCCGGCCGGCCGCCTTCAGCAGGACCCGACCGATGCCCCGGCGGCGCGACTCGGCGGCGACCGCGAGGCCGGTGATCAGGCCGAAGGGCCGCGGCGCGTCCAGCGTCCGCACGGGGGCGACGGCGATGAGGCCACTCGGCGGCCCCCATTCCACGGCGACGAGGGCGATGCCGCCTTCCCGCTGCAGGGCCTCGAGCCGGGCCGCGAGGTCCGCGGCGCCGACCGCGACCCCGACCTCGCTGAGCAGCGCCGCGAGACCCGCGGCGTCCGGCCCCGCGGCGGCGCGGATCTCCAGCCCGTAGCGATTGCCCAAATCCCGCTCCCGATCGGCATGTCCGGCGCATGCATGTCCGGCGGTTCAACGCGTGGCGACGCCTCTCGACACGGCGCGTCGCGCTCCTGAGGCTCAAACGCGGCGCCATCCCGCAGATCGCGATCACCGCGGGATCGGCTCCGTCGCGCGCGGCGCCGTCGTGATGCGGCGCGCGCGGAACGCGCCGGGCCGTCCGCGCTTTGCTCTCCCGTCGGCGGATCGGGGAGCGCGCAGCATGGCGGGGCGGGTGACGGATCGAGCCTCCGAAGGGGAGGCCGGCCAGGCGCGGCCGGAGACAGCGCCGGCGCCCGAGGGGCCGGGCCCGCGGCCCGGCATGACCGAGGCAGAGGTCGGGCCGGAGATCGGGGCGGAGGCCGAGGCGGTCGAGCGGCACAAGGCCGAGACGGAGATCGCCGCGGGCGACGTGGCCGACGACCTCGCCGATTTCGCGTAACGGACCGGCGCGCGGGTCGCGCGCCGGCCGGTAACCACGAGCCCGGGCGTTGCCGGGCTCAGGCCGGGCTCAGGCCGTCTCCTTGGCCTTGCGGGTGCGGCTGGCGCGCTTCGGCTTCTCGGCCACTTCCGCGACGGGCTCGGGCTCGGGCGCCGGGGCGGCGGACTTGCGGCGCTGCTGGCCGAGGCCGAGGCTGCGGGCGAGTTCCGAGCGCTGGGCCGAGTAGCTCGCGGCCGTCGACGGATAGTCGCGCGGCAGCCCGAAGCGCTCGCGATACTGCTCGATCGTCAGGCCGTTGCGCGACAGGTGCCGCTTGAGCGTCTTGTACGGCTTGCCGTCGATGAACGAGATCAGGGCGTCCGGCGTCACCGACTTGCGGATCTGGGCCGGCGTCGGCTTGTCGGCCGCCTCGGTGACCGTCGCCGTGGGGGCGGACAGCTTCGTCAGCGCGGCGTGAACGCCGGCGAGCAGACCGGGCAATTCGCTGATCGGCACGGAATTGTTCGAGACATACGCCGAGACGATGTCGGACGCCTGCTCGATAAAGGTCTGCTGCTGCTCAGTGGCGTTGTCGTCCATCGATGATTCCCTCTATCCGACCGTCGTGAGACGGTTCTAACGTCTGTGCAGCAAAATCAAGTCGTCGTCGAGCATTTCCCTACACAATGCCCCCGCCATGAACACGCATATTATTCAAACCGTGGGTCGAGCTGAAATCGACCGTCGAGCAAACCGACACCCCGGAGCCGAAGTTGGACGAGACCGGGCGACGCGGACGGGCGCCGGTTATGCCTTCCGCCGCGATCTCGCCGCGGGCTTCCTCTGCGAAGATCCGTCTCCGGTCTGATGAGAGGCGCAGAACTTCACGCGGCGGCCCGCCGCGATGTCCCGTGAGCCTTCGGGACGGGACGAACGTTTCGGCCGGACTGTCACGTGATCTGCCGCGGACCGGTCATGGCCTCGGAGGCGGCCGGGCGATAAGGATCCGGGCGGGGCAGGATCCGGGGCGATCGGCGTGGACCAGCAAGGGGATCACCAAGTGGATCAGCAAGTGGATCAGCGCTCGGAGACGGGCACCGTCTTCGGCGCCATCATCCCGTTCGTGGATCACTGCGGGATCGAGGCGCTCGACGTGCGCGCGGGCCGGACGCGGCTGCGCCTCGCCCTGCGGCCGGAGCACGCCAACAACCTCGGCATCGCCCATGGCGGCGCGCTCTGCACCCTGCTCGACGTCGCCCTGGGGACGGCGGCGCGGCTGCGGGCGGGGCGCCCCGTGGTGACCCTCGACATGCAGACCCGTTTCCTCGCCCCCGGCCGCGGCGTCCTGACCGCCGAGGGACGGGTCACCCGGGCGGGGCGGTCGGTGATCTTCTGCGAGGCCGAGATCCGCGACGAGGCCGGGGAGCTGGTGGCGACCGCCACGGGGCTGCTCAAGCCCGTCGGCGAGCGGCCGGCGCTCGCGTAGGGGCCGCGTAGGGGCCGCGTAGGGGCGTTGTCGCCGGTCGGGACACCGGCGCGGGAGCCCTGCGCGCGAGCCCTGCGCGCCCGTGCGGGGCCGCGACCGCATTGACGTGCGCCCGGCAGGGTGGAAAAGCCTGTGTCATGACGATGCCGGACGACGCGCGCGCAGCCCTGGCTGCGCCTCCCTCCGAGGCCGACGTGACGGCCATGAAGTCCGAGGCCGCGGCGTGGTTCGAGACGCTGCGCGACCGGATCGTCGCCGCTCTGGAGACCCTCGAGGCGGAGGCGGCGGGCCCGTTCCACCCCGACGCGCCCGAGGGCCCCGGGACGTTCGAGAAGACCCCGTGGAACCGGACCGACCATACCGGGCGGCCGGGCGGCGGCGGCGTCATGGCGATGCTGCGGGGCCGCGTCTTCGAGAAGGCCGGCGTGCACATCTCGACGGTGCACGGCGAGTTCGCGCCGGAATTCCGCGCCCAGATGCCCGGCGCCGCCGAGGATCCGCGCTTCTTCGCCACCGGCATCTCGCTGATCGCCCATCCGTGGAACCCGCACGTGCCGACGGTGCACATGAACACCCGGTTCGTCGCGACGACGCGGGCGTGGTTCGGGGGCGGGGCCGACCTGACGCCGGTGCTCGACCGGCGCCGCACGCAGGACGATCCGGACAGCCGCCACTTCCACGCCTGCCTGGCGCGGGCCTGCGCGGCGCACGGCATCGACCACGCCCGCTACAAGGCGTGGTGCGACGAGTATTTCCACCTCAAGCACCGGAACGAGCCGCGCGGCATCGGCGGGATCTTCTACGATTACCTCTGGAGCGGGACGCCGCAGGCCGACCTCGCCTACACCCGCGACGTGGGCCGGGCCTTCCTGGAGGCCTACCCGAAGATCGTGCGCGACAATCTCGGCACGCCCTGGACCGAGGCGGACCGCCACGAGCAGCAGGTGCGGCGGGGCCGCTACGTGGAGTTCAACCTGCTCTACGACCGGGGCACGATCTTCGGCCTGAAGACGGGCGGCAACGTCGCCTCCATCCTCTCCTCGATGCCGCCGACCGTGCGCTGGCCGTGAGTGCGGGTCTGCCGGCCGCCTACGCGCCGCAGCAGGACGCGGCGCTGAAGGCGATCGCCGCGTGGCGGCGGGACGGGGGATCGCAGGTGTTCCGGCTGTTCGGCTATGCCGGCACCGGCAAGACGACGCTCGCCCGCCGGATCGCCGAGGATGTCGACGGCACGGTGGTCTACGGGGCCTTCACCGGCAAGGCGGCCTCGGTGATGCGCCAGAAGGGCTGCTACGACGCCGCCACGATCCACTCGCTGATCTACCGCACCAAGGAGGCGGAGGAGGGCGGGCCGACCTTCACGCTGAACCGCTCGGGCCCGGCCGCCAAGGCGGACCTGATCATCATCGACGAGTGCTCGATGGTCGATTCCGACCTCGGCAACGATCTCTTGTCCTTCGAGCGGCCGGTCCTCGTCCTGGGCGACCCGGCGCAGCTGCCGCCGGTGCGCGGCGGCGGCTTCTTCACCGAGGCCGAGCCCGACGTGATGCTCACCGAGGTGCACCGGCAGGCCAAGGACGACCCGATCGTCCGCATGGCCATGACCGTGCGCGAGGGCGGCCGGCTGGAGCTCGGCAGCTACGGGCAGAGCCGGATCGTGTCGCGCCGCGCCCTGGATCCGGCCGAGGTGCTCGAGTGCGATCAGGTGCTGGTCGGCTTGAACAAGACCCGCCGCCTCTACAATGCACGGCTGCGGGAGCTCGCCGGCCACACGGACCCGATGCCGGCGATCGGCGAGAAGCTGGTCTGCCTGCGCAACGACCGGGTGAAGGGCCTGCTCAACGGCTCGACCTGGACCGTGCAGGCCCTGCGCGCGCCGCCGCGTCCGGACCTGATCCGCCTCGACGTGGTGCCGGAGGACGACCCGGCGCTCCGCCGGAAGCCCACCGACATCAAGGTGCTGCGCGCGATGATCTCCGGCACGGACGAGGAGATCCCGCTGTTCCTGCGGCGCGAGACGGACGAGTTCACCTACGGCTACGCGCTGACGGTGCACAAGGCTCAAGGGTCGCAGTGGGATCGGGTCACGCTGTTCGACGAATCCTACGCGTTCCGCGAGCACCGGGCGCGCTGGCTCTACACCGGCCTGACCCGCGCGGCGCAGGCGATCACCGTGGTGGTCTGATCCGGCGCCGCGCGACGTCTCGCTTGTGAAGCGGGACCACGCGTGCTACGCACCGCCCGTCTCATCGAGGCACCTTGCGGAGAGGTGGCAGAGCGGTTGAATGCACCGCACTCGAAATGCGGCATGCCTGCAAGGGCATCGGGGGTTCGAATCCCCCCCTCTCCGCCACGTACTTGAATTTAATCGTTGATTTAACTGAGTCTTCTGACGGGGTTGCAGTAGCCGGCCCACGTTGCGCCCTACATTTCGAAACGGCTTGTACCGGATGTAGATTGACGATGTGCCCGCGCGCGAGGGCGAACCCGTTGCTCGCTATCATCACCAAGGCCGATTTCTTCGAGAGTCATTCTGATAGCGCAGCCGGGGCGAGGACCCATGCGGCAGCGGTCATGCTCGCTGCCGGACACATGACTATAGTGATTGGGAGTTCAGATCCGCCCACCGACAGTCAGCGTGAGAGGGCGAGTCGCATCCCGATGACCGGCTCGATCTTGCCCCAGAAGAACGCCGAGTACTGCTCCGCGCGATCGGCCGGGCCGGCGTAGCCAAGTTGGTCAGAGGCCGACCTCGGCGAGTTTTGGCTCGCGACTGCCGATGGTACGCTGATAGGCGAGCGCGAGATGCTCGCCGAGCGCGTCGGCCAGTATCTTCTCACATCGAGTATGGGTGGTGTCTCGTGACCTGACCGGCTGGCTTTGGACCGGGCTGATTGAGAGGATCAGCCAGGACCGAAGGCGTCGGACCTGCGGCGAGGTCAGAAGACGAGCGGGCAGCAGGTCGTGCTGAAGCTGCGCCAGATCGAGGTGCAGACGGCACAAGGCAAAAGCTTGGCGCTGGCGTGCGAGGAGGCGGAGATCTCTGAGCAGAGCGACTCACGCTGGCGCAAGGAGTACGGCGGCCTCCAAGTCGACCAAGCCAGGAAAATGAAGCAGTTGGAGCGCGAGAACGCTCGGTTACGGCGGCTCGTGGCGGACCTGTCTTTGGAAAAGCAGGTACTGGCGGACGTCGCCTCGGGAAACTTGTAGCCCCCGAGCGGCTCCGGCAGGCGGTCGATGGCATCCGGGAGAAGTACGGCCTCTTCCGAACGTCACGCCTGCCGGATCGTCGGCCTGCACCGGGGCACGCAGCCCTACGTGCCCACGCTACGTGCCCACACTGCCGGCCGACGCGGATGCGCTGACCCGCGCCATCATGGCCCTGGCGTCCGAGTACGGCGCGACAGATACCGCCGTTTCACCGCGCTGCTGCAGGCAAACGGCTGGCCGGTGGGCAAGGATCGGGTTCATCCTTCGAGAACCTCAGGACGAGGGCATCTGGCCTCGCGAGGGGCTGAAGGTCCCCCGGGAGCACCGGCCGCGCAGCCGTATCTGGCTGACCGACGGCTCATGCGTGCGACTGCGGCCGCTCCGCCGCAGCCATGTGGGGAGCTTCGACTTCGTGCAGGCGCAGACACATGACGGGCGCAGCTTGCGCGTCCTGACGCTGATCGATGAGCACAGTCGGACATGCCTGGCGCTGAAGGTGGCCCGACGCATCAACAGCGTAGGTGTGATCGAGACGCTGGCCGATGCGATGTGCCTGCACGGCCTCCCGGAGCACATCCGCTGCGATAACGGCCCCGAGCTGATCTCGAAGGCGCTGCGCAAATGGGTCGCCAAGACGGGGCCACAGATTCAGTACATCGCACCCGGCTCGCCGTGGGAGAGCGTGTACTGTGAGAGCTTCAACGGTAGGCTGCGCGACGAGTGCCTACGCCAAGAGATCTTCTGCTCGCTGAAGGAGGCGCAGATCGTGATTGGTCGATGACAATCTACCTACAACCGCGTCCGACCGCATTCGTCGATTGGCTATCGGCCACCTGCGCCTGTCAGCTTCCCAGATCTGGCCTTCCGGCTCTCCATGGCCGCCACCATGCAGTAGTCTCTCAATCGGCTCGGTCCAAAATACCGGTCAGGTCAAGGAGACACCCGAACCGAGGCTATGAAGATGGGGGCATATGCGGACGTTCCGCTGGCGACCCATGCCGGCCGCCCGGATCGCGGCCAAGCTTTCGCCCAAAGCGGTCATCTGCGACCGGCCGCGCACGGTCGGTAGGCATCGAAGTCGGCGGCGACTGTACCTGAGATTCCCTGTTCGAAGCAGTTCAACGCGGCGAACTCGTAAACTCGAGCAGTTTATGTCGCGAGCAACGTCGGTACTCTCGCCCCACGGCGAACGCAGCCGTCGCCGTGAGTGCGCTCATCGACCGGTCCCCTGCTGCATCCGCTGGCGGGGCTTCGAATGCCGTCGCTTGCTCACCCTGCCGAAGGGCAGGCGCAACGTTGCGATCACCGGATAGACGGCGGGAAGAACGACGAGCGTCAGCAGCGTCGCGGTGATCAGGCCGCCGATCACCACCGTGGCGAGCGGGCGCTGCACTTCCGCACCCGCGCTGGTCGAGAGCGCCATCGGCAGGAAGCCGAGCGCTGCGACAAGGGCCGTCATCATCACCGGGCGCAGGCGCCTCTCGGCCGCCCGGGTGGCCGCCTCCCGCGGGTCCAGGCCGGAAGCTTCGAGGTCGCGGATGGTGCTCGTCAGCACCACGCCGTTCAGGATCGCGATGCCGAAGGTCGCGATGAAGCCGATCGCCGCCGAGATCGAGAACGGCATGTCGCGCACAGAGAGGGCAAGGATGCCCCCCGTCGCGGCCATCGGCACGTTGAGGAAGATCAGCCCGGCGCGGCGGATGTCGCCGAACATCACGACGAGGAGGACGAGGATCCCCGCCAGCGCCGCCGGCACCACCACCGAGAGGCGGGCGGTAGCCTCCTGCAGGTTCTGGTACTGGCCGCTCCATTGCAGCGCGTAGCGGGGCGGCAGCTTGACCTGATCGGACACGGCCTTCTGCGCGGCGTCCACGAAGCTCTGCACGTCGCGGCCGCGGACGTTGGCCTGGATCGAGATCCGCCGCTGCAGCCGCTCGCGGCTGATCTGGGCCGGGCCGGAGGTGACCTCCACCGAGGCCACCATCGCGAGCGGCACCGTCATGGCGGGACCGGTCTCCTTGCGCGGCCGCCCCACCGGCAGGGCGCGGATGCGCTCGATGTCGCTGCGGTCGGCCGGGTCGAGCCGGACCACGATGTCGGTGATGGAATTGTCGTCGCCGTAGACCATGCCGGCGGGGCGCCCGCCGATGCTCTCGACCACGTCGAGCACGTCCGAGACGTTGATCCCGTAGCGGGCGGCCTTGACCCGGTCGACCCGGATCGAGAGCGCCGGCATCCCGGCCTGCGCCTCGGCCTTCACGTCCGCCGCGCCCTGAATGCCTGAGACCACCCGCACGATGGAATCGGCCGTGTCCTTCAGGACCTTCAGGTCGTCGCCGTAGAGGTTGATCGCGACGTCGCCGCGCACGCCCTCCAAGAGGTCGTCCATCCGCATCTGGATCGGCTGCGAGAAGCTGTAGGCGACGCCCGGCACCTCCTCCCGGAGGCGCTTATCGAAGGCCGCGACGAGCCCTTCCTGGCTGTCGGCGGTCCTCCAGGTCGAGGGGTCGGTCAGGGTGATGAAGCTGTCGGTCGATTCGACGCCCATCGGGTCGGTCGGGATCTCGGCGCTGCCGGTGAGGGAGACGATCCGCTTCACCTCGGGGAAGGATTTCAGCACCCGCTCGATGCGGGTCACGGTGGCGAGCGAGGCGTTCAGCGCGATGCCGGGCAGCTTCTCGGAGGTGATGACGATCGAGCCCTCCGACAGCTTCGGCAGGAACTCGCCCCCGAGCCGCGTGGCCATCGCGCAGGAGCCGGCGAACAGGGCGACCGTCGTGAGCACGGTGGCGAGCGCGTGCCGCTCGGCCCAGCGCAGCACCGGCGTGTAGACACCCCGCACCGCGTGGACGAGACGCGTCTCGCGCTCATTGACACCGCGCCCGGCGAGAAAGAGCGCCGCGAGCGCCGGCATCAGGATCAGGGTGACGACGAGCGACGAGGCGAGCGCCAGGATCACCGTGAGCGCCATCGGGGCGAACATCTTGCCGGCCACGCCTTCCAGCGCGAGGATCGGGACGTACACGATGATGATGATCGCCACCGCGAAGATCACCGGGCGGGCCACCTCGGCGGCGGCGTCGCGGATCACGTCGTGGGCCGGGCGGTCCGGGTGCTCGCCCCGGGCGCGGAGCACGTTCTCGATCATCACCACCGCGCCGTCGACGATCAGCCCGAAATCGATCGCCCCGAGGCTCATCAGATTGCCCGACAGGCCGAGCAGCCGCATCCCGGCAAACGCCATCAGCATCGAGAGCGGGATCGCGGCGGCGACGATCAGCCCTGCGCGCAGGTTGCCGAGCAGTAGGAGCAGCACCACGATCACCAGCACCGCCCCCTCGAGGAGGTTGTGCTCCACCGTGCGGATGGTGCGGTCCACCAGCGCGCTGCGGTCGTAGAACGGGACGATCTCGACCCCCGGCGGCAGTTGCTGGCGCAGGGCGGCGATCGTCTTCTTCACCTCCGCGACCACGGCGCTGGCATTCTCGCCGTAGCGCATCATCGCGATGCCGACGACGGTCTCGCCTTCCGCGTCGTGGGTGACGGCGCCGAGCCGGACCTTGGGGGCCTCCTGCACCGTGCCCAGCGTGCCGAGCGTCACCGGCACGCCGCCGGGGCCCGTCGCGACGACGATGTTCGCGATGTCCTCCGGGCCCTTGGCGAGGCCGAGGCCGCGGATCGTCTCCTGCTGGTCGTTGTGCTCGATGTAGGCGCCGCCCCGGGCGGCGTTGTTCTCAGCGAGCGCCGTGTAGACCTGGGCCAGCGTCACGCCGTAGCGGCGCAGCGCGTCCGCCGAGACGCGGACCTCCTCGGTCGGCATCTGGCCGCCGTAGATGTTCACGTCGGCGATTCCGGGGGTGAGCTTCAGCTTCGGCGCGATGGTCCATTGCAGGATGCGCTTGAGCTGCATCGGCGTGTAGGCGGGCCCGCGCAGCTCGAACTGGTAGATCTCGCCGAGCCCGGTCGCCATCGGACCCATCTGCGGATCGCCGACTCCGGCGGGCATCAGGCTCTTGGCCTGGGGCAGGCGCTGGAACACCTCCGCCCGCGCCGCTGTGACCGACACGGATTCGTCGAAGGTGACGTAGACCGCCGAGACGCCGGCCCGGGACGTCGAGCGGACGTTGGAGAGCCCCGGCGCACCGGCCATCGCGTTCTCGACAGGAAAGGTGACGAGCCGCTCGACCTCCAGGGGGCCGAGCCCCGGCGACAGGGTGAGGATCATCACCTGCTTCGGCGAGATGTCCGGCACCGCGTCGATCGAGAGACCTTCGAGGTTAGCGGCGCCGCCCGCCGCCGCGGCCAGCGCGATCATCAGCACGAGGAAGCGGCGGCGGACCAGGATGGCGAACCAGCTCTTCATCGCCGGCGCTCAATCCGTCGAGCCGAGAAGGCTGCGCAGCAGGATGGCCTTCAGGCCGAAGCTGCCCGCGGTCGCAACACTCTCACCCGCCGCCACGCCTCGGCGCACCTCCACCCAGTCGGTGCGCTGGATGCCCAGCGTCAGGGCCCGCCGCTCGAACCTGTCCGGGGCCGTGCGCACGAAGGCGATGGGGCCGGTGTCCGTCTGCTGCACGGCCGCCGCCGGGATGGTCACGCCGTCGCGACCGAGATCAGCCCCGACCGTCACCGAGACGAAAAGGTTGGCGCGCAGGAGATCCTGCGGGTTGTCGAGTTCGATCCGCGCCGGCGCCGTGTTCGTCACCGGATCGAGGGCGGCGTTGACCGAGCGGACATGGCACTCGAAGGGCGGATGGCCGGGCACCGGGCTCTCCACCGAGACCGCATCCCCGGCCTTCACCCGGGAGATGTCGGCCCCGTAGAGGTTCGCCAGCACGACGACACGGGTGGGATCGGCCACCGTGAAGGCGTCGCGCCCGGTATCGACGACCTCGCCCAGGGTGATGCCGACGCTCGTCACCACGCCGGCAATCGGCGTGACCACGGCGCTGGTGCCCGGCGCGGCGCCCTCGGCCGGGGCGAGGCGCTGGTACTGCGCCCGGTACATCTCCGCGTTCGCCTGCGCAGATTTCACCGCCGCCTGTGCCTTGGCGAGATCGACCTGCCGCCGCTCGACCTCGGCTTGCGCCACGCCCCCGAATTTCAGCTGCTCCAGCCCACGCTTCACCTGGAGCGCCGCCACCGCCTCGGAGGCCCGCGCCTCGCCGAGGGCGGCTTCAGCCGCCTGAAGCCCGTTGCGGGCGTCGAGGAGGCCGGCGGCATCGAGGGTCGCGAGCGTCTGCCCCGCCGTCACCCGGTCCCCGGGCTGGACGGCGAGGCTCAGTACACGTCCCTGCGTGCGCGGCTTGAGATGCGTCACCCGCCGCTCGTCGAAGGCGACGGTGCCCGGCGCCCGCACCGGGAGCACGATCCGGCGGGTCTCCGCCGTGCCGAAGGCCAAGCCGATCCGCGTCTGCCCCGCCCCGTCGAGGGTGACGAGATCGGGGTTCGCCGGGGTGTCGTCGGAACGGTCCGCCTTCGCCTCGGGGACCGCGGGCGGGGCGAGGCCAAGGCCGGCGAGGAGTGGGCCGCGATAGGTCCAGCCCGCGAAGGCCACGGCGGCCAGCACCGCCAGGATGAGCAGCACTCGCGGCGCGCGGCTCCGGCTCACAATCGGAGTCGGCGCGGAGGCATCCCCGCGCCCGAAGCCATCGGTCTCGGATGCCTCCGAGACCTCCGCGGGGCGCGCGGACGCTTCGGTGTTCAGCGACATGGACAGGCAGCTTGCCGACCGGTCGGGCCGGACGCTCCGCGGATGAGGTTCATGCGTCGAAGCCGGTGGGGAGCACCTCGTCGCTGACGAAGCGCCCGGTCTCGACCTCGCGGATCACAACCTCGAAGCCCTCGCCGCGCCATTCCCGCAGTTGCTCGACGGAGACATAGGTGCGGGTCTCGACGTCGTAGAGCCGGCTCTGGGCGTAACGGTTGATGAGGCGGCGGGGCCGCCGCTTCCGGGGCATGTGTGGACTCCCTCAGCGGTGGGGGATCGCGGCGGATGCGGGGAAGCGGCGTAGCAGGAACAACATCGGAGGAGCCCGCTGAGGATCGCGCCCAGCCGAACAGGGCCCGAGGTGCGCGCTAGAGTCATTCTAATAAATTGGACGAAGCCGATGGGGCGCCACTAAATTCTGGTTCACAGTCGCTTCCTCGCGCAGACCGCAGGGCCGACATGCGACACACTGGCAACGCGGGAGGACCGGGTTCACGTGGCGAGGCTGCTGCTGATCGAGGACGACGGGGACACGGCCGGGGACGTGCGCGACGACCTGCGCGGGCGCGGCCACGAGGTCGCCTGGGCCGCGACCGGGCCGGACGGCGCTCGCTCGGCGCGGCAGGGCGGCTGGGACGCGATCATCCTCGACCGGATGCTGCCCGGCCAGGACGGGCTCGGCGTGCTGCAGGACCTGCGCCGGGACGGGGACCGGACACCGGCCCTCGTCCTCAGCGCGCTCGGCGACGTCGACGAGCGCATCCGCGGCCTCCGGGCTGGTGGCGACGACTACCTCGCCAAGCCCTTCGCGCTCGGCGAACTCGCCGCACGGATCGAGGCGTTGCTCCGCCGCCCGGTCGACACCCGCGAGACGCTGCTGCGGGTCGGAAGCCTGGAGATCGACCTGATCGCCGGGACGGGCCGGCGCGGCGCGCGCGACCTCGACCTCCTGCCTCGGGAACTCAAGCTCCTCGCCTATCTGATGCGCGCGCCCGGTCGGATCGTCACACGGGCGATGCTGTTCGAGGAGGTCTGGAACTACCGCTTTACCCCGAAATCGAACCTCATCGACGTCCATCTCGGCCGCCTGCGCCGCAAGCTTGAGGCGGCCGGGGAGGCGCCCCTGATCCAGAACGTCCGCGGCGTCGGTTTCACCCTCACGCCCGATGACTGACCTCCTGCGCTCGACCACCCTGCGGTGGGCGGTGGGGATCGCCCTGTGGTCGGTGCTTCTCGCCCTGACGATGTTCGCCTTCATCTACTGGCAGACGGCCTCCTACCTGCGGGAGGAACTCGCCGAGACCCTGCGGCTGGAAGTCCGCGCGGCCGCGGCCGACCCCGCCGCCACGGCGTTGCGGGTCGACACCTGGACCGCCATGGACCCGCATGCCCGGCACTATGGCGGCTACTTCGCTCCGGACGGCGTCCGGCGCGCGGGTAACCTCGATGCGATGCCGAAGGGGCTGCCGCGGGACGGGGATGCCTACCGGGTGAACGCCACGGTGGAGGTCGGGGGCCGCAGCCTCGCCGACGAGATCTGGGCCGCGGCCCTGGCGCTGCCCGGCGGCGGCACGGTGGTGATCGCCCACGACACCGACGACATCGACCGGGTGCGGGTCACGACGCTGCGGGCGCTCGGCCTCGGGCTACTGCCGATGCTGGCGCTCTCCGGGATCGGCGGCCTCGTCCTCGCCCGCCGGGGCCGCAGGCGGTTCGCCGCCACCGAGGTGGCGCTCGCCGAGGTGATGCGCGGCAACCTCGGCAAGCGCCTGCCGGTCGGAGGCCGGGGCGATGAGTTCGACCGCCTTGCCGCCAACGTGAACCGCATGCTCGACGAGATCGAGCAACTGATGGGCGAAGTCCGCAGCGTCGGCGATGCCGTCGCCCACGACCTGCGGACGCCGTTGACCCGCCTGCGGGCCCGGCTGGAACGCAGCCGGGCGCAGGCGCGAACGGTGGCGGAATTGCACGAGGCGATCGATCAGGGCCTCGCCTGGATCGACCAGACACTCGCGATGGTGACGGCCGTGCTTCGGATCGGCGCGATGGAGGAGGGCCGCCGGACCGCCTTCGCGCCGGTCGACCTCGGGGAGGTCGCCGCTGCGGCGGTCGACTTCTTCGAGCCCGAGGCTGAAGAGAGGGGCGTCCGGCTCGTCCTGTCGGCGGTGGGGCCTTTCACCGTCCACGGCGACCGGGACCTCTGCTTCGAGGCCCTGTCGAACCTCATCGACAACGCCGTGAAGTTCACGCCCCCCAGAGGGACCGTCCGGGTCGGGGTCGCCTGGACCGGCCAAGCGATCGAGGTGGCCGTGGAAGATACCGGCCCAGGCCTGCCGGCGAGCGAGCACGAGAAGGTCTTCCGCCGCTTCTACCGCGCCGAGATGTCCCGCCAGACCCCCGGCAACGGCCTTGGCCTCAGCCTGGTCGCCGCCATCGCCAAGATTCACGCCGCAAGCGTGAGTGTTCGCACGTCGGAAAAGGGTGGTTGCCGTTTCGCGATGACGTTCCCGAATTTGACCATCGAAGACCGCACGTCTTCTGCTTATTGGACGGCTTCGAGAAAAGGTCCGCTTGTCAATTTTTGAATGAATTTCTGGCCCTGCCCGCTAAATGATCTGCCAATGGGCTCGCGTATCAAGAAGCGTCGCGGCACGTCTGCTTCCATGTCTATGCCAGTCGAAAGCGGGCCGTTTCAGATCCACCCATCTTGGACGTTCAGAAGAGCGCGTCGTGGTGGTGACCTGGCCGGTCACTAGGTCGAGCGGGGCGCGTTCGTGCCGGTCCTGCAGAGCTTCGCCACTGAGCGCTCTGTGTTCACGGCGCTGTGGCCGGAGAGCCGACGCGGCGATCCAAACGTGAAGGCTTTCCCGGCATTCCTCGGTGGTATGCTCCCATCCCCGACACCTTGGGACAAGCTGTTCGAAGGTGCGGCGAGGGCGTGAGCGGTCCCCGTGGAGATGTCCGCTTCGGGACATCCGCCGGTCGGAAGCAGGCGGGCAGGAAGCCACCCGAAACAGTCTGGCAGATAGTCAGCAGAGCTTCCCAGAAACGGCCGTTCGTCGATCCGGCGCTCCGATCGTGTGCGTCCCGGGCGGCGAACTCTACGACCGAACGTGCTCCCACACCTTGGAGATGACGACCGATCCCTCGCCGACCGAGGCTGCGACCCGCTTGACGGAGCTGGCGCGGACGTCGCCGACCGCGAAGATTCCCGGATGCGACGTCGCGTAAGGCGAATGCGCGCCGATCGCGTCTCCGGTCAGGACGAAGCCGTGGTTATCAAGCTCGACGAGCCCCGAGAGCCAGCCGGTATTGGGGGCGGCGCCCACCATGACGAACACGGCGCAGGTCGAGATCCTGCGCGTCGCTCCGTCGGCGACGGTGCGGATCGTGACCGCGTCGAGATGGTCATCGCCGTGCAGATCGGTGACTTCGGCCCCGTACTCGATCGTGATCGCCGGGTCTGCCTCGAGCCGGCTCGACAGGTACCTCGACATGGAGGTGGCGAGCGATTGCCCGCGCACCAGGAGGCGAACGTGCCGCGCTGAGCGGCTGAGATACATCGCAGCTTGGCCCGCCGAGTTGCCGCCGCCAATAATGATTGCCTCGGCATTCCGGCAGTAGCGCGCCTCGATCTCCGTCGCAGCGTAGTAGATGCCGGCGCCCTCGAACGCTTCGAGGCGGTCGATCGGCAACCTTCGGTACTGGACGCCGGTCGCGACGACGACGGCCTGTCCCCGAACGCGCCGGCCGTTGTCAAACGTCGCACAGAACGATCCGTCCTCGAGCCGCTCCAACTTCGCCACCCGTCGCGGCATCGCGAAGCGAGTGCCAAACTTCATCGCCTGGATCTCGCCGCGCCAGACGAGATCGGCGCCCGAGATCCCGGTCGGGAAGCCCATGTAGTTCTCGATCCGGCTCGATGTGCCGGCCTGACCGCCGATCGCCACATCCTCGATAACCAACGCGCGCAGCCCCTCCGCACCCGCATAGACGCCCGCTGCCACCCCGGCCGGCCCGCCGCCCACGATGAGGACGTCGAAGGCCTCGTCGTCGACGAGGTTGTAGTCGAGGCCGAGCAGCCGCGCGACCTTGGCGGGCGTCGGCTCGGTCACGACCACGTCCCGGCCGAAGATGACCGCCGGTCGGTTTGCCGAGATCGAGCAGGCCGTTGCGACGCTTGCCGCCTCCGGGCTGCCCAACGGATAGGTCCTGTAGGGAAGCCGGTTGCGGCTCGCGAACTCGGCGATCCGCCGTACGCTCCGGTCGTCGTCCTCGCCGATGAGCACGAGCGTGCCGTCGTGCGAGTCGAGCTGCCGCCGCCGCCGTGCGGCGAGGACTGTGATGATGATGTCCGACATCTCCGGGATCTCGGACATCAGTCGCAGCATCTCGGGGCGCGGCACCTCGGTGACGACCGTATCTGCGCTCGCCCGCATGGGCATCGACCAAACGCCGCCGTTCAGGAACGAGATTTCGCCCATGAACTGGGTCGGACCGAGGGTGGATGGGAGATGGCGCTCGTCCGTGAAGGGATTCACGACTTCGATCTCGCCGGCCTCGACATACACGAAGCGATCGGCTGGCTCACCGGCACGGACGAGAAAGGCGCCTGCGGAGTAGTGCTTCTCGGCCCCGATCGCCCGCAATGCGGCGACATGCGATGCAGCGAGGGGTATGCGCTGCATCTCCCGCAGGTCACGGCCGATCGTTTCCAAGGGTCGCTCCCGTCGTAGGCCATCCGCTGCGGCGCAGCATCGATGGCTCGGCCGCTACAGGCAAGACCCTCGATGTTTGATCCCGCGGTGTGGTGGTACGGTCGACCGTCATGCTGCGAGGGATGCCCCGCCGACAGTCCAGAAGTGGCGAACGCGGCAGACGACAGGTGATGCCGCTATGGGGCCGAAGCAGCCCCGTTCGACGGTTCTGACCCCAGCGGAGGAGGTCATCATCGTCGCCTTCCGCCGGCATACCCTGCTGCCGCTGGACGACTGCCTCTACGGCCTACAGCCCACGATCCCGCACCTGACCCGCTCGTCGCTGCACCGCTGCCTGGAGCGGCACGGCACCGGGCGCCTACCGGACGGAAGGCGACAAGCCCAAGAAGAAGCGCTTCGCCGATCATCCCACGGCTACATGCACATCGATATCGCCGAGGTCAGGACAGAAGAAGGCAAACTCGACCTGTTTGTGGCCATCGACCGAACCTCGAAGCTGGCTTTCGCCAAGCTGGAAGCAGAGGCGAACCGCTACACGGCATCGGACGTCCTGCGCGCACTGACGAGACGGAGGGACTGGGTTGCCGCTGCGAAAGCGCAGCGATCCTGCTACCCTGCGCACAGCCGTCGCCGCTCGGTGGCGCACCTCAGCGCGAGGCAAGTCGATCATGCATAGCGCGGCGATCAGGTGGCTCGTTGTCGCGCTCGCGGGTTTCGTGAGCACCGAAGCTGTCGCGCGGCGTTCTCGAGCGAGCAGCCCCGCCCCGCGCGGCGCGACTGCGTTCTCCCCCTTCGCTTTCCCGCGGCCGCCCAATACCGCGCCGCGTCCCGCCGGCGACGGGATCATCCACTGGAACACGCCGAACAAGGACGGCAACCTCGGCGGACCCGGAACAGGGGGAGGGGGCGGCGGTGGAGGCTGACCCCGCTCAGCTTCGCCATCGGGCGCCCGTGGTCCCGCACCCCGTCGCGGAAGGGGCGGCTCGGAAGCAGTGGCGGCAACCCTCAGGCAGGGACGCCTGTCAGACTGCACTCAGGCCCATCAGCACGACGGCCATTTGCCAGCCGACCACCAGCATCGCGGCGATCCACACCACCGTCGCCACGCCGCCTGCGACCATGATCATCGTGAGGAAGCGATCCATCCAGGGACGCATGGATTGATCCTGAACCGACACTGTCTCGATGTGAGCCATGATTCACCGTCGCATCAGCCTACCGAGGCGATGTCCGCAAGCTTGGTTCCTGCGGTGGAGCACATAGCCCGCCAGTCAGGCATACAGGAGGTAGAGCACGGTCGCCGGAGCGATCACGACATTGGCTGCGCCGAGGCACACGAGAATCATCACGGCTGTCGCATGGAGGTTCGGCCTGTTCTTGAACATCCATTCCGCAGGAAATGCGAGTACTGTGATCGGCAGCATGCAGAGGACGATCGAGATCCACAGCAGTGCACCCGGCACGAAAATCAGGAGACCGAGCCGGCTTCTGGGCAACCACTCCGTCCGTTGATCGCGTGCAAGGATGGCTTCCGACATCTGACGCGCCGCCCCCTCTTCCAGATGGCTAATGCAACTAAAAGTGGTATATGTCGGATTAGCGTCACCTCAACGGGAAATCCCCCGGCGCCTCGGGTTCGGATTACGCAGAACCTGAGCAGCACCCGCCGTTGCGTTGCCCACCTGCCGATGGGCCTGTGAACACAGCAGGATGGCGGCGGCCGACAGGGTGACCGGTAACGCGTTCCAGCCTCAGCGGCGGCGTGCGACCCTCGCCGCGACCCAAGGTGAGGCTGGCGCGGGTCTCAGCAGCGCATCGCCGGCCTCGAACCTCGCCACCTCATGGTCCGTGCCGCCCCCGGACCTGCTCTGAAGCGGGCTGTGGACCTCCTCAACATGGAGAACGCCCGATACCCGAAGACACGGAAGACCCGCGGAAGCTGCGTACGCTGCTGGGCGCGAGGCCCGCTTCGGTGCTGAGCGGCAGACCGCTCCTTCCGCCGGCTCCGGATGCGGCAGGGCTTGGCTGACGTCCCGGCGGTCGGCCTCTCGCGAAGGACCGCGATGAGGGCGATGTCGCGAAGCGGGAGACCGGAATTTGAGCGCGCCGGCTGGCGCAGGTCGATCCTGCCAGCCTCATGCAACAATCGGAGCAATCCTGGCGACATCCAGCTTGACCATAAGGCCGCCTCGGAACAGCCGAGCTGACGGGGCCACGATGACCAAGCCGATCACCCTGACGAACCGTCTCGTCGACGCCGTCGTGACGGCCGCCATGGCGTTCAGTCTCGTCGTGCACGCCCAGGTCATGATCCTGCCGCCGCACTTCGTGTGACGGACGATCGAACGTGGAGGATGCCGAATTGTCTCACCCGCTGTCGCGCGCGTGAGAAGGGGCCGTCGGCCCCGGCTCGGCAGTGCCGAGCAGCTGATCCCTCGCGAACCCAGCAGTTTGCCACATTGAACCATCACCGTTTCATGCACGTATGCGTTGTATATGGAGCTTGGAGGTTGTGATGCAGGCATCCGAATGCTGCATCATCCGGGTATCTATCGCCGCGAGCCTCGGCTGGCTCATCGCGATTACCCTGATGTGGAAGCATGGCGTGCTGGCCGCGCTGATCGTCAGCCCCTTGTTCGGGACCGCGGCGGCGATCGCCGCCATGACCCTGTTCTGGTTCGTGAGCCTGTTCGTCTCCTGCGAACCCATCGGGCCGCGGGCGTCTGACACCAACCGGTAGCAGGATCGGAGAAGGTCGCAGCGCCGAGCCATGTGCACCGGGATCGGCACGGCGCCGGCCGGCGCCCGATCGGAGCCGGGCGCGTCGGGGCGTGTCAGGTCCGCATCCTGCGAGGAGCAGGCGCAGCTGCTAAGACGTGGCCATGAAGCGGAGACCGCCTGACCGACTCGCGACGATCGCGATCCTCGCGGTCACCGCCGCGCTCGCAGCCGTGCTCGTTGTGAGGCTTCGTGACCCCACGCCACCGCACCGTGGCCCCCTGCCCAGTGCGTCCGCCGCCAGGCGATGAAGCTCCACAGCCCGCGTTGAACAAATGCAGCGGGTGGAAGCGGAATGGCTTCTCGCATGCGCGCCGCCCGCGAAGGCGGACGTGCGTTGGCCGGTGCTTCCCCGTGCTCGGACCGGCGTTTCGCCGAGCGCGACACAGTCGGTCCTGTAGGGATCGGCTCCGCGATCTCCGCAGGTTCCGTGACCGTCCATGCGGGCGACCGGGCGGATCTCACTTCTCCCGGAACGCCCGCCGGGCTTGATCGACGAGCGGCTTGGTGAGGTAGGAAAGTACCGTTCGGTCAGCCGTGCGGATGAAGGCCTCCACGGGCATGCCGGGCATCAACTTGGCCCCGTCCAGTCGCTTCATCTCCTCCTTCGTCACGCCCAGGCGAACGAGGTAGTAGAAGCTGCCGGTCCGCTTGTCCTCGCTCACATCGGCCGCGATCCGGGTCACGCGCGCGTTGAGTTCGGGTGTCGTCCGCTGGTCGAAGCTCGGGAAGCGCAACCCCGCGGCCTGACCGGTCTGCAACCGGTCGATGTCCTGCGGCGCCACACGTACCTCCGCGACGAGGGAATCCGCGGTCGGCACGATCAGCATGATCGGCTCGCCCGGGGAGATCACACCGCCGCGGGTGTGGACCGCGAGTTCGTGCACGTAGCCGGTCTGCGGCGCGCGGATCTCGATGCGCTGCAGCTGGTCGAAGGCCGTGATCCGCTGCTCGGTCAGCGTCGCCGCCTTGGCGCGGTTCTCGGCGAGCTCCTTCGCGACGTCGCTGCGGAGATTCTGCTCGAGCTGGATGATCTGCAGCTCGGTCTCCGAGACCTTGCCCTTGGTCTGCGCGATGTTGGCGACGAGGACGCCGCGCTCGCCTTTCAGGCGGGACATGTCGCGCTGGAGGCTCGTGAGCCGGGTCAGCTGGATGAGGTTCTTCCGCCAGAGATCCTCGACGCCCTCGTACTCCCGCCCGATGATCGCGGTCTCCTGCTCCTTCGCGGCGGCCTGCTCGGACAGGCCTTTGATCTCCTCGTTCAGCTGCCCGACCCGCTCGCGGAGCTGCGCCTTCTGGCCCTGGAGCGCGTCCTGTCGGAAGCGGAACAGCTTGCGCTCGCCGTCGACGATCCGGGCCACATCCGGTCCGGCTCCCTCGAGTTCGGGGGCGATGGCGAGGCTCGCGCGGCCGTCGCGTTCGGCCTCCAGCCGGGCATTGCGCGCCGCGATCTCCCACAGGCTCTTGGTGACGCTGTCGTAGGTGGCCTTGGCGGTGGTCGCGTCCAGGCGGACCAGCAGGTCGCCCGCCTGGACGCGCGCGCCCTCCTGAACCGACAGTTCGGCGACGACGCCGCCGGTCGGATGCTGGACCTTCTTGATGTTGCTCTCGACCACCAGCGAGCCCGTGGCGATGATGGCGCCGGACAATTCCGTCGCCGCCGTCCAGGCCCCCGCGCCCGTGGCGACCACGATCACGGCGGCGACGCCGGCGACGTGCCGCCGCAAGGAGCGGCGCGTCTCGTATGTCGGATCCGTAGCCGGCCCGTCAGGCGTGCGATCCGTCGTCATGCGACCCTCGTGGGCGTCTGCCGCGTCAGGGCGTTCAGCTTCGACAGAACTTCGTCGCGCGGGCCGTGCAGCTGCACGCGCCCGTCCCCGAGGACCAGGATGCGATCGACCGCCGCCAGCGCGCTCGGCCGGTGCGCGATCACCACGACGATGCCGCCGCGGGCGCGCACGCCCTGCACGGCGGCGGACAGGGCGCGATCGCCGTCGACGTCGAGATTCGAGTTCGGCTCGTCGAGGACCACGAGGAACGGATCGCCGTACAGCGCCCGCGCGAGCGCGATCCGCTGCCGCTGACCCCCGGAGAGGCCCAGGCCGCCGGTACCGACGCGGGCGTCGTAGCCGCCCGGCAGCCGGAGCACGACCTCGTGCACGCCGGCGGCCCGGGCAGCCGCCAGCAGGGCCTCGGGGTTGGGCTCGGGATCGAAGCGCGTGATGTTCTCGGTGATCGTGCCGTCGAACATCTCGATGTCCTGCGGCAGGTAGCCGACCGCGCGCCCGAGGGCATCGGGATCCCACTGATCGATCGCCGCGCCGTCGAGGCGGATCACGCCGCGGTTCGGGCGCGCCAGCCCGACGAGGGCACGGGCGAAGGTGGATTTGCCGGAGCCGCTGGCTCCGATCACCCCGAGGGCGCTTCCGGGCGCGAGGGCGACGTTGACGTCGTGGAGCACCAGGGTGTCGGTCCCGGGCGCCGCGATCGACAGGGCCGTCACGCGCACGCTCTCCCGCGGCGCCGGGAGCGGCGTGAGGGCGGCGGGCTCCCGCCGGGGCAGGAACGCGACGAGGCGGCCCCAGGCCTGCCGGGCGCCCGAGAACGACTTCCAGTTGGCGATCGCCAGGTCGACCGGCGCGAGGGCGCGCGCGGACAGGATCGTGGCGGCCAGCATAACGCCGGCCGTCGCCTCCTCGCGGACCACGAGGAAGGCGCCCAGGCCGAGGATGCCGGATTGCAGCACCGTGCGCAGCAGGCGCGCCGTCGTGCCGAAGCCGATGGCCAGGTCGTTCCCGTACGCCGCGACGTCGAGGTTCCGCCGGGCCCGGACCTGCCAGAGCTCCGCGATGCGGGACCGCATCCCGAGCGCCGAGAGCAGCGGTGCCGTCCGGTGCGCCATGTCGGTGAAGGACCGGCGCTCACCGGCCGTTCGGACGGCCTCCTGGGTGGACGCGGACGAGGCCCAGTCCGTGAGGATCGTCAGCACGCACAGGAACAGGGCGCCCCCGGCCACCGCCGCGCCGAGCCAGGGATGGAACAGGAAGCAGACCGCGACGTAGAGCGGCACCCAGGGCAGGTCGAAGAAGGCGCTGACCGCCATGCTCGACACGAAGCCGCGGACGGTGTCGAGATCGCGCAGGGCCTGGGGCCCGTCATCGCTGCGCGGCATCTCGGCGCCGCGGACCAGCAGGGTCCGGAAGATCCGCGGACCGAGGCGCTCGTCGACGAGGCGCGCGAAGCGCGCCAGGATCCGGGCACGGAAGATCTCGAAGACGCTCTGGATCACGAGCAGCATCAGCGTGATGCCGGCGAGACCGACGAGCGTCGCGATGCTCCGGCTCGGCAGCACCCGGTCGTAGACCTGCAGCATGAAGATCGGGGCCGTGAGCATCAGCAGATTGATCAGACCGCTGACGATCATCACGGTGATCAGGCACGTGCGCCCGGCCCTGACGGCGGACCAGAACTCGCGCCGCTTCGCGACACGCAACACGCGTTCATCGGTCACAGGTCGATCCCTCGGCTTGGCACGTCAGCGGAGCGGTTCGGGCCGAAGCGGGTCGGGCCCCGGCGTCGCGGAAGCCCCCGCCGCGTCGGCGGCGGGGGCCGCGTTTCACAGGCCGAGCAGGTGCAGGCCGCTCGTGGCCGTGTGGGGAGTCGGGTCCGTGTGCTGGACTTCGGTGTGGCCGCCGAGATCGATCGTGGCGACGCCGAGATCGACGCTCACGCCCTGGGAGGCGCCCGCCTCGGCCGGCGCGGCGGAGGTCCCCGACACCGCGTCCACGAGGTGGCCGACGAGGGAGTCGGCACCGCCGCCCGTCTGCGGCAGGTGGATGCTGTCGCCGCTGAGCAGGTTCGCCGTGGCAAGACTCGGCTGATCGGCGCTCACCGCGACCGCGCTCACGTCGACGGTGTGGGCCGGATCGGCGGCGGGCGTGAGCACGGCGACGTCCGCCACCGGCGTCGAGGTCGTCGGGCCCGCCGACACGTCGATCAACGGGTGGGTCTCGGCTCCCGGCTCGCCCGACGTGCCGCCGGTGAGCGTGCCGAGCAGGTTTCCGACGGCGCTCCCTGCCCCACCGGTCTCGCCCCCGCCCAGGACCGTGGTCACGGTCCCGACGACGCCGTCGACCGGGGAGCCCGCCTGGTGGCCGTCCCCGCCGGCCGCGGGAAGGATCCCCGCCACCGAGCCCACGACGCCGCCGGCCGCCTCCGTCACGGACCCGAGATCGCTCGCGACCTGCGTCACCGCGGGGCCTCCGTCGCCGTTCAGGACCGCGCCCGGCAGATTGACGACATCGGTCACGAGGTTGCTCGACCCGCCGAGCTCCCCCAGGCCGACCGTGGTTCCGAGGTTGATCACGGCGTGGAGCGGGTCGTTCAGGACCGGCACATCGTGGCCGACCTGTTCCAGGGCCGCATGGACGCCGTCGATCAGCGTATTGGCGACGTCTCCGACCGGCTGCAGCGGCGCGTTCGTCCCGAGCAGCGCGCCGGCCGCGCCGGAACCCGGGCCTCCGTTCAGGCCGCCCAGGAGACCGTCGAGGGCTCCGGCACCCTGGTCCCCCGTCAAGCCGCCGAGGGCGGAGGTGACCGGTGCCAGGAGACCGCCGCCCGGCAGGCCGGATCCGAGACCGCCGCCGGCCGAGTCGAGGAGGCCGGTCGCGGAGCCGACGACGCCGCCCAGCGCGCCCGCCACGTGCCCGAGGTCGTCGACGACCTGCGCCACGCCTCCGGGCGCGTTCCCGGTCAGGATCGCGCCGGGCAGGTTGATGGTGTCGGTGAGCAGGTTGTGGCTGTCGCCGAGTTCCCTCAGTCCGACCGTGTTGCCCAGCGCGATCACCGCGTGGAGCGGGTCGTTGAGGAGCGGCACGTCGTGTCCGACCTGCTCCAGCGCCCCGTGGACGGTGTCGATCAGCGTGTTGGCGACAGCGCCCACCGGCTGCAGCGGCGCGTTCGGCCCGAGCAGGGTGCCGGTTCCGTCCGGAGCGCCGCCGGTCACGGTGCCGAGCAGGCCATCCACCGCGGCGGTGACGCCGCCGAGCAGTCCGCCGGCCGCACCGGCCACCGCGCCGACATCGCCGAGGATCGGGGACAATGCGCCGAGCCCCTGGCCGCCCAGCAGGGCACCGGGCAGGGCCGCGGCGTCGGTCAGCAGGTTTCCGCCCTCGCCCAGATGGCCGAGTCCGAGGGTCTCGCCGAGATTGGTCAGGCCGTGGACAGCGCCGTTCAGCAGCGGGACCTCGTGCCCGAGATTCTCGAGGGTCATGTGGACGTCGAGGACGGCGGTGTTCGCGAGGTTCGCGACCGGGGCGAGAAGGCCGCCCGACGCGAGCAGCCCGCCGGCCGTCGCGGCCCCGGTGACGGAGGTGATCAGCGTGTCGGTCGCTCCGAGGATGGAACCGAGATCCGCGAGGACCGGCGTGGCCGAGCCGAGGCCGCCGCCAGTGAGGAGCGATCCCGGCACGGCGAGCGTGTCGGTCAGGAGATTGCCCGCCTCGCCGATGCGACCGAGGCCGACCGTCTCGCCGAGGCCCGTGAGGGCGTGGATCGGCGCGTTGAGCACCGGGACCTGATGGCCGACATCCTCCAGCGTCGTGTGCAGGTCGAGGACGGCTTGGTTGAGAATCCCCACCGCCGGCGCGAGCGTGCCGCCGGAGCCGACAAGGCCGTTGCCGGCCACGGGCAATGCTGTGACGGTATTCAGCAAGGTTCCGGCAGCCTCGGCGACCTGCCCGGCATCGTTCAACACCGGGACGACGCTGCCGGCATCGGTCGGGTTGGCGACGGCGCCGGTCAGGTCCGTGATCAGGTTGCCGGCCTCGCCGATATGACCGAGCCCGACCGTCTCGCCGAGATTGGTCAGACCGTGGAGCGGGCCGTTCAGCGCCGCGACCTGATGACCCGCGTTCTCGAGCTGCGCATGGGTGTCGAGGACGATCTGGTTCGCGGTATCGGCCAGCGCGCCGGGAAGCAGTGATCCGCCCTCGTCCGCCGCACCGACGTCGACGGCACTCTCGATGAGCGAGGTAATCGGACCGAGACTCGTCAATTGGCCGGTCGACAGTGCGGTGGAAGACAGTAGCGCGCTGGACCCGACCAGCCACTCAAGCGAGCGTGACGACGGGTTGAGCGCGGCGAGAGGGGACGACGACATGGGCACCTCCGGTTTTGATGCGTAACCGGCAGTACAATTATGGGTTGCGGACCCGAGCGTCGGTAAAGAATACCGAGCCTGCGGCCTGCCGTTGCTGCGTGCGGCCGGTCACGACACCGCCGAGGGAGGAGGTCCAACCGCGTCGCGCTTCGGTCGCGGACAGCAATATGCGTCGCAGAAATGACGTGCTCGACTATCATTTGTATTAGTATTTTGTATATAAAATCAGCCAGAATGGCAATGCTCGTTGTAATCCTAAAATCTCGGAGGATTACGGGATATACTTTCAAATATTCGCTGTCGATCGGCTCCTCCGTATCGATCTGCTCGGATCGACGGCGGCATCCCGCGCGTCGTGCCATCGACCAGACCGTGCCCGGCAATCATCGTCGGAACCCAGGCGCCCTGTTTTCCGATGCAGCTTATGATTGTATCGTGCGGCGCGGCCACTTCAGTGCGTGGCACGAATGGGCAGGTGATCCGTGGCCATTGATCCGAGGAATCTCGCCCAGACGGCGACACTCACCTACAGCCAGGACTTCAACACGCTGCCGCTCTGGGACGGCACTTCGGGTCTCGACACGTCCGGCGGCCCGCAGTGGAGCATCCACGTCACGTCGACCGGGACGCGGCCCTTCAATCAGGAGCAGCAATGGTATGTCCGCGCCGATCAACCCGACGGCAGCGCGCTCCCGAACCCGTTCCGCGTCCACGACGGCATCCTCACCATCACAGCCGCGCCGTCGGATCCGTCTCTGATCCAGGACCTGGGGGATCAGCCCTACACGTCGGGAATGGTCAATACCTTCCACAGTTTCAGCCAGACCTACGGCTATTTCGAGATGCGGGCCGAACTGCCCGCCGGTCAGGGCTTCTGGCCGGCGTTCTGGCTGCTCCCGGCGGACGGTTCCTGGCCGCCCGAGATCGACGTGATGGAGATGCTCGGGCACGATCCCGGCACGCTCTACACCACGGTGCACAGCCTGGCGCCCGGCCAGACACCCGGCAACCACACGATGAGCCAGGGGATCTCCGCAGTCGCCGACATGAGCGGCGGCTACCACACCTACGGCGTTGACTGGCAACCGGACACGCTGACCTTCTACTTCGACGGACAGGAGATCTATCGTACGCCGACGCCGGCCGGTCTGGACAAGCCCATGTACATGATCGCGAATCTCGCCGTCGGCGGCTCTTGGCCGGGCGACGCCGACGCGTCGACGCCATTTCCCGCGCAGATGAATATTGACTACATGCGGGCTTATCAGGCCAGTCCGGGCGCCGCGGCGCTTGAGCCGGTTTTTCACTTCTACGACGCCGCCTCAGGACGGCATTTCTACACGGCAAGCGCTGCAGAACGCGCGCAGCTTGAGAGCACCCCGTCGGGCTACGCCTATCAGGGCGTCGGCTGGGCCGCGCCAGTGTCATCGTCTGCCACGGCTGACGTCTTTCGATTCACCAACCCGACGACCGGCGACCACTTCTACACGACCAGCACCGCGGAGCGCGACGGGCTTCTCTCGGACGGTTCCGGCTACAACTATGACGGTGTTGCGTTCGACGCCTACGCGAGTTCGACCGCCGCGGGATCGCATGCGTTGACCGTCGAGCGGTTCGTCAACACCGAGAGCGGACGGCACTACTACGCTTCCAGCGCCGATGAGATCAGCTACATCGAGCAAGGTCACGCCGGAAGCGGCTGGATTGATGAGGGTCATGCCTTCACGTTGCATGCTCCGACTGCGAACATGTTCGGCATGTAATAGTCCTTCCGGAAGACCGGCTCCGGGGCAGCCAGTCCCACTTCTCGTCGCGACCGGGCCGCTTCAGCCGACATCCACGGCAGGCTCACCGCCCGTCGGCACGGGCGGTTCGGTCCCTCGACTGCTCCACCAGGGTCGCGTTCTCGGCGCCTGTCCGCCCACCCTGAGGCTCGCAGGCCGCGGTGCGGCGACAGGGCCGCGATCAGAAGCTGTACCCGACGCGCAACCGCATCTGATGGCGGTCGAAGCTCGACAGGTCGAGCGGGCCGGGCTCGCCCGTCGCCTGCCCGGCGACCTGGAAGCTCCAGGTGAACGAGGCCCAGGCCTGGGGTGACAGGGTCATGTAGGCGGTCGGTCCGAGATACACGGCCTCGCCCGCGAACCGGTCGAGCGCCAAGCCGTCGTAGGTCCGGGCATAGCGTGCCTCGCCGCCGAGGAAGAGGCCGGGCCGGACGCAGTAGGCCAGCGCCCCCGCCACCTCGATCCCCGATCCGCGCACGGGCGCGTCCATCACGGTCAGCCGCGTCGTCGAGAGCGCGAAGCCGACATTGACGGCGGCGATCAGCTTGCCGGGGATGATCTCGCGATCCGCCAGCAGGCCGATCTCGGTGGCGAAGCTGCGCGCCGGCACGCCCGTCCCGCTGTCGACGGTTCCGTAGCCCGGCACGATGTTGAGGGTCAGGCCGAGGGGGGCCGTCCGGCGATCCATCAGGCGCACCCGGGTCTCGAGGAAGCCGCCGTTGAAGCCGCCCGTGGTCCGGGCCGGGGTGCCCGGCGCGCCGATGTCGTAGGCGTTGAAGGTGACGCCCGGGGCCAGGCGGAAATCGTTGGTCAGCGGCACCTTCAGGGCCAGGGAACTGTCCACGGTCAGGAAGCGGGCGACGCGCCGGCCGAGTCGCCCGCTCGTCTCCCATTCCAGCTCCGCCTCCCCGGGAACGCCGAGGTCGCTCCCCTCGGTGAAGCCGAACAGATGCTCGCTGTCGAGGTCGCCCGGCGTCAGGTTCTCGGCGGCTGTGGGCAGGGACTGGGCCAGTGCCGGCCCGAGCGCTGCGGCCATCCAGAGCCCCGCGGCCAACCCGAGCGCCGCGGCGAGGCCGCACAGGACCGATCCTAGAGCCGAGAGGCGACGCGGAGCGCCGGTGTGCGTCATAGCCCTGACCCATCATTATAGCTAATGCTATATCTAATAGGGTGGGCGATGTAAGGCCGTCAACGGTCGAGCATGCCGGACGCGTGGTCTCCGGAGGTCCGGTCGCGGATCCGGCGCCGCGCGTCGGAGGGAACGGCGTCGCGCGGTGACGGCGGCGCGGGGCGGAACCGCGCCGCGTCCGCGCTCCGGCTCACGCCGGTCCGGTCTCGGGGGTTGTCCCGGCCGGGGGCGGGGACGCGACAGGCCCGGGCTGCCCCCGGCGCGCGCGGCGCTCCTCGATCCGCTGCAGGATCACGTAGAAGGACGGCACGAACAGCACCGCCAGGCAGGTCGAGGCGAGCATGCCGCTGAACACCGTGATGCCGATCGACTTGCGCGCCGCGGCCCCGGCCCCGGAGGCGGTGACGAGCGGCAGCACGCCGAGGATGAAGGCGAACGAGGTCATCAGGATCGGGCGGAAGCGCAGCCGCGCCGCCTCCACGGCGGCGGCCGCGATGTCGAGTCCGGCCTGCCGCTTCTCGCGGGCGACCTCGACGATCAGGATGGCGTTCTTGCTCGCCAGCGCGATCAGCAGGATCAGGCCGATCTGCGTGTAGAGGTTGTTGGCGACGCCGAGCAGCAGCAGCGCCCCGACCGTGCCCAGCAGCGCCAGCGGCACGCCGAGCAGGACCGCCAGCGGCAGGATCCAGCTCTCGTACTGGCCGGCCAGGACCAGGTAGACGAGGAGGATGGCCAGCGCGAACACGAGGTAGATCTGCGCGCCGACCGCCTTCTCCTGGTACGACATCGCCGTCCAGTCGTAGCCCGTGCCCGGCGGCAGCACCTTGGCGGCGATCTGCTGCATCAGGTCCAGCGCCTGCCCGGAGCTGAAGCCCGGCGCCGCCCCGCCCACGATCGTCGCCGTCGGGTAGAGGTTGTACAGGCTGATCAGGGACGGGCCCTGCACGGACTTGATCTCCACGACGGTGCCGAGCGGCACCATCACGCCGTTGCCGGCGCGCACCTTCAGGTTCTCGACGTCCTCGGGGCGGAGCCGGTAATCGGGCGCGGCCTGCACGTAGACCTGGAAGGTCCGGCCGAACTTGTTGAACTGCGTGACGTAGGACGACCCGACGTAGCTCGAGAGGGTCGAGAAGACCTGCCCGACCGTCACGCCGAGGGCCTCGGCCTTGACCCGGTCCACCGCGATCGCGATCTGCGGCACGCCGGCCCGGAACGAGGTGTTGAGCTTCCGCAGCCCGGATTGCGAGTTCCCGTCGGCGACGACCGTCCGGGCGAGGCTCTCCAGCAGGGGGTAGTCGAAGTCGCCGTTGCGCAGCTCGATCTGCATGGTGAAGCCGCTGGCGTTGCCGATGCCCTGGATCGGCGGCGGGATCAGCACGAAGGTCTCGGCGTCCTCGACGCCCGCCAGCATCGTGTTGAAGCGCTCGTAGAGGCTGCGCAGATCCTGGCCCCTCTCCTTGGCCCGGACATCCCAGTTCTTGAGAACCACGTAGGCGACGCCGGCATTGGGCAGGCTGGCGCTCGAATCGAGGACCGAGATCCCGCTGATCGAGAGCACGTTGTCGACGCCCGGCGTCGCCTTCGCCTGGACGCTGATCCGCTGCATCACCGCGTCGGTGCGCTCCTTCGAGGCCCCGTCCGGCAGCTGTGCGCCGATCAGGACGTAGCCCTGGTCCTCGGTGGGCAGGAAGGCGGTCGGCAGGCGGGTCAGCCCCCATCCGGCGAGCCCGATCAGCAGGAGCGCCACGGCGACCATGAGGCGGCTGCGCCGGACCATGGTGGCGATCAGCCGGGCGTACCAGCCCTCGAGGACCCCGTAGACGCGGTTGAAGCCGCGGTAGAACACGTTCCGCTTCTCCGGCGGCACCGGCTTGCGCAGCCACAGGGCGCACTGGGTCGGCTTCAGGGTGGCGGCATTGATCGCGCTGATCAGCGCAGTGGCGGCGATCACCAGGGCGAACTGCTTGTAGAGCTGCCCGGTCAGGCCGGGCAGGAACGCGGCCGGCACGAACACCGACATGAGCACCAGGGTGATGCCGATGATCGGGCCGAACAGCTCCTCCATCGCCTTCTCGGCCGCCGCCCGGGGCGAGAGGCCCTCGTCGATGTGGTGGGAGACCCCCTCGACGATCACGATGGCGTCGTCCACCACGATGCCGATGGCCAGCACGATCGCGAACAGCGTCGAGAGGTTCACGCTGAAGCCCATCGCCGCCATGGCGGCGAAGGCGCCGATGATCGTCACCGGCACCGTCGTCGCCGGCACCAGCATGGCGCGCCAGTCCTGGACGAAGACCAGGATGACGATCAGGACCAGGACGGCCGCCTCGAACAGCGTCATGTAGACCTCGTGGATCGAGGCCTGCACGAACTCCGTCGTGTCGAACGGGATGGCGTAGACGAGGCCCGACGGGAAGGTCTTCGCGAGCTCGGCCATCCGAGTGCGGACCGCGTTCGCCACCGTCAACGCGTTCGCCTCGGGCAGCTGGTAGATGCCGATGCCGGCGGCGGGCTGCCCGTTCAGCGTGAACGACTGGCTGTAGGTCTGCGCGCCGAGCTCGACGCGGCCGACGTCGCGCAAGCGGGTGATGCGGCCGCCGTCCTGCGCGTCCGCCTTGACGACGATGTTCTCGAAGTCCGGGGCGCTGTTGAGCCGCCCGTTGACGTTGAGCGTGTACTGGAAGTCCTGGCCGGCCGGGACCGGCGGCATCCCCACGGCGCCCGCGGTGACCTCCTGGCTCTGCTGCTGCACGATGTTGATGATGGCGTCGGGGGTGAGGCCCCGGGCCTGCACAAGGTCGGGATCCAGCCAGATCCGCATCGCGTACTGGCCGGCGCCGAAGACCGTGACGTTGCCGACGCCGGGCAGCCGGGCCAGCTCGTTCTGCACGTTGATGACGCCGTAATTCGACAGGAACAGGCTGTCGAACTTCCCGTCGCTGGCCGACAGTGTGACGAATTGCAGGACCGCGGTGGATTTCTTCTGGGTCGTGACGCCCTGGACCTGGACCGCCTGCGGCAGCGACGACATCGCGATCGCGACCCGGTTCTGCACCAGCACCTGGGCCTGATCGCCGTCCGTCCCGATCGCGAAGGTGACCGTGAGGGTGTAGGTGCCGTCGCTCGCGCTGGTCGACTGCATGTAGAGCATGCCCTCGACGCCGTTGACCTGCTGCTCGATCGGGAGCGCCACCGTGTCGACCACCGTGCGGGCGCTCGCACCCGGGTAGCGGGTGGTGACCTGGACCGTCGGCGGCACGACGTTGGGATACTGCGACACCGGCAGGTTGAAGAGCGACACCGCGCCGATCAGCACCATGACCAGGGCCAGCACGTTGGCCAGGACCGGCCGCTCGATGAAGAAGCGCGAGATCATGCCGTTGGCCCTCGGTGCCGGCGTCTCAGGGGCGGCCCGCCGCCAGGGCGGGACGCGGGGTGGCGGAGATCACTGTCCGATCGTCGGGCGTGTCGGCCTCGTCGGCAGCGCCGGGACTTCCGGACGACGGCTCACCGCGGGAGTGGCGCCGGGTCGGGCAAGGCTTCGGCCACCGCCACCTTCTGGGGCGCGACCTTCGCCCCTGGGATTGCCCGCTGGATGCCGTCCGTGACGACCCAGTCGCCGGGTGCGAGCCCGGTCTCGATCACCCGGTAGCGCCCGTCCCGGGGCCCGAGCGTCACCACCCGCTGCGAGACCGTGTCGTCGGCGCCGACCGTGAGCACGTAGCTGCCCTGCTGGTTCGTCCCGATGGCGTCGTCGCGCACCAGCAGGGCCTTGTCCTGGCGCCCGACCGGGACCCGGACCCGAACGAACAGGCCCGGGAGGAGCGCGTGGTCGCCGTTCTCGATGAGCGCCCGCGCCATCAGCGTGCCGGTGGACGGGTCGACCTGCGGCGCGAGGTAGTCGAGCTTGCCCGCATGCGGATAGCCGGTCTCGGTCTGCAGGCCGATCTCCACCGGGATCCTGGATAGGTCGCCCAGCGTCCGGTGCGTGGCGAGCAGGTGCTCCTTGACCAGCAGCACCTGCTGCTCGCTGATGTTGAAGTAGACGTAGAGCGGATCGATGCGCACGAGCTGCGCCAGCTTGGTCGGTCCGCTGATGCCGACGAGCGCCCCGACATCCGCGAGGTGGTTGGTGACCACGCCGTCGAACGGTGCGGAGACCTGCGTGTAGCCGAGATTGATGGCGGCGATGTCGAGGTTGGCCTGCGCCTCCATGACGGCGGCGCTGGCTTGGTCCTGCTTGGTCTTCGCGTCCTCGACGCGCGCCTGCGAGGCGAATTCCTGCCGGCCCAGCGTGGACTGGCGCTGATACTCGGACTGGGCATTCGCTAGGGCGGCCTGCTGCGCCGCCAGGGCGCCCTGCGCCTGCTTGAGCTGCGCCTCGTAGGTGTTGCGTTGGATCGAGAAGAGCGGCGTGCCCTTCTTCACGACGGCGCCGTCCTTGTAGGTGATCGCCTCTAGGAAGCCCTGGACCCGTGCCTCGAGCTCGACGGCCGCGAACGCCTTGGTGTTGCCGGTGAGTTCGAAGTAGCGCGTGACCGTGCGCACGAGCGGTTGCGCGACCGAGACCGTCGGCGGCGGTGGGGGAACGTACTGGTTCGCATCGCGGCAACCGGCGGCGAGGCCCGCGATGGCCGCCAAGGCGAGGAGACGGAGGGATCCGGGAAGCTGCAGCACGATCGGCACGGTCGACCCTCAACCTGAGAGCGTTACGGGACGGTCTTCGGTCTCGGTCCTGACGCGCACTACTGATCGTCCTCGGCCTTGGCTTCCCGGGCGAGGGTCAGGCACTCCAGCAGATCGACGTAGCTGGGCAGGCCGTCGAGCTGGGCCTCCGCCGCGCAGCGCGTCCGATCGACCGCCGGGAAGCTGGACCACTTCTTCGCCACCTCGGCACGGGCCGACCCCTCGTCCTGGAGGCAGAGCTTCTGCCGAACGGGATCGAGGGTCATCGCCGTCGTCGCCGCTCGGCAGCTGCCGTGAACGTCGAAGACCGGCATCTTGTCCGAGACCGGCGTCGTCAACGCCAGCTCCAACAGCAAGGCGGGGACAGCAAACATCATGATCGGCACACCCGCGCGTCGCGTCGACCGGACGGTCCGGTCGATCCTTGTTCTGGCGGCCCCACACGGTTGCCGTGCCCTGCAGCAATACAGGTTCGATACTCAAGACCGGCCCGATTCGGTCGCCTATCCTGTATCGATAGCATATGTCGCGGTTAAGTTGTTGCAGCAAAAATCGTTATCAACCACGGCGCACTACCTAAAGCGGTGGCGTCCGGCAGAGCGGCCGTATGATTTCTGTGATGTCTGCCAAGTGAGTAAGATAGAATGAAAAATTGGAACGTTTGCTAAAATAATGAGAGCTTTCCCGCGTAATAGGTCGATTGGGCGAGTACGCAGGGCAACTGTACGATCGCTCGGGCCGCGGGCACCGGCGCCAGCCTGGCGCTGTCCGTCGCGCCCGGCGCGGCCAGTGGCTCCGGCTCCGGGACAGGCCGAGGCGTCGACGGTGTCCGTCATGCCGGCCGGCGAGGCCGTTTCGATCGGTGCGCCGGGTCCCGGCCATGGCGCGGCCGGGACCCGGTCCGCCTACTTGTCGAGGGCGTTCTCGACGGCGTCCTTGGCCTTGCCGCGCTCCTGCTGGGCCTGGCCCCGGAGCTTCTGGTCGCGTCCCTCGGCCTTCAGCGCCTCGTCGTCCGTCAGGTTGCCGACGCCGCGCTTGGCGCCGCCGACCGCCTCGTTGGCGAGGCCCTTGAGCCGGTCGACCGCGCCCGCCGTCGTCGGCGTGTCGTCGGCCAGCGCCGGGCCTGCGAGGGCGAGGCCGAGGAGGGCGCCACGAAGCGCCGTCTTGCGGGTGCTGCTCATCCGGTTCTCCCGAGAGGTTCGAGGGAGCGCGGTCTGACCGACCGTCCGCGCCGGCGCAATGACACACACGTACCGGATCGCCGGACCGGCAACCGGTACGGCACCGGTCCGCCGGTTCGGGCGTGTCCCGTGGCGCGGACGGCCCTGCGCGGCCGAGATCCCGGCGCGGGGCCGGTCAGGCGGCGGACCGGAACGCCGCGCGCCCGTTGCGGAGGATCGAGATCAGCGCACCGACGAGGCCGGCCAGGATCACCCCGTCGATCGCCAGGAGGGTGATCGCCCGGTTCCACAGCCGGTCGAGGCCGAGATCGGTGGTGACGGACTCGGGATGCGCCGGGTCGGCCATCACGCCGATCGTGTAGTCGCCCGTGTGCAGGCCGGTGAACACGTAGTTCACCCGGCGGGTCACGCTGCCCTGGGGCGTCCGCAGCGAGAGCGTCGCGTCGCAGATGTGGAACACGAGCTTGGTGCTGCACTTGCCGTCGCTCACGCGGGCGTTCGGGACGGGCCGGGCGGCCTCGCGGACCTGCCAGTCCGAGATCAGCACGGGCGCCGTGTAGACGGCGCTGGCTGCCAGGAGGCCGCCGAACAGCACGAAGCCGAACAGCACGCCCAGGATGACGGTCCAGCTCGCGCGGTCGGGCGGCAGGCGCAGGGTCTCGGCGGTCTCGGGCTTGGCGGGCGATCCCATGCGATCCTCAAGCAGGCAGGGCTTCGGGAGAGGGGGTGTGGGCGGCGACGGTCGCGCTCGCGGCGCGCTCGGCCAGGGCGCGGCGGGCGTGGTGCGCGGCCTGGTAGCGGGCGATCAGGTCGGCGAAATCCTGCGGCTTCATCCGGCGCGGCAGTCCGACCGTGAGCGTCACGATGCGGCGCTTCGGGTCGAGCTTCACGGGGTGTCGCCCCGGGGCCCGCTCCGGCCAGTCCGCGCCCGGCGGCAGCAGCAGGCGGGTGACGATGCCGCCGCGGCTCAGCGACATGTCGAGATCGGCGACGGCCTCCCAGGGGATCACCCTGTCGAGACCGGGCGCCGTCAGCCCCGCGGGGCTCAGGATCAGGGCGATCGGCTCGCCCCGCGACAGGACGAAGGCGCCCGCCGCGCCGAAGGCGGCCGCGAGGGTCAGCGCCACGGCCGACACGATCCGGGCCTCGTAGGGCGACAGCCCCGGGACGCGGAGCAGCACGAGCGCGAGCGCGGCGGCGGCGAAGAGGCCGGCGCTGGCGGACAGCGCGAGGCCGCGAGCGCGGTGGCTGGCGCGCAGCACCCGTTCCTCGGTTCCGACGTCCGCGGCGGTCGCCTCCAGATGCGCGCGGGCGGCGGCCTCCCGCGCGCGGACCGCGCCGAGGAAGTCCCGCGTCGCGGCCCGGCACAGGCCGTCGGGGTCGGCGAAGTAGGCGGCGAGCTGGTCGCGGGCCCGGGCCGGCGGCGCGGTTCCGGCCGCGGCGAGCAAGTCGGCGTCCACCGCCAGTCCGAGGGCCGCGACGCGGTCGCGGGTCGGCGGGTGGGTGTCGGTCGGGTGGGCCTGCTCGTCCTCGAGGCGCGCCGCGGGATCCTCGAGGCCGCGCGCGATCGCGCCGTCGAACGCCGCCGCCACGAGGTCGGCGGCGGCCGTCTCCGGCGCGTCGGCCGCCGCGTCCAGGGTCTCGACGACGCGCGGGCGCGCGGCGCCGTAGCGCAGGAGCGCCCGGGCCGAGGCGTCGGGGGAGGTCACGGCGGCGCCGGCCGCGTCGGCCGCGAACTCGCGCACCCGGCTCCAGTGGCGCACGGCGAGGTGGAACTGCTCCATCACGAACAGGCCGAGGCGGATCGACGGCCCGAGCACGCCGAGCGCGCCGCGTTCGCGCTCGGCCATCGCGTCGAGGGAGCGCCCGACGCCCGCGTAGATCGGCAGGAAGCGCTGGCTGTAGGCGGTGTCCCCGCCGGCGTAGTGGGCGAGTTCGTGCCCGAGGATCGCCGCCGTCTCGTCGACGCGCAGCAGGGCGAGATAGGGCAGGGGCACGTAGAGGATCCGGCCGTCGAGCCGCGCGCCGCCGGGCTCGAGCACGGCCGGGCCGGCGCTGACGAAGAAGCCCTCGGTGAGGCCGACGACCAGGGCCTCGGGCTTGAGCGCGCCCATCCGGTCGGCGAGCGCCTCGACGAGGCGCCAGAGACCCGGCGCCTCGGCCGGCGCGATCCGCCGCCCGAGGATCGGCAGCGGGTCGGGCGCGAAGGCGACGAGGGCCCGGCGCAGGCCGATCAGGGCGCCGCACGCGGCGAGGATCGTGGCGCCGACCGCGCCGGCCGCGATCGCCAGGAGCTTCACGCCGCCGCCGCTGAGGCCGCCGTCGACGAGCAGCCCGGCCTCGAACAGGACCACCGCGACGAGGCCGGCGGTCGCCGCCACGATCTGGGCGGCGAGGGCGGGCGGAAGCAGCCGCCGCACCAGCGAGAAGCCGCGGACCAGGGCGTCGCGCGACCCGCGTCCCAGGTGCCCGAGCAGGCCACCGACGAGCAGAACGAGCACGGAGAGCGCCGCCGCGATTCCGCCGCCCGCGACCGCGACCGCCGGCAGCCTGCGCCGCCAGTCCATCACGGCGGCGAGGGTCCCCGCGTGGTCGCGGATCTCGCGGGCCTTCACCGCGGCGTAGGGGCCGCCGTAGAGGCGGCCGTCGTGCCGGAACTGCAGGCTGAAATCGGGGCGCCCGTCCCGCGGAGACCGCGCCTCCAGATCCGCCACGACCGCGCCGAGGCGGTCGCGCTCGGCCGCGAAGGCCCGCCAGTCGTCGAGGCCGCGCTGGCCCTGCCAGAGCCCGATCAGCAGGATCGCGAGCGGCAGCAGCACGGTCGCTGCCAGGAGCCCGGCGAGGGCGCGCGGACGCGAGCGGTCGCGCGGGGGCGCTGCTTCGGCGATGGTCGGCTCCTGATGGCGAGACGCGGGCGCGGCAGGGCGGGCGCGGCAGGATTGCGGTCGGGTCGGCGTCCCGGTATCGAGCCGGCGCAGCGAACAGTCTCGGTCCAGGAGGCTATAGATGCGGTCGAGCTACAGCTTCCGAGCGACAAAGATTGGGTGCAACCGGATCGATAACCGATTCGACGGCCGGTTTTCTAACCGGCCGAACGGCCACGTCAACCGAATGCTGCGGTCCGGCCTCCGAGGGCTCCGGGCGCGGCGCGCCTTGCCCGGCCGGTGCGCCCGCCCCACTCTGGGCGCGCCCGCTTCCGCGCTCGCGCGCCCGGCGCGACCGGGCCCGGTGCGGATGCCAGCCTCGGAGGCGCCGCTCCGCGGGAAGACCGGAAGGGAGAGACCATGAATCTGCTGAAGCGGTTGTTCGGACGCGCCGATGCGGCACCGGCGGAGGCGGCGCCGGAGGAACCGCTTCTCGTCAACGCCTACGCGACCGTGCGCGACCTGCCCGCGCTCCCCTTCGACCACGCGCTGAACGGCCGGCGGGACCTGTCCGACCCCGAATTGCAGCCGCATCTCGACGGGTTCATCGGCTACGTCATGGGACGGGGCGACGGGCAGATGACCGCCCTCCGCTACCATCTCTGGCGCCACCTGCAGCGCGTCCGCAACCACGTCAGCTTCGCGGTCGCCGCGTCCGACCTGCCGCGCGTGGAGACCTGGGCGCTCGCGGCGAACGCCGTCCTCTTCCTGCCCGACGGCTCCGTGCGGGCGCCCGACATGGCGCTCCTCCTGTCGGCCGCGGGCGAGACGGATCCGGCCGCGCGTCTGCCTTACCCGCCCGACGCCGTCGCGCGCCGCGCCCGGACCCTGGAGCGCCTGGAGGATCTGGACCCGAAGCCGCCCGCCGGCATGCCCCCCGCGCTCGGCGAGGCGGAACTCGCGCTGCGACCGCCGGCGGAGGTGCTCCGGCGGGCTCTGGCCCTGCTCTACATCGCGGCCTGGGGGCAGGCCTTCGGCGCCGGCACGACGCTGCGCGAGCCGGGGCAGAGGACGCTGAATCCCACCGGCTTCGCGGCCCTGTCGCCGGCCGAGCGCGCCCAGATCGAGGCGGCGGACCCGAAGGACGCCGCGGCGGCGTCCTGGCGCTACGAGGCCGCGAACACCCTGCTGTGGGCGCTCGGCGTGCGCGCGGCCCGGATCGCCGACAGCGACGCCACGGTCGACGTCGACGCGCTCTGGCGGGCGGTCGCGCCGCTCGCCCGGGACGCGGGCGCGGCCGACGCCGCGCGGCTGCGGCCGCCCGGCGAGATCCTGGAGGCGCTGGACCGCGCGTGGCGGGCGCACTGGGTCGTCCGGCAGGCGCGGCAGAAGGGGACAGCCCCCGCGGGGCTCAACGGCGACGTCGTGGCGGAGCGCCACGTCGCGCTGAACTGGCTGACCGGATTCCAGAACGACCGCGACACGCCCTGGGACGCGACCGACACGCCGACGTGAGCGCGCCGCGGCTCAGCGCAGACCGTCGAAATAGTCGAAGAACACGCGGTCCGGATCGTGCTCGTCGCGCAGCGCGCACAGCCTCTGCCACTTCTCGGGCGTGAACGCCTGGGCGACGATCTCGGGCTGCTCGACCGTGTTGGTCTCGCCGATGTAGTAGCCGATGTTGAGCGGCTTCAGCGCGGCGGTCACCGCCCGATGCCAGGCGGCGTTGGCCTGATCGTCGTCCGCCTCGTGCCACATGGTCCAGGGGCCGCCATAGACCTTCGAGGTCATGGAGCGGGCCATGTTCCGCTGCGGCCCCGGGACGTCGGGTCCGCAGAAGATCGTCGACAGGAACACCGAGGTCGCCGAAGGCGCCCGCTGCCACAGGGGCAGGATGGCCGCCATCACCGCGCCGGGGCTGTGATTGGAGAAGGTGGCCTCGACCCGGGATCGCACGCCCTCCGGGAAGAGCGCGCCGGACGCGTCGAACAGCTGCTCGAAGTCGAGGGGCGTCACCCGCGCGCTCGACAGGGGCGCGACCGGTGCGTCATCGAGCGGCGCCAGCACGCGCCGGGCCGCCTCCGGGGTGTCCTCGAAGGCGGTGGCGGTGACCATGCAGACCCAGCCGTTCCGGTCCGCCGCCGCCTCGGCCAGCGCGGGCGGCGCCTTCACGAGGAACTGGGTCAGCTCGACGCTCGGCGCGATCGTGGGCGCCGCCTCGCCGAGCCACGTGCCGACGGCCGGCGCATCCTCGAGGCGATAGAAATACTCGCTCCCGTGAATGGCCTTCGGCAGCGCGTGGAGCTTGAGGAAATACTTCGTGACGATCCCGAAGAAGCCCGGGCCGGCGCCGCGCGCGGCCCAGAAGAAGTCCGGGTTCTCGGTCTCGCTGGCCCGGATCCGCTCGCCCTGGGCGGTGACGAGCTCGATCGCCTCGAGGCTCTCGGTGCCGTAGCCCCAGACCGTGGGGTTCCAGGCCATGCCGCCGCCGAGGAAGTAGCCGCTCGCCTTGACCTGGGGGCAGTGGCCGGTCGGGAAGGCGAGTCCGTGGGCGTTGAGCGCCTTCTGGATGTCGCGGTTGCTGACGATCGGCTGGATGACGGCCCGGCGCTGCGCGACATCGATCGCCAGGATCCTGTCGAGGCTCCCGAGGTCGATCAGGATCCCGCCGTTGCGCAGGGTCGGCTGGCACCAGTTGTGGCCTCCGCCGCGGACGACGACCTTGAGGCCGTGCGCGCGGGCGAACTTCACGGTGGCGACGATGTCGTCCTCGTCGGCGGCCCTGACGATCATCTGCGGCGCCCGGTCGGGGATCAGCCTGTTCCACAGGTTCCCGTGAAGCGCCTCCCGGAACTGCGGGTCGCCCGCGTCGATGACCGGGCCCTTGCAGGCCGTCCTCAAGGTCTCAGCATTCATGACTGGGCACTGCGCGGGCGTGGAGGCCCGCTCGGGCGACGGCGGCCTGAGCGGGCGGAGCAGGACGGCCGGTCTCGCGATCCGGCCCTCAGTAGGGGACGCGGTCCGCCTTCTGGGCGTACTTCTTCCAGACCTCGACGGCCTCCGCGCGCATGATCTGCTGGGTCGGGATGGAGCGCTCGCCGACATCCTTCTTGAGCTCGGCGTAGATCATGCTGTCGTCGAAGCCGCCGTATTCCAGCGCGTCCTCGACCTGCGCCGCGTAGTAGACGTTCTTGACGCCGGCCCAGTAGGCGGCCGCCATGCACATCGGGCAGGGTTCGGCGCTGGTGTAGAGCGTCGCGTTCCGGAGCTTGAAGCTGCCCTGCGCCTTGCAGGCCTTCCGGATCGCCTCGATCTCGCCGTGCCAGGTCGGGTCGTTCTCGGCGACGACGCGGTTGGCGCCCTCGGCGATGATCTCGCCGTCCTGGACGATCACGCAGCCGAACACGCCGCCGGCACTGTCGACCAGCGACGTCTTCTCCGACAGGGCGATCGCCCGGGCCATGAACTTTTCGTGGTTGTCAGACATTGGAACCTCTGTCGTCGCGAAACGGGTCGGTTGGTCGGGACTATGAACCGCGGAGATTTCTTAATCGAGGGGCGGTCCGGATTGTTGTGTCGGACCGCACTAGACTTCGCGCGGCGTGCTTAACAACTCCGGGTCGGCCGACCGGCATTGGCTTCGGGTTGAGCGATGTCGCCGCGCGGTCCGGCCGAGCGGTGCGGGGTGTCACGGAGCGCGACCGCCGTCGAGCCGCGCGGGCAGGATCGGCGACGGGGCCGCGCGCGGATCGGGACGTTCCGCTGAAACCGTGCGTCCTGCGAACGCATGTTCGTCAGCCAGTAACGAGCGGCTACCCGCGGCTTGGCGACAGAATAGACAGGGGCGGAAGTGCCGCGTCAACGCTGGCCCGCGATCGTCGGCAGTCGAATTGTAAATATAGGGAAATGCAATAAAACGACCGTGAAGAGATGATCGATCAGGCTCTCCGGCCCGATCCGAGCAGCACATATGGCGCGTCGCGGTCGCGGCGGCGGCTCCTGATCGGGACGGCGCCGCCCCGCCTGAGACGGACGGACAAGAAATAATCCGTCCCGTCATGGCAGGGCGCCCCGACCCTGCGCCACACCCGGCGCCACACCCTCCGCCGCGCCCGGCGACGATCGTCTCCGCCCCGTCTTTTCATTGTCGCTCCGTCCCAGCTCGGCGGGGCTCGGGCGGAGCGGGCGCCGAAAAAGTCCGGCATTCCGGGCCGCGCGCGCGGAAGATAAATATCGTGCAAGCGTTTCCGCTTAAAAGACGATCGCCGTAGAGAACGTGCTGTATTTACAATTAAAATATTCGACCTCCGCGCCGAGGTCTTGACTCCGGTCGAAGATTGACCGCTGATACAGGCATGCAGAGCAGTGCTGCCAATGGAGTGGCGGGCGCTCGATGCAAGATCAATTTTCGGTTGTTTATCCTCGTGTTCCGCGGCGCGGCAGATCCCTGCGGGTCCGCCGCCGCCTCGGTGCCGCGGTCCACGGACCGGCCGTCCGGGTCGCCGGAGGTGGCGCCTCTCGGCACCGCCCCGGACCCGCCGGGCGGTGACCGGGCGCGGCGCCGGGGGCCGCGCGAAGCCAACGCGCGAGTGCAGGCAGCCGTGCAACGGAAGCGCGTCGGTTCATGAGCGGTGCCACATCGTCCGTCAGCATCGTGACGCAGACGACCATCCGGCCGGAGAGCGCGGACGCCTTCGCCCGCTGGCAGGTCGACACCAGCGCCGTCGTCGCGGCCTTCCCGGGCTTCATCGAGCAGCAGCTGATCCCGCCGCGCCCGCCGCTGCAGGTGGACTGGGTGATCGTGCAGCGGTTCCACAGCCTGGAGCAGGCCAAGACCTGGATGGCCTCCCCCGAGCGGCAGGCCCGCATCCAGGGCGCCACGCCGATGCTCGTCGGCCGCGACGACGTCCACATCGTCAAGGACGACGCCGGCGCGGCCCGGACCTCGCCGGTCAGCGCGGTGATCAGCACCCGCGTGAAGCCCGGCATGGAGGCCGCCTACCTCCGGTGGGAGCAGAAGATCGCGGCCGCGCAGTCGCGGGCGCCCGGCATGCAGGGCTACCGGTTCGAGCCGGCCGTGCCGGGGGTGCAGGAGGACTACGTCGCGATCCTGCGCTTCGACAGCGAGGCGAACCTGCGCACCTGGATGGCCTCGCCCGAGCGGCGGGCCCTGGTCGCCGAGGCGGCGCCGATGACCGCGGAATTCCACACGCGGACGGTGCAGAGCGGCTTCGAGCAGTGGTTCCGCAACGTCGCGCCGCCCGGAGAGGGCGCGCCCGCGGCGTGGAAGATGAACATGATCGTCGTGCTGACCCTCTACCCGACCGTGTTCCTGTGGGGCGTCCTGGTCGGCGCGCCGATCCTGGCCGGCATGCTGAAGGTGGATTTCCCGGTCGCCCTGTTCATCGGCAACGTGTTCAGCGTGCTGCTCACCTCGCTGATGGTGCCCTGGACGGCCAAGCGGCTGGGCTGGTGGCTGACGCCGGATCCGGCGCGGCGGACCCGGGTCAACCTGCAGGGCGCCGCGCTGCTGATCGCCGCCTACGGGCTCATGATCCTCGTGTTCTGGAAGCTGTTTTGACCGGCGGCGCGCCCGGGCGGTCGCGGCCCGCGCGGCGCCGTCGCGGGCAGGGGCCGGGCGCGGGGACAGGGCGCGCGATGCTCCGGTCGGTGTCCCGGGCGAGCCCGCGCCCGGCGGCCGGCCTGCTGATCCTGGCCTGCGGGGTCGGTCTGGCCGGGCCCGCCCGCGCCGAGCCTGCGCCCGCTCCGGCCACGGCCGCGGCCAATTCGTCGGCCACGTCGGGGACGGGTGCGGCCGACGGGACGCCCGTCGCGGCCGCGGCCCGCGCGCGGCGCCAGGAGGCCGCCCTTGCCGTCGCGGCCGCCACCGTGATGGCGGCGCCGCCGCCGTCCTTCTTCAACTTCTCCGACACTGTGGTGAGCTATCGCTTCCAGGGACCCTCGGCGGAGCCCGGCCTCCGGGTCCAGCGTCCCGACGGCCAGTTCGTGGGGCGCGAGGTCCCCAAGACCGTCATCAACCTGTTCCACGCCAACGCGTGGGCCTACGGCACCAACCTGCTCTCCCTCGACATCCTCCGGTCCGGATCCCAGGATCCGGCCGGCAATCAGGTTGGCCGGTTCGAGGGCGTCGGCGCCACCGAGTTCTACCTGATCTACCGGGGCGTCCTGAGCCTCAACAAGGTCTTCGACACGCAGGCCCTGGCCATCCCCGGCTTCGTGAAGGATGTCGGCCTGTCGTTCGGGGCCGACGTCAACACCAAGGACACGACCTTCGATTCCGAGAAGCGCGCCGGGACCTTCGGGCTGAGCTTCGCCTTCGACGTGCCGGCCGGGTTCGTGAACCTGAAGGTCCAGGGCTACAAGGAGTTCTCCCGCAACGGCTTCGCCGGATACGGGCCGGTGCCGGGCTTCGACTACGCGCACTTCCGCAGCGTCGAGTTCAAGATGACGCCGGAATTCGAGATCACCTACACGATCCCGCTGCCGTTCACCGGGCTGCCGCTGTCGCTCGCCGGCTTCAACACGATCGTGCTGCCCAAGGGGCGCTACGGTCGATTCAACGAGAACGACACCCAGCTGGAATTCGTCTCCCAGACCAATCTCGTGCTCGATGTCGGGCAGCTCGTCGCCGGCACGCCCAACCGGGTCGAGGTCTTCGCCGGGTTCCAGTACTGGCACAACAAGTTCGGGGGCGACCCGCGGCGCACGCTCAACACCGAGGAGAAGGCGCTGATCGCCGGGGTGGCCTACCACCTGAAATGAGCCCGCCGGATCGGCGCGGTCGGGGACATGACGGGCCCTGCGAAGCGGGGCCTCGGTCGCGGCCTCAGGCGCGGACGAGCTTGCCCACGACCGCGAGCAGCTGCTCGGGCTTGAACGGCTTGGTGATCCAGCCGGTCGCCCCGGCCGCCTTCGCCTGCTGCTTGATCGCCTCGTCGGATTCCGTGCTCAGGAAGAGGATCGGCACGCCCGTGCAGCTCGGCAGCGTCCGCAGCTGCTTGATCATCTCCAGCCCGTTCATCACCGGCATGTTGAGATCGGTGATGACGAGGTTGACGCTCTCGCTCCTGGCCTTCGCGAGGCCTTCGGCGCCGTCGCCGGCCTCGATCACCGTGTGGCCGGCCGGGCCGAGCACCACCTTGATCATCTGCCGGATGCTAGGCGAATCGTCGACGGCGAGGACAGTGGCCATGACACGGATTCCGTTCTTGTGCCTGACGCGCGCCTAGAGGAGCGGCGCGCTGGGGTGTTCGATCGCGGCGCGCCGGAACGCGCCCTCGACCGCCGGGGGGACGTTGACCAGCGCGATCCCGGCGGCCCGACCCCGCGCCGTCCGGTCGGCCGCGAGCACGATCTGGACGAAGGTGACGTCCGCGCGCTCGACCGCCGCGCAGTCGAGGGTGAGGCGCGCCCCGCCGGCGAGCGCCGCCGCCAGCGTGTCCTGCAGGGCCCGGACGGTCCGGATGGTGCAGTCGGGACCGAGCGTGAGGACGGGAGCCTCGGACATGCGGGTTCGTGACCTCGACGACGGACTTGCGGGGCGACGCGCCGCCGCGCCCGAGTCAACACCGCGGCGGGTAAATTCTTCCTGAAGGTTCGGCCAATCGCGGACGGCCGACGCGGCCGCGGGCCCAGCACAGGAGGGAGGTCTGCCCGGCCTGGAACAGTGTTGATTGGCTAATACTGTGATCTGTGCCGGCCGTTGCGGCCATCGGCCGGGCGATAACGCTTTCTTCAACGGCGATCCTTACCCTCGGTCGGGTACCGACCGTGGGATTGTTCATGACCCGCGCGCGTCGGACGATGCCGAGAGACCCGCCCGCCGATGGCCTTCCAAGTCGCCCACGACATCCTCAGGCAGGTCCCGGCCCGGTTCCGCCGGCCCGAGATGCGGTTCGAGGCGGGGTCCGATGACCGGCGCGGATCGGGCGCGGCGATCCCGGCCGCCCCGCTCCCGGAGGCGGCCGCGTCGTCCAGCGAGCCCGCGCCGCCGCCCGCCGCGATCGTGGCCGAGCCGGCGCCCGCCGCGCAGGCGGCCGACCTGCTCCAGGCCTGGCTCGGCCTCTCGGCGCAGCAGCGGACGCTGCTCGACGCCCTCGTCGCCGAGCTCGGGATCGTCTCCACCGACGTGGAGGCCAACGTCCACGGCCTGTCCAACCGCTTCCAGAGCATCGCCGCCACGACCTGCGAGCAGTCGGAGATCGTCCGCGGGCTCGTCGCCTCGGTCCAGACCGTCCGGATCGACGACCGGACCCTGCAGCTCGGCGACGTCGCTGCCGGCCTCGGCGAGACGCTCACCGCCCTGATCGAGCGGATCACCCTGATGTCGTCCCGCGGGTCGACCCTCGCGCAGGGTCTGGCCGGGGTGCTCGAGGGCCTGTCGTCGGTCGAGGGGAGCGTCGCGCAGATCGAGCGGATCAACCGCCAGACCAACCTGCTCGCCCTGAACGCCAAGATCGAGGCGGCCCGGGCCGGCGCCAGCGGCGCGGCCTTCGCGGTGGTCGCCGACGAGGTGCGCGGCCTCGCCACGACGATCAACGCCCTGTCGGACGTGATCAAGCAGCAGATCGGCACCATGGCGGCCGGCCTGCGCGGCAGCCATGCCCTGCTGGGCGACATCGCGGCGATCGACATGTCCGAGGAGAGCCGGACCGCCGAGACGCGCGTCCGCATGGTGATGCGGGCGCTGGTCGAGCAGAACGCGCAGGTCGCGGGCATCCTGCAGCAGACCGCCGAGACCACGCAGGCCATCACGCAGGACGTGTCGGCGGCGATCGTGGCGATGCAGTTCCAGGACCGGGCCAAGCAGCGCATCCAGAACGTCGAGGGCCTGCTGCGCTCGGCCGGCGCGGAGCTCGGGCGGCTCGCCGACCACAGCGCGGACCGCGTCGCGGCGCCGGATGCCGCGGCCGATCCGGCCTGGATCGCGGCGGCGATCGCCGGCTGCACCCTGGGGGAGGTTCGCGCGCGCCTGACCGAGCGCCTGCTCGGGGGGGCTCCGGCCTCCGAGACGCCGGCCGACGCCGCCGCCGACGATCTGGACGGCATCGACCTGTTCTGAGCGCGCCGGCGCGCGCCGAGGGCAGCCCGTTCGGGCCCGGTCGGCGGTCGCGCCGCGGCCGGGCCTTCCCGCGCCGGACCGGCCGCGACCGGCCCCGTTCCCGGTTCCAGTCCCATCGCGATCCGCGCGCCGCCCGCAGGGACCTGCCGCGGCCCGCATCCGCGCGGCTGCGCGCCGGTGGACGTCGATGTTCGTCCACGCCCGTCCACGCCCGTCCGCGTCCGTCCACGTCCGACTGAGTCCATCGACGTTCGTCGACGCGCCGTGATGGCCGGAGCCGTGCCGCACCGCGCGCCCGAGATCCTGTGATCCGCGTCTCACACGATCGCAGTATCCGACAATCAAATTCTTCGAAACCGATGTGGATATACTTCCTGTTCAGGATTCAAATCTGTTCGTTAACCGAAAATTTCTGGTCCGATTATATACAACCCACGAAGTCAGGCGGCGGCTTCGCGTCGTGTCCCGTCACCGCGCGGTCGCCGCGCGCCGGGACAGTCTGTTCGACTGCTTGATCGCGAAAGACGCGGCCGGTCTCCGGTATCGGCGCGTCCGTTCGCGCTCAGGATCGGGCGGTTGGTTCTGTATCTGCGTTCTGTGTCCGGGGGTCCGTTCGTCCCATGACTGCTCTCGATCCCGCGGAGATCTTCCGCGCCGAGGCCGCCGAGCTGCTCGCCCGCCTGGAGACGACGCTGCTCGACCTCGGCGACCGGCCCGAGGACCGGGCCCTGATCGACACGGCCTTCCGGGCCCTGCACACCATCAAGGGCTCGGGCGCCATGTTCGGCTTCGAGCAGGTCGCCGCCTTCACCCACGATTTCGAGACCGCCTTCGACCGCGTCCGGCGCGGCGAGGTCCCGGTCGGCCGCGACCTCGTCAACGTCTCCCTCTCGGCCAAGGACTACATCCGCGGCCTCATCGAGGAGCCCGAGGCGAGCGCCCCGATCATCGGCGAGGCCATCCTGGCCGAACTCGAGCAGCTGCTCGGCGCCGCGTCCCGCCCGGCCGCCCCGTCCGCGCTCCTCCCGGAGCCGGCCGCCGAGCGCGCTGCGGCGGGGGAGGGCGGCTGGCAGATCGGCATCGCGTTCGCGCCCGAGATCCTCCGCAACGGGACCAATCCCCTGGCGCTCCTCGACGAGCTGCGCGACCTCGGCGCCTGCACGATCGTGCCGCGCCTCGACGCGCTGCCCGAGCTGCCGGCCCTCGACCCCGAGAGCCTCGCCATCGGCTGGGACGTCACGCTGCGCGCGGCCGTGCCCCGCGAGGCGATCGAGGACGTCTTCCTGTTCGTCCGGGACGAGATGACCCTGACGCTCGTCCCGGTCTCGGCCGCGCCACCGGACGCGGCGCCCGAGCCGGCCGAGGCCGCACCGTCGCCGTCGGGGCCGCCGTCGAGGCCGCCGTCGAGGCCGCCGTCGGGGCTGCCGTCCGGCGCGGTTCCGGCCGCCGATCTCGCCGGCCGCGGGTCCGGCGAGACCGGACCGGCCGGGCCGGGGGCGGTCGAGCCCGCGGGCCGGGCCGCCGAGCGCGTCCCGGCCCGGCGGGCCGAGGAGCGGCCGGCCAGCAGCGTCCGGGTCGAGGCCGAGCGGCTCGACGAGCTGATGGACCGGGTCGGCGAGCTGGTCATCGCCCAGGCGCGGCTCAGCCAGCTCGCCGGCCTGCATGCCGATCCCGGCCTCAAGGCCATCGCCGAGGAGATCGAGCGCCTGTCCGCGCGGCTGCGCGACACCACGATGAGCATCCGCATGGTCGCCATCGGCGCCCTGTTCGGCCGCTTCCGCCGCCTCGTCCACGACCTCTCGCGCGATCTCGGCAAGCCGGTCGAGTTCGTCACCGCCGGCGAGGAGACCGAGCTCGACAAGACCGTGATCGAGCGCCTGGCCGACCCGCTCGTCCACCTGATCCGCAACGCGATCGACCACGGCATCGAGGCGCCCGAGCGCCGCGCGGCCGGCGGCAAGGCCGCCACCGGGCGGATCACGCTCACCGCCGAGCATGTCGGCGCGCAGGTGCTGGTGAGCGTGCGCGACGACGGCGCCGGGCTCGACGCGGCCCGCATCCGCGCCAAGGCCGAGGAGAAGGGCCTGTGCGCGCCGGGCGCGGTGCTCACCGACCAGCAGATCTACCAGTTCCTGTTCGCGCCGGGCTTCTCGACCGCGCAGGAGATCTCGGCCCTGTCGGGGCGCGGGGTCGGCATGGACGTCGTCAAGAAGACGATCGAGAGCCTGCGCGGCACGATCGACATCGCGACCGAGCCGGGCGGCGGCACCTGCGTGGCGCTGCGCCTGCCGCTGACGCTGGCGATCATCGAGGGGCTGCTGATCCGGGTGGGGGAGGGACGCTACGTCATCCCGCTGGCCGCGGTGGAGGAATGCGTCGAGCTGCCCGCCAGCGAGCGCGGCGGCCGCGGGCGGGACTTCCTCAACATCCGCGGCGCGCTGGTGCCGTTCCTGCGGCTGCGCAGCCTGTTCGGGGCCGCGGGCGAGCCGGACCTGCACCAGAAGGTGATCGTGGTGGCCGCCGGTGAGGCGCGGGTCGGCCTGGTGGCGGACCAGATCATCGGCAACCACCAGACCGTCATCAAGTCGCTGTCGAAGCTGCACGCGGACGTGGCGACCTTCTCCGGGGCGACGATCCTGGGTGACGGCACGGCCGCGCTGATCATCGATGTCGGCCGCCTCGTGAGCGGCGGGCGCGCCGAGGGCGTGCGCGAGTACCAGGAGGTGGCGTGATGAGCGGCGGCGTGGCGCGCGGAGTCGTCGAGCCCGGCCCGCAGGCGGCCGCCGACGGCGGCCAGCGGGACGGTCGGCAGGGCGGCCAGCAGGTGGTGATGTTCCGGATCGGCTCGGAGAGCTTCGCGCTGGAGGCCGGGATGGTGCGCGAGATCATCGATCCGATCCCGGCGACGCGGGTGGCGGGGGCGCGCCCGCATATCGATCGGATCGTGAACGTGCGCGGCAACGTCGTGCCTCTGGCCGACATCCGCGAGCGGTTCGGGATGCCGGCGGCGTCGGCGAGCCCGGACACGCGCTTCCTCGTCCTGGAGGTGCCGGTAGCGGGCGACCCCGTGGTCGTCGCGCTGGTGGCCGACAAGGTGTTCGCGGTCACGGAGGTCGATCCGGCGCAGTGCGAGGCGGTGCCGCCCGTCGGCACGACCTGGCGCCCGGAGTACATCCGCTCGATCGTCAAGGCGGGGGACGAATTCATCATCGTCCCCGAGCTCGAGCAGATCCTCGACTGAAGTCTTTCCGAAGTCTTTCTGAAGTCCTGTCAGAATCTCGTGTTTGCGTAGGGGTAAAGGGCGATGCGTTTCTCGATCAAGGCCAAGCTCGGGGTGGGCTTCGGCGCGATCCTCGTTCTCCTGGGGACGGCCAGCGGGGTCGGCTACCAGAGGCTCACGGCCGCCGACGCGACGATGAAGTACGTCCTGAGCCGCGCCGAGATCCAGAAGCAGGTTCTCGAGGGCAAGGCGCACGCCATCCGCAGCGCGTTCAACGTCCGCGGAGCCCTGATCAGCCCGGACGAGACGCAGATGACGGAGTTCGCCAAGCGCTCGGCGACCAACCACGGTGACGCCATGGCGTCCCTGGCCAAGGTGAAGACTCTGCTCATGACCGACGAGGGCAGGAGGCTCTACGAGGACCTGTCGGCCAAGTACGAGAAGCAGAACGCGCTGGGGAACCGGGCTCTGGAGCTGACCCGCGACAATTCCAACGGGAAGACCTGGGCCGAGATCAATGCGGCGGGTCGCCCGGCGCTGGCCGCCCTGCGCACGGACCTCGACGCCCTGATCAACACGGCGACCGACGCCCAGAGCCCCGCCGGAGAGCGGCTCGCCCGGGTCGCCGCGGTGTTCAAGAGCCGGGTCGAGCGGGCCTGGGGGCAGCTGACCTCGGCCACCGGGACCACGAGCGTCGAGGCGCTCCAGCAGCGCGTGGCCCTCGCCAAGCAGTCGCGCGAGGAGATTAACCGGTCGGTGGACGAGCTCGCGGCGGCGTCCCAGGCGGCGGGAATCGCCGTGACGGCTGTCCGCGAGCGGTTCGGAACCTGGGCGTCCTCCTTCCAGCGGGCGCTCGCCCTTGTCGAGATCGGCAGCTCGGTGAAGGCGGCAGAAGTCGCCTCGGGCGAGTACGCCACGGTGAGCACGACCGCGATCAACGCGTTCGAGGCGCTGGCGGATCGGCAGAAGCGGTTCATGGACGACGCCGCGGCCCAGGCCACCGCGGAATCCGCCCAGGGTCAGACGATCCTGCTGAGCGTGGCGGCGGCCGCGCTCCTCATGGGCCTCGGCATCGCGACCTGGCTCGCGCTGTCGATCTCCCGCGGCCTCGGCCGTGCCGTCTCGCTCGCCGACGCGGTGTCGATGGGCGACCTGAGCCAGACCGCGACGGTCACGACCAACGACGAGCTCGGCGACCTCGTCGGCGCCATGGGCCGCATGACCGAGAACCTGAACGCGACCGCGGCGCTCGCCAACGCGATCGCCCAGGGCGACCTCACCGTGGAGGCCCGGCCGCTCTCCGACAAGGACACGATGGGCCTCGCCCTGCAGACCATGCTGTCGAAGCTGCGCACCGTCGTGGCCGAGGCGACCGCGGCGGCCGGCAACGTCTCGGCGGGGTCCCAGGAGCTCTCGGCCTCGGCCGAGCAGCTGTCGCAGGGTTCGACCGAGCAGGCCTCGTCGACCGAGGAAGCCTCGGCCTCCATGGAGGAGATGGCCGCCAACGTGAAGCAGAACGCCGAGAACGCCAGCCAGACCGAGACGATCGCCCGGCAATCGGCCCAGGACGCCGAGGCGAGCGGAATCGCCGTCGGCCGCGCCGTCGAGGCCATGCAGACTATCGCCCAGAAGATCACCATCGTGCAGGAGATCGCCCGCCAGACCGACCTGCTGGCGCTCAACGCCGCCGTGGAGGCGGCCCGGGCCGGTGAGCACGGTCGCGGGTTCGCGGTGGTCGCCAGCGAGGTGCGCAAGCTCGCCGAGCGCAGCCAGGCGGCCGCGGCCGAGATCGGCACGCTCTCGTCCGACACCGTCAAGGCCGCCCAGCAGGCCGGCGACATGCTCGGCAAGCTCGTGCCCGACATCAAGAAGACCGCCAGCCTGGTCGAGGAGATCACCGCCGCCTGCCGCGAGCAGGATGTCGGCTCGGGCCAGATCAACCAGGCGATCCAGCAGCTCGACAAGGTGACCCAGCAGAACGCCAGCGCCTCCGAGCAGGTCTCGGCCACCTCCGAGGAGCTGGCCACCCAGGCCGAGAAGCTGCAGGCGACGATCGCCTACTTCCGGATCACCGAAGCGGCCGCGCCGGTGGCCGGTGTCGACCAGGCGGTGACGCGGCTGCGCGCGACCGCGGCGCGGATGGGCACGCCCTCGGCGGCGATCCGCTCCCCGAGCCCGAAGCGGGCGGGCGCGCGCGGCCCGGCCGGGGGCGGCGGCTTCGCCCTCGACATGGGCGAGGGCGACGCGCAGGACGCCGCCTTCACCCGGGTCGCCTGACACCTCGCCCGAGGCCCGGATCCGCGCGGTGCCCGTGCCCGCGCGGATCCCGCCGCCGTCGTCAGCCGCCGTCGTCAGCCGTCGTCGCGAGCCGCCGTCGCGCGCCGCGCTCCAGCCGGAGACCCTGCATGTCCAGTGTGTGGCAGTACCTGACCCTCGGCCTCGGCGCCGAGACCTTCGGGATCGACGTCGAGCACGTCCACGAGATCCTCGACTACCGGGTCCCGGCCGCGCTGCCGCAGGCGCCGGCCTTCCTGCTCGGCATGATCGACGTGCGCGGGCAGAGCTACCCGGTGGTGGACCTGCGGACCAAGCTCGGCCTGCCGCCGGTGGCGCGCACGCCGGCCACCCGGATCATCCTGCTCAACGTGCCGATGCCCGGCCGGGCGCTGCGGGTCGGGTTCGTGGCCGACCGGGTGATCGAGGTGACCGAGCTCGACCGGGCCGAGATGGAGGCGGCGCCCGAGGTCGGCGGGCGCTGGAACGCCCGCTACATCGCGGGGATCGGCCGCCGGGGCGAGGCCTTCGTGGTGGTGTTCGACCTCGTCGCGCTCATGGACGGCGACGGCCCGGCCCTGGTCGCGACCCCGCAGGCCGCCTGAAGGATCCGCCACCATGGAGGCCGATCCGGGTCACCTGAGCGACCGGCATTTCCGCTCGGTCGCCGACCTCGTCCAGCAGCATGCCGGCATCCAGCTCCCGCCGGCCAAGCGCACCATGGTCGAGGGGCGGCTGCGCAAGCGCATGCGCGCCCTCGATCTCCCGACCCTGGAGGCCTACGGCCGCCACCTGTTCGAGGCCGGCCACCTCGCGGACGAGTTCCCGCACCTCGTCGACTGCGTGACGACGAACAAGACCGACTTCTTCCGCGAGCCCGCGCATTTCGACCTGCTGCGCGAGACGATCGTGCCGCGGCTGGCGGCGCGGGGCGACCGGCCGCTGCTCAAGGTCTGGAGCGCGGCGGCCTCGACCGGTGCCGAGGCCTACACGCTGGCGATGGTCCTGCACGACATGGCCGCCGACCGGTTCCGCTACGCCATCCTCGGGACCGACATCTCCTCGGAGGTCCTCGACCGTGCCCGGACGGCGATCTACCCGGCCGAGATGCTGGACGCCGTGCCGGCGGACCTGCGCCGCCGCTACGTGATGGTCGCGCGCGATCCGGCCCGGCGCGAGGGGCGGATCGTGCCGGAGCTGCGCGCCCGGGTGCGGTTCCAGCGGCTCAACCTGATGGACGAGACCTACCCGATCGACCGGGACGTCGACCTCATCTTCTGCCGCAACGTGCTGATCTACTTCGACAAGCCGACCCAGAGGGCGGTGGTCGCGCGCCTGGCCGGGCACCTGCGCCCCGGCGGCTACCTGATCGTCGGCCATTCCGAATCCATGGCGGGCGTCGGCGTGGCCGGCCTCGACCAGATCTCCTCGACCGTCTTCGGCAAGCTGCGGGATTCCGGCCGGTGAGCGCGTCCAGACCGATCCGCGTCCTGATCGTCGACGACTCGGCCTCCGTCCGCCAGACGCTGTGCAGCATCCTGGGGACGGCGCCCGACATCGAGATCCTGGGCACCGCCGCCGATCCGTTCATCGCGGCGCGCCGCATCCAGGAGGAGATCCCGGACGTCATCATCCTCGATCTCGAGATGCCGCGCATGGACGGCCTGACGTTCCTGCGCAAGATCATGGCGCAGAAGCCGCTCCCGGTGATCGTCTGCTCGACCCTGACCGAGGCCGGGTCCCGGATCCTGTTCGAGGTGCTGGAGGCGGGCGCCGTCGACGTGCTGCCGAAACCGCGCGTCGACACCCGCCAGTTCCTGCTCGAGTCCACGGTCCGGGTCTGCGACGCGGTCCGGGCCGCCGCCCGGGCCAAGCTGCGCGGGAGCCGGCCGTCCCGGCCGCTGGTGGAGGCGAAGCTCTCGGCCGACGTCGTCCTGCCGCCGCCCGTGCCCGGGCGCGTCGTGGCCGGGACCGACCGGATCGTCTGCATCGGCGCGTCGACGGGCGGCACGGAGGCGCTGCGCGACGTGCTCGAGGTGCTGCCCGCCGAGTCCCCTGGTCTCGTCATCGTGCAGCACATGCCGGAGCATTTCACGGCGGCGTTCGCCAAGCGCCTGAACGGCCTCTGCGCGATCGCCGTCAAGGAGGCGGAGGACGGCGATCCCGTGGTGCGGGGCCGTGCCCTGATCGCCCCGGGCGGGCGGCACCTCATGGTCGAGCGCCGGGGCGGCAGCTACGCGGTGTCGGTGAAGGACGGTCCCCTCGTCGCGCGCCACCGCCCGTCGGTCGACGTCCTGTTCCGGTCGGCCGCCCGGGCCGCGGCCGCGAACGCGCTCGGCATCCTGCTGACCGGCATGGGCGACGACGGCGCCAACGGCCTGCTGGAGATGCGCCGCGCCGGGGCGCAGACGGTCGCCCAGGACGAGGCGAGCTGCGTCGTGTTCGGGATGCCCAAGGAGGCGATCGACCGCGGTGCGGCCGCCAAGATCCTGCCGCTGGAGCAGATGCACCTGGAGATCCGGCGCTTCGGCCTGCCCGCGGCGCGCTGAGGCCGGGGCGAGCGCCGGGGCCGGGTTCAGGACTGGTCGCGTTGCCCGGGCTGCGCCTCGGCCTTCGCCCGGCGTCCGCGCGCGCGGCTGGATGGTTGCGCCGCGCCGCGCCGCGTCCCGCGGGGGCCAGCCTTTACCGGCCTGGCTCCGGGAAGCCCCACGCTCCCGCCCCGCCGCGCGCCGCGCTGGGCGACCTGACCGGGACGGTCACCCTCGTCCCGGGGTCCAGAATCCAGCAGGTCCTGAACACCGGGCGGATGCTCGGGCACGCGGAACAGGCGGGCCAGCCCGTCGGCGACGCCCCGGAGAACGGCATCGGCCTGCTCGTGATCGTCCTGGCCCTGTACGACGATGAAACTCATCTGCGCACCCGGATGGTTCGTTCAGGTCCTCAACTCGACACGTTGCGAAGGGTTGCCTGGGCCTGTCGGAAGTCATCCGACGATTATGCGAATCCGCACGTCATGAACGTCATGTAATCAACCGGTGGTCGTATATAGGTGAATAATGAATGATTGTGCCCGGTGGTGACGGCGACTCGCCACGATTCCCGGAGTCTTGCTCAACGCACGGTCGGATCGCGTTCGGGGCGATACCGGGCAGAGTTGTGCTGGTGCGCCACGGCACGCGCTGCGCAGCGCGACGGCGGTTCAGTGACCGGGCGACGGGGAGTCGGACCGGTCAGGGCCGATCCGGCCGGCCGGCTCACGCGGCGTAGCGGTCGAGGGCCAGATCGTCGCTCGCGATCTCCGGCGCCCGTCCGGACACGAGGTCGGCGAGCAGGCGGCCCGATCCGCAGGCCATCGTCCAGCCCAGCGTGCCGTGACCGGTGTTGGTGAACAGGTTCCCGACCCGCGTGCCCCCGACGATCGGCGTGCCGTCCGGCGTCATCGGCCGCAGGCCGGTCCAGAACGCGGCTCGGTCGAGGTCGCCGCCGGCCGGGAACAGGTCCTGCACCGAGCGCGCGAGGGTCTCGCGGCGCGGCAGGCGCAGGGCGCTGCTGAACCCGGCGAGCTCGGCGGTGCCGCCGACGCGGATGCGGTCGCCGAGCCGGGTGATCGCGACCTTGTAGGTCTCGTCCATCACCGTCGAGACCGGCGCGGCCGCCGGATCGGTGATGGGGAGCGTGAGCGAGTAGCCCTTCACCGGGTAGACCGGCAGGGCGATCCCGAGGGGGCGCAGCAGGGCCGGCGTGTAGCTGCCCAGCGCCGCCACGTAGGCATCCGCCCGCAGGAGGTCGCCGTCGGCGGTCTCGACCGCCGTCACCCGGTCCCCGGCGTGATGCAGGCGCGCGATCGCCGTGCGGTAGCGGAAGGTGACGCCGAGGCCCTCGCAGATCGCGGCGAGGCGCTGCGTGAACAGGTGCGCGTCGCCGGTCTCGTCGCCCGGCAGCCGCAGGCCGCCGACGAAGACGCCGCGCATGGCGGCGAGCGCCGGCTCGGCACTGACGCAGCCGGCCGGGTCCAGCACCGTGTAGGGCACGCCGTAGGCGTCGAGGACGCGGGTGTCGTCGCCGACATGGTCGAGCTGCTTCTGCGTCCGGAAGAGCTGGAGCGTGCCCTTCTCCCGGTGGTCGTAGGCGATGCCGGTCTCGGTGCGCAGGTCGCGCAGCGCGTCGCGGCTGTACTCGGCGAGCCGGACCATGCGGCCCTTGTTCCGCTGGTAGGCCTCCTCGGTGCAGTTCGCGAGCATGCGCGTGAGCCACGCGTAGAGGCGGGGCTCGAGCCGCGGCCACAGCACCAGGGGGCGGTGCCGCATCATCAGCCACTTGAGCGCCTTCACGGGGATCCCGGGCGCCGCCCAGGGGGCCGAGTAGCCGGGCGAGACCTGCCCGGCATTGGCGAAACTGGTCTCCAGGCCGGAGCCCGGCTGGCGCTCCAGCACGGTGACCTGATGGCCGGCCCGGGCGAGGTAGTAGGCCGAGGTGACGCCGACGACGCCGCCGCCGAGGATGAGGACGTGCATGGCGGGCCTCAGGCTCCGAGATAGACGCGGTGGAAGCGGTGGCCGAGGCTGGTCAGGACCTCGTAGCCGATCGTGCCGGCCGCCGCGGCGACGGCGTCGACGTCGCGCTCCGGCCCGACGATGTCGACGAGCGCCCCCGGCCCGAGGGTGCCGGGCGCCACGTCGGTGACGTCGAGGACGAGGCTGTCCATCGAGACGCGCCCGACCACGGGCAGCCGGGCGCCGCCGAACCACGCCGCGCCGCCCGCCGTGCTGCGGAAGAACCCGTCCGCGTAGCCGATCGCGACCGTGGCGAGGCGGCTGTCCCTGTCGACTCGGGCCGCGTGGCCGTACCCGACCGGCGTCCCCGCCGGGACGCCGCGCGTCTGCATCACCCGGGCCCGCAGCCCGATCACCGGCCGCATCGGGTTCTCCGCACCCTCCTGCGGGGCGATCCCGTAGAGGGCGGCGCCGGGGCGCACGAGGTCGAAGTGGAAGTCCGGACCGAGGAAGATCCCCGACGAGGCCGCGAGGCTCGCCGGCACCGTCGGCAGGCGCCGCCGGACCGCCCGGAAGACGGAGAGCTGCGCCGCGTTGACCGGGCTGTCCGGCTCGCCCGCGCAGGCGAGGTGGCTCATCACCAGCCGCAGGTCGAGGCCCGCGAGGGCGTCCGGCCGGTCGAGGAGCGCGCCGACCTCGTCCGGAGCGAGGCCGAAGCGGGCCATGCCGGTATCGACCTGGAGGATCGCCGGCAGGCGCCGCGCGCGCCGCCGGGCCAGGCCCTGCCAGCCGCTGAGCTGGGACAGGTCGTTGAGGACGGGCACGAGGTCGTGGTCCGCGCAGGTCGCCTCGCTGCCCGGGGCGGCGCCGTTGAGCACGGCGATCGCCGCCCCGGGCCCGAGGATGGACCGGAGGGCGACGCCCTCGCCGACCTGGGCGACGAAGAAGTGCCGGCAGCCCGCGGCGGCCAGGACCGGCGCGACCCGGTCGGCGCCGAGGCCGTAGGCGTCCGCCTTGACGACGGCCGCGCAGGCGGCCGTCCCGGCTCGCGCGGCGAGCAGGCGGTAATTCTCCGCGATGGCCGCGAGATCGATCGTGAGGAGGGCGGAGGCCGTCCCGGCCGGGCCCGCATCGGGCCGGAGCTCGCGGTCGATCATGCTCATGGCGGCCCTCGGAGCGGCGCTCGGATGCAGTGCCAAAAGGCTACACGAAGGATCGTCGAACGAGCGTGCATCCTGTCGAAGAGATTTGAATTTCGAGCTTGGCCGTGGAAATATCTGCGGCCAGTTCGAAGATCCTGCGAGGCGCGCGTGGACGCGATCGACCGCCGCATCATCCAGGCCCTGCGCGGCGACGGCCGGATCAGCAACGCGGATCTCGCCGCGGCGGTCGGCCTGTCGGCGTCCGCCTGCCATCGCCGCGTGCGGCTGCTGGAGGAATCCGGAATCATCCGGGGCTACACCGCGCTGATCGGCGGCGCGGTCGACGGGCCGGGCCTCGTGGTCCTCACGCAGTTCACCCTGGACCGCCAGACCGAGGACTATCTCAACCGGTTCGAGGCGGCCGTCCGGCGCTGTCCCGAGGTGCAGGACTGCTATCTGATGACCGGGACGGCCGATTACCTCGTGAAGCTCAAGGTGATCGACGCGGCCGACTACGAGCGGCTGCACAAGGATGTCCTGTCGCGGCTGCCGGGGGTCGCCCGGCTGCAGTCGAGCTTCGCGATCCGGACCGTCGTGGCCGCCGGCCGGCCGCTCTGAAGGAAGCCCCGCCATGACGCCGAGCACCGAACCGCGCTGGGACGCCTCCTGCGACCTGCGCCTCCACGACGCCGCGCTCGCCGAGGGAAGCCGGGCGACGATCGACATCCGGGGCGACCGCGTGGCGGCGCTGCGGGATCCCGGCGCGCCGCTCCCGCCCGCCGGCCGCACGATCGATCTCGGCGGCGCCCTGGTGCTGCCGGGCCTGTCGGACGGGCACGTCCACCTCGACAAGTGCCTGCTCGGCCTGCCGTGGCGCCCGCACGCGGCGGCGGGGTCCGTCCGCGCGATCATCGACGACGAGAAGGCGTTCCGCCGCGCCACGCGGATCCCGCTCGCCGAGCAGGGCGCCGAGGCGCTGCTCGAACGCCTGCTCCGCGGCGGCACGACGAGCCTGCGGACCCATGTCGACGTCGACGACGTCACGCGGCTCGACCACCTCGCCCAGATCCTCGACCTGCGGGCGCGCTGGGCCGACCGCCTGCAGATCCAGATCGTCGCCTTCCCGCAGAGCGGGATCCTGGGCTGCCCGCCGGTCGCCGACGACCTGGACGCGGCCCTGCGGATGGGCGCGGACCTCGTCGGCGGCCTCGATCCCGTCGGCATCGACGGAGACCGCGACGGTCACCTCGACATCGTCTTCGCCCTGGCCGAGCGGCACGGGCGGGGCATCGACATCCATCTCCACGAGGGCGGCGCGGCCGGACTCGCCACGATCGCGGCGATCGCGGCCCGGACAGCGGCGGCCGGGCTCGGCGGGCAGGTCACGATCAGCCACGCCTTCGCCCTCGCGGAGGCCGACGACCTGGAACTCGGCCGGATCGCCGAGGCCCTGAACCGGGCCGGCGTCGCGATCCTCAGCAGCGTGCCGGGCGGGGCCCGATGCCCGCCGATCCCGCGGCTGCGCGAACTCGGCGTCCCGGTCTGCCTCGGCACCGACAACGTCCGCGACTGCTGGAACCCCGCCACGGTCACCGGCATGGTCGCCCGCGCCCAGCTCGCCGCCTACCGGTTCGACCTGCGCACCGACGCGGACCTCGCGGCGTTGCTGGCGCCGATCACCGCCGTCCCGGCGCGGGTGCTGGGCCTCGGTCCGGGCGCGGTGGCGCCCGGCGCGCGGGCCGACCTGATCGCCTTCGCGGCCGGCGGCGTGCCGCAGGTGATCGTGGAGCGCCAGGAGCCCGTGCTGGTCGTGGCGCGGGGCGCCGTCGCGGTCGACCGGCGCGGCGCGGCCGCCGGGGACCCGCCGCCGTGAACGACCGCGCGCTGCGCTACCTGCTGGCCGTCGTGCGCGCGGGCTCGGTCCGGGCGGCCGCCGATGTCCTGAACGTCGCCGCCTCGGCGGTGAGCCGGCAGATCATCGAGCTGGAGGCGCAGGTCGGCGAGACCCTGCTCGAGCGCCTGCCCCGGGGCGTGGTCCCCACCGAGGCCGGCCGCCTCGTCGCCGAGCACGCGCAGCGGCAGGCCGACGAGGCGGCCCTGCTGGAGGACCAGCTGAAGCGCCTGCGCGGGGTGCAGCGGGGCACGGTCAGCCTGCGCTGCGGCGCCGGCTTCCTGATCGACCTCCTCGACAACGCCCTGGCCGGCTTCGCCCAGGACCATCCGGGCATCGCCTATCAGGTCGAGATCGGCACGACCGACGGGATCCTGGCGGCGATCGCCCGGGGGGACGCGGATATCGGCCTCGTCTACAACCCGCCCGCGCACCCGGACGTCCGCGGGATCGTCTCCGCCCGGCAGCCGCTCCTCGCCGTCCTGCCGATGGGGCATCCCCTCGCCGACGGGGCGGCGCCGGTCCCGCTGCGCAGCTTCGCCACCGAGCCCGCCGCCCTCCTGCCCCCCGACCACGGGGTCCGGCAGCTGATCGGCCGCGTCGAGGCCGACGGCGGATTCCGGCTGGTGCCGCGGCTGGAGACGGCGTCCTTCGAGTTGCACCGCCGCTTCGTGATGGCCGCCATGGGCGTCGCGTTCCTGCCCCGCTTCGTGGTCGCGGCCGAGCTGCGCGACGGCCTCCTCGCGGCTTTGCCGCTGCGCGACGCCATCCTGTCGGAGGCGAGCGCCCACCTCGTCGTCCGCGCGGGGCGGCGCCTGCCGGAGGGCGCGGCGCGGCTGCTCGGCTGGCTGGCCGACCACATGGTGGCGTTCCGGCCGCCGCCGGCGTGACGCGAGCGTGCGGATTTTCCGCACGCTTCGTGCAGAAATCGGTTGTTGTCGCAACGCTCGTTTGCCGGAACTATCGTGCCGCTTCGTGAGGACGGATCGGCATGACCATCGCAACGGTAGGCGTCGTCGGGCTCGGCAACATGGGTTTGGGCATGGCCGCGACCCTGGCCCGCAAGGGCTTCGCGGTCCTGGGCTACGACCTCAGTCCGGCCCGGCGCCCCGCCGCCGAGGCGGCCGGCGTCACCGTCCTCGACGCCCTCAACGACGTGCTCGGCCGGGCCGACGCCCTGGTGTTCTCGCTGCCGCTGGCGCGGGACGTGGAGGCGGTGGTCACCGCGGAGGGCGGGTTCCTGTCCCGGACCGACCGGAAGGTGGTGGTGATCGACACCTCGACCTCGGATCCCGGCACGACCCGCCGCCTCGCCGAGCGCCTCGCCGCGGCCGGTCACGCCCTCCTCGACGCCCCGGTGAGCGGCGGCCCGTCCGGCGCCGCCGAGGGCACCCTGACCATGATGATCGGCGGCGCCGCGGCGGATTACGAGCTGGCCCGCCCGGTCTTGGAGGCCATGTCGGCCCGCGCGCCGCATGTCGGGCCATCGGGCGCCGGCAACATCGTCAAGCTCGTCAACAACCTGCTGGTGGCGGCCCATCTGGTGACCACCGGCGAGGCCCTGCGCCTCTCCGAGGCGGCGGGCCTCTCGGCCGAGGAGGCCGTCAAGGTCGTCAACACCGCGACCGGCCGCAGCGCGATCAGCGAGGTCATGATCCCGCGCTGGGTCCAGTCCGGCACCTTCGACAGCGGCTTCTCGGCCGGTCTGATGCGCAAGGACGTGCGCCTCGCCCTCGAACTCGCCGCCGAATGCGGGATCGACCTGCCGCTCTCCGCCGAGGTGAAGCGGATCTGGCAGGCGACGCAACCCGCCATCCCCGACACGGCCGACTTCACCCGCATGGCCGATTACCGCGATCCCAAGGGAGCCCACTGATGTCCGGCACGCCGCACTCGCCCGCCGCCGACCGGGTCGCCGCCCTCCTGGCCGACCTGCTGCCGGGCGGCCGCATCGGCAGCGTCGTGGCCGGCGAGATCCTCGCCGGGACCGGCGCCGCCCTCGATCTCACCAACCCCGCCGACGGCGGCGTGCTCGCGACCTTCGCCGATGCCGGCCCGTCGGTCGTCGAGGCCGCCATGGCGGCGGCTCGCGACGCCCAGCGCGCGTGGTGGGGGATGACCGCTGCCGCCCGCGGTCGCGCGCTGTGGGCGGTCGCCGCCCTGGTCCGGCAGCACGCCGGCGCGCTCGCCGAGCTGGAGACCCTCTCGGCCGGCAAGCCGATCCGCGACACCCGCGGCGAGGTCGCCAAGGTCGCCGAGATGTTCGAGTACTACGCCGGCTGGTGCGACAAGCTGCACGGCGACGTCATTCCGGTCCCGACCTCGCACCTGAACTACACCCGCCACGAGCCCTTCGGCACCGTCGTGCAGATCACGCCCTGGAACGCGCCGATCTTCACCGCGGGCTGGCAGATCGCGCCGGCAATCTGCGCCGGCAACGCCGTGGTGCTGAAGCCCTCCGAGCTGACGCCGCTAACCTCGCTGGCGCTGGGCCTGCTCTGCGACCGCGCCGAGGGGATGCCCCGCGGCCTCGTCTCGGTGCTGGCCGGTGCCGGCCCGACCACCGGCGCCGCCGCGGTCGCCCATCCCGAGACGCGGCTCGTCGTGTTCGTCGGCTCGGCCGAGGCGGGCGCGCAGATCGCCGCCGCGGCGGCCCGCGCCATCGTGCCGAGCGTGCTGGAGCTCGGCGGCAAGTCGGCCAACATCGTGTTCGCCGACGCCGACCTCGACCGGGCGCTGATCGGCGCGCAGGCCGCGATCTTCGGCGGCGCCGGCCAGAGCTGCGTGGCGGGCTCCCGGCTCCTCGTGCACCGCTCGATCCACGCGTCCTTCGTCGAGCGCCTGTCCCGCGCCGCCGCGCGCATCCCGGTGGGCGCGCCGACCGACCCGGAGACGCAGATCGGCCCGATCAACAACCGGCGCCAGCGGGACAAGATCGCCGACATGGTCGAGGCCGCCGCCGCGGCGGGCGCCACGATCGCGACCGGCGGGGCCTGCCCCGCCGCCTTACGCGACACGGGCGGCTTCTACTACGGCCCGACCATCGTGGACGGCGTCGCGCCGGACGCGGCGATCGCCCGGGAGGAGGTGTTCGGCCCGGTCCTGGCGGTCCTGCCGTTCGACGGCGAGGACGAGGCGATCGCGCTGGCCAACGGCACGCCCTACGGCCTCGCCGGCGCGGTCTGGACCGGCGACGGCGGGCGCGGCCACCGGGTCGCGGCGGCTCTGCGGGCCGGCACCGTCTGGGTGAACGGCTACAAGACCATCAACGTGGCCTCGCCGTTCGGCGGCTTCGGCCGCTCGGGTTTCGGCCGCTCCTCCGGCCGCGAGGCGCTGATGGCCTACACCCAGACCAAGAGCGTCTGGGTCGAGACCGCCGCCGCGCCGGCCGTCACCTTCGGCTACGTGGGCTGAGCCCGACGCCACGGGCGCAATGACCGAGACGATCTAACGCCAAGCCGGCGATCAAGACCGGCAGGCGGAGCAACGGGCAGCCCCGAGGGGGGCCAAGGAGGATGACGATGGCGGGGGAACTGTTTGCGACGAACACGCGGCCGGTCGCGCCGCCCGTCTCGGGCGGGGGTAAGCTGACGCTGTTCCTGCTCGCCCTCGTCATCGTCGTCATCGCGGAGGCGATCGGCAACGTCAGCATCCCGGTGGGCGCCGGCAAGATCGTGCTGCTCCCGCTGCTCTGGGCCCTGCTGCTGGGCGGCGCGCTGGGGCTAATGAGCCCGCGCCTGCCCGGGCCGCTGCGGCTGTCGACCGCCCTGCAGAACGCGGCCGGCGCCTACCTGCAGCCGGCGCTCCTGATCTTCATCGCCAAGCTCGGCCTGCTCGTCGGCGGGTCGCTGCCGAAGATCCTCGCCTCGGGCTGGGCCCTGGCCTTCCAGGAATTCGGCCACTTCTTCGGCACGATGGTGTTCGGCCTGCCGGTCGCGCTCCTGCTCGGCATCAAGCGCGAGGCGATCGGCGCGACCTTCTCGGTCGGTCGCGAGCCCAGCCTCGCCATCATCGGCGAGCGCTACGGCATGGACTCGCCGGAGGGGCGCGGCGTGCTGGCCGAGTACCTGACCGGCACGGTGTTCGGCGCGGTGTTCATCGCCCTGCTGGCCGGGCTGATCACCAGCCTCGGCATCTTCAACCCGCTGGCGCTGGCGATGGGGGCCGGGGTCGGCTCCGGCAGCATGATGGCCGCGGCCTCGGGGGCGATCGCGGCCCAGCAGACGCCCGAGGTCGCCAAGGACGTCGCCACCTTCGCGGCCGCCAGCAACCTCGTGACCACCACGATCGGCACGTACTTCACCCTGTTCCTGTCGCTGCCCTTCACGATCTGGGCCTACGGCAAGCTGGAGCCGATCCTCGGCCGCAACCGGCCGGACGCCGCCCGCCCGGCGGCCGCCGACCCGCAGGCGCCGGCCCATCAGCCGGCCCACGGGGAGGTGCGGATCGGCCTCGGCGAGACCGTGCTCGCCTGGATCCTGATCGGCGCCTACGGGCTGATCGGCAACTGGCTGACCTACGGAATCGTCCCCGACGCGAGCGTCGTGGCCGGGATGGCGATCATCATCGGCACCGTGCTCGCCGGCTGGGGCCTCTACCTGCTCCTCGGCCGGCGCCTGCCCGCCGTCCTCTGGGTGTCGATCATCGGCATGGCGCTGACCTATCCCGGGACGCCCTACGCCGCCGAGATCGCCGCCCTGACCGGCAAGCTCAACTTCCTGGCGCTCGCCACGCCGATCCTGACCTTCGCGGGGCTCTCGGTCGCCAAGGACGTGCCCGCCTTCCGCCGCCTCGGCTGGCGGATCGTCGTGGTCTCGTTCATGGCCAATGCCGGGACCTTCCTCGGCGCGGCCCTCATCGCGCAGTTCTTCATGCACCCACCGCTGGGGTGAACCGCCGCGCCGATCGGCGTAGGGTCCGGGCGGGGGATCGAGGCGCTTCGGCAGCCTCCCGTATCTGAGAGAGATCGCATGCGCATCGAGGCGGAGACCGTGGAGCGGATGGTCGCGTGGCGGCGCGACCTGCACGCCCATCCCGAGCTGGCCTTCCAGGAGGTCCGCACGGCGGATCTCGTCGCCCGGGAACTGGCCGCCTGCGGCCTGTCGGTGAAGACCGGGCTCGGTCGCACCGGCGTGGTCGGGACCCTGAGCCGGGGCGACGGCCCGACCATCGGCCTGCGCGCCGACATGGACGCCCTGCCGATCCAGGAGGCGACGGGCGCTGCTCACGCCTCCCGGACGCCCGGCGTGATGCATGCCTGCGGCCATGACGGCCACGTGGCGATGCTGCTCGGCGCGGCCCGGCACCTCGCGTCGCGCACCGACCTGTCCGGGACGGTCCACTTCATCTTCCAGCCGGCGGAAGAGTGCGAGGGCGGCGGGCGCGCCATGGTCGAGGACGGCCTGTTCCGGCTGTTCCCGTGCGATTCCGTCTACGGCCTGCACAACTGGCCGGGTTTGCCGCTGGGGACCTTCGCGACCCGGGTCGGCGCCATCATGGCCTCCCTCGACACGTTCGAGATCGCGGTCGCCGGGTTCGGCACCCACGCGGCCATGCCGGAGCGCGGCACCGACACGCTGGTGGTCGCCTCCGAAATCGTCCTCGCTCTGCAGACCATCGTGAGCCGCCGGATCGCCCCCACGGACCCGGTCGTCCTCAGCGTCACGCAGATCCACGGCGGCGACGCCTACAACGTCATCCCCGAGCGCGCGGTCATCCGCGGCACGGTCCGCTGCCTGGACGAGGCCGTGCGCAAGCGCGTGGCCGAACTCGTCGAGGCGATCGCGGGCGGGACGGCCGCCACGCACGGCGCCCGCGCGGAGGTGGACTACCGGTTCGGATACCCCGCCACCGTCAACACCGCCGACGCCGTCGGCACCGCCCTGGAGGCGGCCGGGGCCGTCCCGGACATCACCGCGCGCCGGGGCGAGGTCGGCCCCTCCATGGCGTCGGAGGATTTCGCCTACATGCTGGAGGCCTGCCCCGGCGCCTACGCGTGGATCGGGACCGACGGGACGCGCAAGAGCCTGCCGCTCCACAATCCGGGCTACGATTTCAACGACGAGGCCCTGCCGGTCGGCGCCGCCTACTGGGCCGCGCTGGGGGCGCACAGCCTCAGGCCGTGACGCGGCGCGCACCCTGAGAGATCGCCCGCGCCGGAGGCGCGGGCGATCTCGTTGGCGGCCATCAGGCCGCCATCGGCCCGTAACGCCGGTGACCCTTCACGTCGAAGCGGTCGAGCATCATGACCTTGTCCCAGGCCTTGACGAAGTCCGCCACGAAGCGCCGCTGGCCGTCGCTGCCCGCGTAGGCGTCGGCGATGGACCGGAGCTGCGCGTTCGACCCGAAGACGAGGTCGCTGCGGGTCGCCTCGAACTTCGTCTGCCCGCTCGCGCGGTCCTTGAGCGTGAAGGTCATCCCCTCCGCATCCGCCTTCTCCCAGACCAGATCGACGTCGGTCAGGTTGCGGAAGAAGTCGGTCGTCAGCGCCCCGACCCGGTCGGTCAGGACGCCCCGGCTCGACCCGTCGTGGTTGGCGTTGAGCGCGCGCAGGCCGCCGGTCAGGACGGTCCATTCCGGGGCCGTCAGCGTCAGCAGGTTCGCCTTGTCGAGGAACATCTCCTCCGGCGAGACGCTGCGCGTCATCTGCCCGAAGCCGTCGTCGACGTAGTTGCGGAACCCGTCCACCACCGGCTTCAGCCACTCGAACATCTCGAGGTCCGTGAGCGCCTGGGTCGTGTCCACCCGGCCCGGCGTGAACGGGACCGGCGTCTCGACCCCGGCATCGCGGGCCGCCTTCTCCACGGCGACGCAGCCGCCCAGCACGATCAGGTCCGCCAGCGAGATCTTCTTGCCGTCGCTGCGGCCGCCGTTGAAGGTCGCCATCACGCCGCGCAGGGCCTCGACCACGGGCGCGGCCCGCCGGTTGACGGCCCAGTCCTTCTGCGGCGCGAGGGCGAGGCGGCCACCGTTGGCCCCGCCGCGCTTATCGCTGTCGCGGTAGGTCGAGGCCGCCGAGAAGGCCGTGAAGGCGAGATCCGAGACCGACAGGCCCGTGCCGGAGATCGCCTGTTTCAGCGCGGCGATCTCCGCCTCGCCGACGAGGTCGTAGTCCCGCTCGGGCAGCGGGTCCTGCCACAGGAGCCCGTCCTCGATCACGACCTCCGGGCCGAGGTAGCGGTGCTTCGGACCCATGTCGCGGTGGGTAAGCTTGTACCACGCCTTGGAGAAGGCCTGGGTGAAGGCGTCGAAGTCGTTGAGGAACTTCTCGCAGACCTTGCGGTAGTCGGGATCGACCTTCAGGGCGATGTCGGACGTCATCATCATCAGCGGGTGCATCTGGCCGGCGACGTGGGCGTCCGGCGTCCTCGGCGCGGCGGGATCCTTCGGCGTCCACTGCAGGGCGCCCGCCGGGCTCTTGGTCTGCTCCCACTCGAACTTGAAGAGGTTCTCCAGGTAGGCGTTGTCCCACTGCGTCGGATCGGGCGTCCAGCTGCCCTCGATGCCGTTGGTCATCGTGTCCTTGCCGGAGCCCGCACCCTTCGGGTTGTGCCAGCCCAGCCCCATCGCCTCCATCGGCGCCATCTCGGGCGGCGGCCCGATCTCCTTGGCCGGCACCATGCCGTGGCTCTTGCCGAAGGCGTGGCCGCCCGCGATCAGCGCCACGGTCTCCTCGTCGTTCATCGCCATGCGGGTGAAGGTGATCCGGATGTCGCGCGCGGAGGCCAGCGGATCGCCGCTGGCGTAGGGGCCCTCCGGGTTCACGTAGATCAGCGCCTGGTGCGAGGCGGCCAGCGGGTTCTCGAGGTCGTAGTCTGCGTCGCCGTTCTTGCCCCGCCAGCGCTTGTCGCGGTTGACCATGTCGTCGAAGCTCGAGACCGAGCCCATCTCGACGACCTCCGGTCCCCAGTAGGTCGCGTCGTCCGCCTCCCAGGCGTCGAGGCGGCCGGCGGCGAAGCCGTAGGTCGGCAGGCCCATGATCTCGAGGGCGCAGTTGCCGGTGAGCACCATGAGGTCGGCCCACGACAGGGCGTTGCCGTACTTGTGCTTGATCGGCTGCAGGAGGCGCCGCGATTTGTCGGTGTTGCCGTTGTCCCACCAGCTCGAGATCGGGGCGAAGCGCTGCATGCCGGTGCCGGCGCCGCCGCGCCCGTCGGCGATCCGGTAGGTGCCGGCCGAGTGCCAGGCCATGCGGATCATCTGCGGGCCGTAATTGCCGTAGTCGGACGGCCACCACTCCACCGACGAGGTCAGGAACTGCTTGATGTCGTGCTTGAGCGCGTCGAAGTCGATCTTGGCAAACTCGGCCGCGTAGTCGAAATCCGGGCCCAGGGGATCGGCCGCCAGCCCGTTCTGGTGGAGCACTTCCACCCGCAGGCGGTGGGGATACCAGTTCTCCAGTGTCGGCCGGTTGCCGTGGGCGCCGCCGATCCGGTCGCCGCCGAACGGACACTGGCCTGCCATGTGAAACGACGTCGTGTCCGTCTTGTCGATCGTCTCGCTCATCGGGTGGTCCCCCTTGGTGTTGCGCGACGGCCGGGCGTGCGGGGCCCGGACGTCGAAGGCGGTGGGCGGTGCAGGCGGTCCGAACCCTCAGGCGATTCCCGTCGCGCTCGAGACTCGTGACGAAATGAGGCGGTCTCCGGCTGGATCAAGCGCGGGGCGTCGAAGTCTTGCCGGGCTTGCGGTGGAGGCTCCCGCAGAGACCGCGATGACGTTGTCGCGATCTGCCCTGTCGCCGCCGTCGCGGAGAGCCGGCATCGACTCGACGTCGACAACGGCCCGCGCCCGGGCATTGCCCTTCGTCTTGGAGCTGTGGGCCGACCGTCATGATGGTCGTCTCGCGGGGGGAGGTCCTGTCCCCGCGCGGACCGATCGAAACGGCCGGCGCCGGTCGACGTCGGTCAGGGCGTGGATCGCGTCCCGGCCGGCGGGGCGCTGATTGATCCGCTCTCGGAGCCGGTGACGACCTTGCGGGCGGCGGCCTGACTCTGGCTGGCGTAGTCGGGCGGCGCGGTCTCACCCTGCCAGATCATCAGGCCGGCCAGGGCGGCGACCATCAACCCCACACTCACGAGGAGCACGATCAGAACCGGCCTGCCGCGCCGACCCTGACGGGTCTCTCGAGACGTACGATATTCGACCATCCGCGCCTCGCTGGACCATGATCCCGGGAAATCCCGGCGGAAACCCGCGGCCCGGCGAATGGATCCTGTACTGCGACGCTGTGGACCACGGGATCAGCGCGCGCCGGCACCGCTCCGTCGCCCATTGGCGCCTGCCGGCGATAGTCATACAGTCATACACATGACCGTCGTGACCGCACCTCAGCCCGATCTCCGCTTGCCGCTCTACCAGCGCCTGCGGGACGAGATCGCCTTCCAGATCGCCCGCAACGTCTGGCGGTCGGGCGAACCGATCCCCACGGAGGCGGAACTGGCGGCGACCCACCGCGTCGCCATCGGCACCGTGCGCAAGGCGATCGACGTCCTCGTCGCCGACGGCCTCGTCGAGCGGCAGCAGGGCCGCGGCACCTTCGTTCGGCGGCCGCGCTTCGACCGGTCCCTGTTCCGGTTCTTCCGGCATCTCGGCCCGGACGGCACCCAGGCGGTGCCGGAGGGCCGGATCCTGTCGCGCGAGGCCTGTCCGGCCCCCGCGACCGTCCGCGAGGCCCTCGGCCTGGACGCGCGCGGCGACGCGATCCGGCTGATCCGGACACGCCACCTCCAGGGCCGCCCGATCCTGTCCGAGACGATCTGGCTGCCGGCCGCGCGGTTCGCGCCGCTCCTCCAGGCCCCGCTGACGGAGATCGGCGACCTCCTCTACCCCGCCTACGAGCGTCTCTGCGGCGAGATCGTCGCCCGCGCCGAGGAGACCCTGACCGTCGGCATCGCCGACGCGACCGATGCGGAGCGCCTCGCAATCGCCGACGGAGACCCGGTCGTCGTCATCGAGCGCCTCGCCTACGGCTTCGATGCCCGCCCGATCGAGTGGCGGGTGACGCGCGGCGCCGCCCGGGACTTCCGGTATCACGTCGACATCCGCTGAAAGGCGGGCGCCTTGACGCGCCGGCCCACGCGTGCTCATCTATTCATATAAATGACTAGTCCTCTTCAGAGGACGGAGGAAAGCCCGTGTTCCGCTGGTACCGAGAGGTCGGTCCGGCCGAGCGTCGCACCTTCTGGGCCTGTCTGGGCGGGTGGTCGCTCGACGCCCTGGACGTGCAGATGTTCAGCCTCGCCATTCCCGCGCTGGTCGCGAGCTTCGGCCTGAGCCGCTCGGAGGCCGGCCTGATCGGCGCGGTCACGCTCGTCGCGGCGGCGATCGGCGGCTGGCTCGGCGGCCTCGCGGCGGACCGGATCGGCCGCGTCCGGGCCCTCCAGATCACGGTGCTGTGGTTCGCGGTCGCGACCTTCCTGGCGGCCTTCGCGCAGAGCTTCGCCCAGCTGCTGACCCTGAAGGCGCTGCAGGGGATCGGCTTCGGCGCCGAGTGGGCGGCCGGCGCCGCGCTGATGGCGGAGGCGATCCGGCCCGAGCACCGCGGCCGGGCGCTGGGCGCCGTCCAGGGCGGCTGGGCGCTCGGCTGGGGCGCGGCCGTGCTCCTGTCCACGGCGGCGTTCTCGGTGCTGGATCAGGAGACGGCTTGGCGAGCCCTGTTCGCCTGCGGCCTCGCGCCGGCACTCCTCCTGCTCTACCTCCGCCGCTCCGTCCCCGAGCCGGTCCGATCCGTGGCAGGGCCGGCGCCGTCACGGGCCGGAGGGCTCGCGATCTTCGCGCCCGGCCTGCGCCGGATCACGGTGCTCGCGACGCTGCTCGGCCTCGGCGCCCACGGGGGCTTCCACGCCCTGTTCACGTGGCTGCCCACCTACCTGAGCGTCGAGCGCGGCGCCTCGGTCCTCGGCACCGGGCTCTACCTCGCCATCATCATCGCGGCCTTCGGTCTGGGCTGCCTCGTCGCCGGCGGCCTCGTGGACCGGCTCGGCCGCCGCCGGACCGTGGCGCTCTACGCCGCCGGCTGCATGGCCCTGGTCGTCCTGTACCTGCTGCTGCCGGTCGGCGGCACGGGCCTGCTCCTCCTCGGGGCGCCCCTCGGCTTCTGCACGGCCGGCATCCCCGCGAGTCTCGCGGCGCTGTTCAGCGAGCTCTTCCCGGACGGGCTGCGCGGGACCGGGATGGGCTTCTGCTACAACGCCGGCCGCCTCGCCTCCGGCCTGCTGCCCCTCGGCGTCGGCCTGCTCAGCGAGATCTGCGGCCTCGGCCCGGCGATCGGCCTGTCGGCCCTCGGTGCCTACGGGCTCGTCCTCCTCGCCGTCGCGCTCCTGCCGGATCGGCAGCCCGGCGGCGCGCTGATCCCCCAGACCGTGAGATGATCCGATGAACCGGCGCCTCTTCTGCCGCACCCTGCTCGCGGGCGGCGTCACGCTCGCGCTTCCCGCCCGCGGCCGCGCGGCCGGGACCGCCGACGCCGGCGTCGCTGCGGTGGATACCCACGCCCACGTCTTCACCCGGGCCCTCACCCTCACGGGCGACCGGCGCTACGCCCCCGACTACGACGCGAGCATCGCCGATTACCGCGCCATGCTGGACCGGAACGGCATGGCCCGCGGCGTGCTGATCCAGCCGAGCTTCCTGGGCACCGACAACGGCTACATGGTCTCGGCCCTGCGCTCCGCGCCGGAGCGGCTGCGCGGCATCGCCGTGCTGGCCCCGGAGGCCGAGACCGCGACCCTGCGCGACCTCGCCGGGCAGGGCGTCGTCGGCCTGCGCCTCAACCTGATCGGCCGGCCGGACCCGGATTTCGCCGGCCCGGTCTGGCGCGCCCACCTCGCGCGCGTCGCGGATCTCGGCTGGCAGATCGAGGTCCAGGCCGAGGCGCGGCGCCTCGCGCGGCTGCTGCCGCCGCTGGTCGCGGCGGGCGTCCCCGTGGTGGTCGATCATTTCGGCCGGATCGACCCCGCCCTCGGCATCGCCGATCCGGGCTTCGCCGACCTGCTCGGCTTCGGCCGCGGCGGCCGCGTCTGGGTCAAGCTCTCGGGCGCCTACCGCATCGGCAGCGGCGAGGCCGGCCGGCAGACGGCGGTGCAGGCCGCCGAGCGCCTGCGCGGCGCCTTCGGGGCGTGGCGCCTGCTCTGGGGCAGCGACTGGCCGCACACGCAGTTCGAGACCCAGGCCAGCCCCGCCGAGGCCCGGCGCGATCTCGACGCCTGGGTGCCGGACCCGGCCGAGCGCCGGATCGTCCTGGCCGAGACGCCCGCCGAACTCTTCCGCTTCGACCGCTAGGCCGAGGCGGCCCCGCCCGAATTCCAGCGAGGACAGGACCATGGCAACACCGACCACGCCACACGCGGCGGACGCGGCCGCCTTCGAGAGCCGAACGATGCGGAAGGTCGGCCTGCGCCTGATCCCCTTCCTCGTGCTCTGCTACTTCATCGCCTACGTCGACCGGGTGAATGTCGGCTTCGCGGCGCTGACCATGAACCACGATCTCGGCCTCTCCGCCGCGGCCTTCGGCCTGGGCGGCGGCCTGTTCTTCGTCGCCTACGTCCTGTTCGAGGTGCCGAGCAACCTCGCCATGGAGCGCGTCGGCGCGCGGATCTGGATCGCGCGGATCATGATCACCTGGGGGCTCGTCGGCATCGGCTCGGCCTTCGTCACCGGTCCGCTGAGCTTCGCCACCGCCCGCTTCCTGCTCGGCGCGGCCGAGGCCGGGTTCTTCCCCGGCGTGATCCTGTACCTGACCTACTGGTTCCCCAAGGCCTACCGGGCGCGGATCGTGGCGATGTTCATGGTCGCGATCCCGCTCTCCAGCTTCTTCGGCTCGCCGCTCTCGGCGGCGCTGCTCACCCTCGACGGCGCCGCGTCCCTGCGCGGCTGGCAGTGGCTGCTGATCATGGAGGCGGTCCCGGCCGTCCTGCTCGGCGTCGCCGCCCTCGCGCTGCTGCCGAGCCGGCCGGCCGAGGCGACCTTCCTGAGCCCGGCGGAGCGCGGCTGGCTGACGGACCGGCTGGAGACCGAGCGGCGCGCCGCCGAGGCGAGCGCCGGGCACCACGCCCACGGCCTCGCGGCGGTCTGGGCGGTGCTCGCGAGCCGGCAGGTCTGGCTGCTCGCCGTGATCTACGCGGGCAGCTCGGCCACCAGCAACACGCTGTCGCTGTGGATGCCGCAGATCCTCAAGGGGTTCGGCCTCAGCAACCTGCAGACCGGCCTGCTGAACATGATCCCGTTCGGCATCGCCTCGGTCTTCATGATCGTCTGGGGCCTGCGGGCGGACCGCAGCGGCGAGCGGATCTGGAGCACGGCCCTGCCGCTGGCGCTGACCTCGGTGAGCTTCGCCCTGACGCTCCTGACGGGCTCGCTCTGGATGACGCTGGTCCTGCTCTCGCTGGTCCTGCTCGGCAACTACGCGATCAAGGGCCCGTTCTTCGCCCTCGCCACGGAGACGCTGCCGCCGGCCCAGACGGCCGCCGGCATCGCGGCGATCAACACCCTGGCGCATCTCGGCACCGGGGCGATCACCTCGCTGATCGGCGTGCTGCGCGAGCAGACCGGCAGCTTCCCCGTCGCCCTGCTGCCGCTCTGCGCGCTCACCGGCGTCGGCTGCGCCCTGGTCTTCTGGATCGGACGGCACCAGCCGCGGGCGGCGACCGTCGGGGCGGCCCCGTCGATCGCCCGGGGCTGAGGCGGCGACCCGTCAGGTCGGCTGGCCGAGGATCCCCAGGATCTCCCGGCGCAGCCGCACGATCTCGGCATCGTCGCGGTGGCGCGGATAGGGCGCCGCGACGGGCAGCTCGGCCCGGATCGCGGCCGGGCGGTCGGAGAGCACGATCACGCGCTCGGCCAGCACCAGCGCCTCCTCGACGTCGTGGGTGACGAGGAGCGCGGTGAAGCGCTTCTCCTGCCAGAGCCGCAGGATCTCGGCCTGCATGGCGAGCCGCGTCAGGGCGTCGAGCTTGCCCAGCGGCTCGTCGAGGAGCAGCAGCCGCGGCGCGTTGACGAGCGCCCGGGCGAGGGCCGCCCGCTGCGCCATGCCGCCGGAGAGCTGGTGCGGGTAGACGTCGGCGAAGCCCGTGAGGCCGACGAGCCCCAGCGCCTGGTCGACGAGGGCCGCCCGCGACCGCCCGACGCCGCGGGCCTCCAGCCCCAGGGCGACGTTGCCGCGCACGGTCCGCCACGGATAGAGCGTCGGGTCCTGGAAGACGAGGAGCCGGGACGGGTCCGGCCCCTCGACGAGGTCGTCGTCGACCCGGATCGCGCCCTGGTCGGGCGGCTCCAGGCCGGCGACGAGCCGCAGCAGGGTGGACTTGCCGCAGCCCGAGGGGCCGAGCAGCGCCACGAAGGCGCCGGGCTCCACGTCGAGGCTCACCCGGTCGAGGACCGGCAGGGGCGCCCCGCGGATCGCGAAGGCGTGGCTGACGGCCTCGACCGCCAGGCGGGCCCCGGCGCTCTGGGCGGCGGGGCGTTCGAGGGTCGCGGCGGCTACCATTGCACCAGCCCCTTCTGCCACGCGAGCAGGCGGTCGCGCAGGCGGAACAGCAGCGTGATCAGGGAGGAGCACATCAGCGCCATCACGATCAGCGCCGCGTACATGTTGGCGTAGGCGGCCCAGCCCTGCGCCCACTGGAGGTACCAGCCGAGGCCGGACTTCACGCCGAGCATCTCGGCGACGACCAGCACCGCGAAGGAGCCGCCGAGCCCCATGAACAGCCCGACGAAGACGTGCGGCAGCGCCGCCGGGATCGCCACGCGCAGGATCAGGAAGCCGCGCGAGGCGCCGAGCGTCCGCGCCACGTCGAAATAGGCCTTGTTGACGCCCGCCACCCCCGACCAAGTCAGCACCGTGACCGGGAAGCCGGTCGCCAGCGCCACCAGGAAGGTGCTGGCCGACCACGAGGACGGGAAGACGAAGAAGGCGAGGGGCAGCCACGCCGTGGCCGGCAGCGGCCCGACGAAGCGCAGAACGGGATGGGCCCAGTAGCCCACCGCCCGGAAGGTGCCGATGGCGACGCCCAGGACGAAGCCGGTCGCCGCCCCGATGGCATAGCCGCCGGAGAGGAGGATCAGGGAGTTGAGGATGCTGCCGCCGAGCTTCGGCCAGTCGTCGAGGAAGACCTCCAGGATCGCCTGGGGCGAGGGGAAGAACGGCATCGGCAGCAGGGCGAGCTTCGCCGTGACCGCCTCCCAGACCAGCAGCGCCACCGCCAGCGCCGTGAGCCAGGGGCTCCCGTGCCGCAGCCGCGACCCGAGAGGGCCGAGGCGGGTCGCCACGGGCGCGAGGGCCAGGAGGGCGAGGCCGAGCGCCGCCGCGCCGGACCCGAGGGCCGCGGTCTCGGGCAGGTCGTCCGCCTCGGGCAGGCCGAGGGTCACGCCGGCCAGGGCGAGCCAGGCGCCGCCCGCGAGGACGATCCGCCAGGGCGGCCGCGGCAGCCTTCGGGACGGGGCGGCGGCCCGCGGGGCGACGCCGGCGGTGATGCTTCCGGACATGGCGCGCCTCAGCTCAGCACGTCGGCGTAGATCCGCTCGGCGAACTTCGCCGTGTCGGTGGACCGCCGCAGGACGTTCACCTGCTTCAACTCGTCCCCGTAGAGCGCGAGCTGCTGCTTGAGATCGCCGCCGACCGGGCTGTCGCCGTGCTGCTGGCTGCGCAGCATCGCGGCGAGATCCGCGATCGAGCCCTTGCCGCCGTAGCCGGAGAAGGCCCGGGCCGCGGCCTCGGGATCCCGGTGGACGGCGTGGCCGCCCTCCAGGATCGCCCGGGTCAGCGCGCGCGCCACCGCGCGGTCGTTCCGGATCAGGCTGCCGCGGGCGGCCACGACGCAGCAGGTGCGGGTGGCGAACTCGCCCGACAGGTTGGTGGCGACCTCGGTGAAGCGCGGGTCCTTCAGCCAGATCCAGGTCCGCGGGTCGGAATCGGCCAGCGCCTGCGCCTCGCCCTTCTCTACCGCGAGGTTGAGCAGGTCGGCCGGGTACTGCCGCCACTCGACCCCGCTCTCCGGGTCGATCCCCGCCTTGGCGAGCAGCAGGCCGAAGAAGTTCTTGGCCGGGCTCGCCTGGTCGCTGATCGCGATCGTCTTGCCCTTCAGCCCGGCGATGTCGGCGATGCCGGAGGATTTGGCACTGAGCAGCCGCAGGCAGCCGCCGTGCAGCCCCGCGGTGATCTTCACGTCGAAGCCCTGTTCCAGGGGCTTGAGCCAGCGCAGGGCCATGCCGATCCCGGCATCGGCCTTGCCCGTGGCGATCGCCTCCAGCAGGGCCTCGGTCGAGCCGCCGAAATTGACGAACTCCACGTCGAGGCCGTGCCGGGCGAAGATCCCCTGCTCCTTGGCGAGCGGCGCGGCCGCCGTGCAGATGGCCGTGGCGTTCCAGGCCAGCTTGACCGTCCGGAGCGGGCCCGCGGGCGCCTCCGCGGCGGCGGGTCGGCAGAGCGGGCCGGGGTCGAACGGCGCCCCCGGTCCGGGTGCCCAGGCGCGGCCGGTGCCCATGCCGAGGCCGAGCGGCAGAGCGGCCGCCGCGGCGCCGACCTGCAGCAGGCGCCGCCGGGAGGGCGAGGGATCGGAGGAGGGGCTGCCCGGTCGGGAGGGCGCGTCGGTCATCTCGGGTCTCCGGGCCGCGCGACCGCGCGGCGGGAACGGCGCGCGTCACCGCACCGGTGGCGCGACCGGGCGGATCTGGCGTCCTCGTCTTCGGGAATGATCCGTCGAGGGATCAAGGTGCCGAGTATTCGATCGCTGCAGGACCGAGTCAACGAAAGCGTTTCCTCTATTTTCGCGCGATCGGGTAAGATCATTCACGGATCGGCGCCGTCGCACAGCGCTAAGGCGCCCCGGCTCATCGGCGAGAAGCGTCGCTCGTCTGTCTCTCGATGACGGGATCCCGAACGACGACCGGGAGAACGATCGATTCCTGCCCCCGGGGGCGGAAACACGTTCTTCTTCACCGTCCGACGACGCGGCAACATCCTCCTTCCGATCCATGAATATTCGGAACGGCATTCCGTTGACGCGACCCGGGTCCCGGCGGACCATCGCAGCTCCCGGGATGGCGCCGCGCGGCCGCCCGCCGATCACGTCGCCGAACACCCCATGACCGTCGCCGTCCCGCCCCCCGACATCGTCAGCAGCCTCGCCGGACGGCTCGCCGCCCGCGCGGCCGACCACGACCGCGCGGGGACCTTCCCGCACGACTCCCTCGCGGCGCTCCGGGAGGCCGGGCTCCTGGCCGTCACCGTGCCGCGGCGTCTCGGCGGCGGCGGCGCGGGTCTCGCGCGGGCCGCCGCACTGGTGCGCGCGCTCGGCGCCGCCGACCCGGCGACCGCCCTGGTCGTGGCGATGCAGTACCTCCAGCACGGGCTGATCCACCGGCCCGACACCCCGTGGCCGCGCGCGCTCGCCGACGCGGTCGGCGCCGCGGCGGTCGCGCGCGGGGCGCTGATCAACGCCCTGCGGGTCGAGCCCGAGCTCGGGACGCCCTCGCGGGGCGGCCTGCCGGCCACGGTCGCCCGCCGCGACGGCGCGGGCTGGCGGATCTCCGGGCACAAGATCTACGCGACCGGGGCGCCGGGGCTCGCCTACGGCCTCGTCTTCGTCCGCACCGACGAGGCGGAGCCGCGCACCGGCACCGTCCTGGTGCCGTTCGACGCGCCGGGCATCCGCATCGCGGAGACCTGGGACCATCTCGGCCTGCGCGCCTCCGGCAGCCACGACGTCCACTTCACGGACGTGCCGATCCCAGGGGACCACGCCGTCGACCTGCGGCCGCCGGGCGGCTGGTCGGGGCCCGATCCCTGGCAGCAGGCCTGGAGCTGCACCCTGCTCGCCGCCCTCTACGACGGCGTGGCCCGGGCGGCGCAGGACTGGTTCACCGGCTTCCTGCGGGCGCGCCGGCCCGGCAGCCTCGGGGCGCCGCTGGCGAGCCTGCCGCGCTTCCACGAGGCGGTCGGCGAGAACGAGCGGCTGCTCGCCGTCAACGCGCGCCTCGTCGCCGGGCTCGCCGCCGAGGTCGATGCGGGACATCCTCCGCCGCCGCGCGAGTCCGGCTTCGTGAAGCTCACCGCCACGGAGAACGCCGTCGCGGCGGTCCAGCGCGCCGCGGAGCTGTCCGGCAACGCCGGCCTGTCCCGGGCGAACCCGCTGGAGCGGCACCTGCGCGACGTCCTGTGCGCGCGCATCCACTGGCCGCAAGGGGACGCCGTCCGCGCCGCCGCCGGCAGGGCCACCCTCGGCGCCTGAACCCGCCCTCGACCCGGAGATCGCACCATGAGCCTGCTTCCCCCCGATGCCGTCGAGTTCATCGGCTTCGTCGCCCCCCGCCACACCTCCGAGATCCACCCGGCGGCGGGGCCGTCCATCGACCGCGACTACCTGAAGCTCCTGGCGCAGGCGCACGAATGGGGCGGGTTCGACCGGGTGCTGGTGGCCTTCCACGCGACCACGCCGGACGCGCTCCTGCTCGCCGGGCAGGTCGCCGCCGTGACCGAGCGGCTGGGGCTGATGATCGCCCACCGCACCGGATTCACGGCGCCCACCGTGGCGGCGCGGCAATTCGCGACCCTCGACCAGCTCACCGGCGGCCGGGTCGCGATCCACGTGATCAGCGGCGGCGACGACCGGGAACTCGCCCAGGACGGCGACCACCTCACCAAGGACGCGCGCTACGCCCGCACCCGGGAGTTCCTCGACATCGTCCGGCAGAGCTGGACCGCCGCGGAGCCGTTCGACTACGCGGGCGATCACTACCGGGTGGAGCGCGGCTTCTCCGAGGTGAAGCCGGTCAACGCGATCCCGGTCTATTTCGGCGGCGCCTCGCCGGCGGCGCTGGCGGTGGCCGGCCGCCACGCCGACACCTACGCCCTCTGGGGCGAGACCCACGCGCAGGTCGCCGAGCTGATCGGCCGGGTGCGGGCGGCGGCCGCGGCCCACGGGCGGGCGCCGCGCTTCAGCCTGTCGGTCCGGCCGATCCTCGCCGAGACCGAGGCGCGGGCCTGGGAGCGCGCCGAGGACATCCTGGCCCGGACCCGGGCCGTCCGGGCCGCCAAGGGCCTCGGCCCGGCGGCGACGCCGCAGAACGAGGGTTCCCGGCGGCTCCTCGCGGCCGCTGCCGCGGGGCCGCGCCACGACAAGCGCCTGTTCACCGCCATCGCGGCCGAGACCGGGGCGGCGGGCAACTCGACCGCCCTGGTCGGCACCCCCGAGCAGGTCGCCGACGCCCTGCTCGACTATCACGACCTGGGCGTGCGCACCTTCCTGATCCGCGGCTTCGACCCGCTGGAGGACGCGCTCCAGTACGGCCGGGCGCTGCTGCCCGCCGTCCGGGCCGCCCTCGGGCGCCGCGGCGCCGCCGAGGCCGCCTGATGCGCGCCGTCATCCTCGCCCTGCTGGCGCTCCTGGCGGTCCGGCCGGCGCACGCGCAGGAGGTGCTGCGGGTCGGCGACCAGCGCGGCAACGCCCGCGCCCTGATGGAGGCGGCCGGCGTGCTCGACAGGTTGCCCTACCGGCTCGACTGGAGTGAGTTCCCGGCGGCCGCGCCCCTGCTCGAGGCGCTGAACGCCGGCGCGATCGACGCGGGCGGCGTCGGCGACGCGCCCTTCACCTTCGCGGCGGCCGCCGGGGTGCCGGTGAAGGCGTTCCTGGCCTTCCGCAACCGGCAGGACGGGCTGGCGATCCTGGCGCTCAAGGAATCGCCCCTCCGCACCGTGGCCGACCTGAAGGGCAAGCGCGTCGCCACGAACCGCGGCTCGATCGGCCATCAGGTGGTCCTGGCGGCGCTGGAGGAGGCGGGCCTGCCCGCCGACAGCGTGACCTTCAGCTTCCTGCCGCCGGCCGACGCCAAGATCGCGCTGGCTTCCGGGGCGGTCGACGCCTGGGCGACCTGGGAGCCCTACACCTCCACGGCGGAGCTCGCCGGCCTCGTCCGGGTGATCCGCGACGGCAACGGCATCACCCCGGGCCTGACCTTCGCGGTGGCGAGCGACGACGCGATCCGGACCAAGCGGGCGCTGCTCGCCGATTTCGGCGCGCGCCTCGCCCGCGCCCGGGAATGGGCCCTGAAGGATCCGGCGCCCTACGCGTCCGTCTGGTCGAAGCTCATCGGCCTGCCGGAGGCGGTGCCGCTGCGCTGGTTCGGCCGCGCCGCCTACCGGGCCGTCCCGATCGACGCGTCCGTGATCGCCGACGAGCAGCGCAACATCGATCTCTACCTCCGCGCCGGGCTGATCCCGAAGGCCCGCGCGCCGCGGGCCGAGGCGATCCTCGACACGAGCGTCTCGCAAACCGCCGCCGCCGTGCAATGATGGCGCGGGAGGACCCGACATGCACGACCACGGCGACGACCACGGCCACAGCCACGATCATGGCCACGCCCACGATCACGCCCACGATCACGCCCACGACCACGGCGCGTCCGAGCGCTGGAAGCACGACGGCGTTCGGGTGATCCCCGGCGACCGGCTCGACGCCAACACCGCGCAGACGCCCGGCATGTACCGGCAGGCCGCGATCAACGCCGCCCGGGTCGGCGCCCAGAAGATCTGGGCCGGCACGGTGGCGATCCAGCCCGACGCCAAGACCGGCGTGCACCACCACGGCGAACTGGAGAGCGTGATCTACGTGGTCTCGGGCCGCGCCCGGATGCGCTGGGGCGACAGGCTCGAATACGTCGCCGAGGCCGGGCCGGGCGACTTCATCTTCGTGCCGCCCTTCGTGCCGCACCAGGAGATCAACGCCTCGACCGACGAGCCGCTGCACTGCGTGCTGGTGCGCTCCGACAACGAGGCGGTGGTGGTCAACCTGCCCGACGTCGAGGCCGCCGAGGCGCCCGAGACGGTGTACTGGGTCGACCCGATCCACAAGCATCCGTGAGAGACCGGAGACGGCAGCGATGAGCCGGGACCGCCAGCTGCATCTCGGCGCCTTCATGCGCCCGGTCGGCATCCACACCGCGTGGTGGCGCTATCCAGGCAGCTATCCGGACGCGAACTTCAACTTCGAGCACCTGGCGCACTTCGCCCGGCGGCTGGAGGCCGCGAAGTTCGACGCGTTCTTCATGGCCGACCACCTCGCGGTGATGAACATGCCGGTGGCGGCGCTCCGCCGCTCGGCCACCGTGACGTCGTTCGACCCGCTGACCCTGCTGCCGGCGCTCGCCGTGCTCACCGATCGGATCGGCCTGATCGCCACCGCGTCGACCACCTACAACGAGCCCTACCACGTCGCCCGCAAGTTCGCCTCGCTCGACCACATCTCGAAGGGGCGGGCCGGCTGGAACCTCGTCACCTCCGGCAACCCGGACGAGGCCCTGAACTTCGGCCGCGACGCGCATCTGGAGCACGCCACCCGCTACGCCCGGGCGCGCGAGTTCTTCGACGTGGTGACCGGCCTGTGGGATTCCTTCGCGGACGACGCCTTCACGATGGATCCGGCGAGCGGCCTGTTCTTCGACCCGGCGAAGATGCGCGTCCTCGACCACCGCGGCGACTTCCTGAAGGTGAAGGGCCCGCTCAACGTCGCCCGGCCGGTGCAGGGCTGGCCGGTGATCGTCCAGGCCGGCGCCTCCGAGGCCGGCAAGCAGATCGCCGCCGAGACCGCCGAGATGGTGTTCGGCGCGGCCTCGACCGTGGAGGCGGCCCGGGCCTTCTACGCCGACGTGAAGGGCCGGATGCCGGCGGCGGGGCGCGACCCGGACCAGCTCAAGATCCTGCCCGGCTGCTTCATCGTCCTGGGCGAGACGGAGGACGAGGCGCAGGCCAAGAAGGCGCGCCTCGACGACCTCGTCCATCCCGACAGCGGCCTCGCCAACCTCTCGGTCCGCCTCGGCGTCGACGCGACCGGCTTCGCCCTCGACGCGCCGCTCCCGGAGCTCCCCGAGAGCAACGCCAGCAAGAGCGGGCAGGCCCAGATCGTCGACTACGCCCGCCGCACCGGCGCGACCGTGCGGGAACTCGCCCGCAAGGTCGGCGGCTACGGCGGCCTGCAGATGGTCGGCACGCCCGCGCAGGTGGCCGACCGGATGGAGGAGTGGCTGGAGACCCGCGCCTGCGACGGCTTCAACGTGATGTTCCCGTTCGTGCCCGAGGGTCTCGACGACGTGGTCGACCGGCTGGTGCCGGAGCTGCAGCGGCGCGGGCTGTTCCGCCGGGACTACGCCGGGACGACGCTGCGCGACCATCTCGGCCTCGCGCGGCCGGCCAACCGCTTCTTCCCGCCCGACGCCCCGCCCGACGCCCCGCCCGACGCCCCGGCTCGGCCAGGGGGCTGATCGACCCGCCGCGCGGGCCGGCGCGGTCCCGCGCCGTCGGGGTGCGTGGCGGATCATGCGAACGGCGCGAACCTCCGGTCGTGTCGCGCGGTTATTCTCGGATCGTCGCGCGCCGATGGGAGGGGATCGTGCCCGAGGCTGTTCCGCCCCTGTCCGGGTGCCGCGTCCTCGTCGTCGAGGACGAGTATCTCATCGCCAGCGAGGTCAAGCGCTGGTTGCACAGCGCCGGGGCCGAGGTGATCGGCCCGGTCCCACGCGCGGATCTCGCCCTGGACCTGATCGCCGAGCAGACGCCCGACGCCGCGGTGCTCGACGTGAATCTGGGCGACGGGAACAGCGTCTATCCGGTCGCCGAGCGTCTCGGCGTCCTCGGCGTGCCGTACCTGTTCGCCACCGGCGACGTGCGGGTCACCGGCGCCCCGGCCGAGGCGAGCCGGCCCATCCTGGAGAAGCCCTTCGTGGCGGCGGAGCTGGTCCGGGCCGTGACCCGACTCGTCGCGGCCGCCTGAGGCCGCCGCGCCGCCTCAGAGAGGGCCCGGCCCGGGATGCGGGCCCATGCGCCGGCGGTCGTGCTCGATGGCGAAGACGTGGGCGTAGAGGTTCGCGACCCAGCCCCGCCCCTCGACCGTGAGGTCGAGGAACCGGATCGCGTCCCCGATCACGGGCTCGATCTTGCCCCAGAAGAACGACGGGTAGCGCTCCGCGAGGTCGGCCGGGCTGTCGTAGCCGAGTTCCGCGTTGACGCCGATCTCGGCGAATTCGTGGAACAGGGCGTTCAATTTGCGCGGGTAGAGCGGGTCGCCGAGCTGACCGATCAGGTCGGCCGCCCGCAGCAGGCCGGCCTCGGTCCCGGTCTCGCGATGGGAATCGTCCTCGGGGACCGGGAAGCGGGTCAGCTCAATCGCCCGGATGACCCGGGACGCGTCGACGAGATCGTGCGTGCCGAAGCGCTCCTGCACGGCCAGCTTCGAGCGCTCCACGTGGTAGGGTGCCAGCGCCGCGTCAGAGGCGCCCCGGGGCAGGCTGACGGTCGTGCCCTGCGCGTCGATGACGAAGGCCTGCAGCCGGTCTCCGGCGCAGACGCCGCGCACGTAGCCGATGTCGTGGTAGAGGGCGGCCAGGATCATGTGCAGCCAGTCCTCGGGCGTGATGCCCTGCTGCAGGAAGCGGCCGCGGAGGATGTCCTGGGCGACCAGGGTGACGAGGGCCGTGTGGTCGCCGTCATGGTAGAGGGCGTCGCTCCCGACGATCCGCTCGATCGTCAGGCGCGCCGCGGCCTCGATGATCTCGGCGTAGCGCGGCTCCCGGCTGCCGAAGGTCCGCTGGTAGGTCAGGGCCAGGTGCTCGCCGAGGGCGTCGGCGAGCATCTTGGTCGCGTCGAACATGGGATCCTCGCCGTCAGCTGCGTCGGGCGGCGCCGCGCCCGGCCGGGTCGATGGAGATCACGCGGATCGCCCCCCGCGATCGACGAGCCGCTCCTCGAGATAGGCCGCCGCGTCCGCGTAGAGTTCGTAGCGGCGCAGCAGCACCGCCCGCTTCTCGGCCTTCGTCGCCGCGTCGAGCTTGGCGCGGGCCCTGTCGGCGCGGGCGCGCAGCTTCCCGGCGAGCTTCTCGAAGGCGGCATCGATGCGCGCGCCGACCTTCTCGCCCTCGGCGCGCGCCGGATCGGGGTCGTCCCGCCGGCGCTTCGGCCCGGCCCTCTTCGCTTCTCCAGCCATGACGCATCTCCGGTCGCCCCGATCGGTGGCGGAACCGTATGACGGAACGATCACGGGCGCGACATGGGATCGGCCGCCGCGGGCGCGGCGCTTTCTCAGGCGTGTCACGGAACGCTGCTCTAGGTCGGCCCCGCGACGCGCAGGAGAACCGGCGATGCGGCCCGACGACAGCTCTGCCCCGGATGCCACCTTGAATGCCAACGCGGATGCCACCCTGGAGGCGATCCGGCGTGACCTCGCCGACAGCTACGACGAGGAGCTGGAACTCGGGCTCGAGGAGGATCGCCTCGACCGGCTCGCGGCCGAGCTCGGCGGCGCGCCGCCCGATCATCTCGACCGCAAGGTCTATTTCCGCGCGCTGCTCCGGCTGCAGCACGAGCTGGTCCGGCTCCAGGACTGGGTGCAGGACCGGAAACTGCGCGTGGTCGTGCTGTTCGAGGGCCGCGACTCGGCCGGCAAGGGCGGCGTGATCAAGCGGATCACCCAGCGCCTCAATCCCCGCGTCTGCCGCGTCGCCGCCTTGCCCGCCCCGAGCGAGCGCGAGCGGACGCAATGGTATTTCCAGCGCTACGTCTCCCATCTGCCCGCCGGCGGCGAGATCGTGCTGTTCGACCGCTCCTGGTACAACCGCGCCGGCGTCGAGCGGGTCATGGGCTTCTGCACCGAGGCGGAGGTCGAGGAGTTCTTCCGGTCGGTCCCCGAATTCGAGCGCATGCTGGTGCGCTCCGGCATCGTCCTGGTAAAATACTGGTTCTCGATCACCGATGCCGAGCAGGAATTCCGCTTCCGGATGCGGATCCGCGATCCGCTCAAGCAGTGGAAGCTGTCGCCCATGGACGTCGAGTCGCGGCGCCGCTGGGAGGACTACACCCGGGCCAAGGAGGACATGCTGGCGCGGACCCATATCCCCGAGGCGCCCTGGTGGGTGGTCGAGGCGGTCGACAAGCGACGGGCCCGCCTGAACTGTATCAGCCACCTGCTCGACCAGATCCCCTACGGCAGCGTGGAGCACCCGGCGGTCCACTTGCCCGAGCGCCTGCGGCACGCGGACTACGTGCGCGGCCCGGTCCCCGCCGCGATGCTCGTTCCGGCCGCGTTCTGATCGCGGCGCGGAGACGGCGCGGGAGTCGTGATCCTGTCGCGGTGGCGCGGCTATAGCGCCGCCATGGCGAAGCGCCCCATGACTCTCGACCTGTTCACGACCCTGGATATCGTCGATGACGACGTCTCGGCCGTCGTCGACGCCTATCTGGCCGATCCCACGCCCGGTTCGGTGGCGTTCGGGGACGGCTTCCGCATCGATCCCGCGGCCGCGGTGGCCTCGCATCCCTTCGCCCGGACGCTGATCGATCAGCCCTGGGCCGATGCCGGGCTGCGCCGGGCCGCCATCCGCGCCGCCATCCTGCTGGCGGAGCCGGAGCGGGTCTGACCGGATCGGCCGCCTGTCGCGCGATATTCGTGGGGCTGGCATGCCGCTTCCATCGCGCTGGCATACCGCTGTCATGCGGCCGTCATGGGCGGGATGGCAGGTCGCCGCCACGGCGAACCTCCCGACCCTATGCCGCCACTCCGCCCGCCCGGTCCTGCCGTGGCGGGCTTTTGTATGCCCGCGGCTCGGCCATCGCGACGACGCGCGTCGGATCCTACGCCTAAAACGGTAGGTGTGCCGGCCTCCGACCACACGACGCCCGGTTGTAATCTGAGGCGGAGACGGCGCGGATGAACGGCGCGCCTTCACGGTGAACGATCGGTTTACCCAAACCGCACAATTGCGCCGACCGCCCCGATCCGGGCGCGATCGGCGGGCGTTCTACGGGCAGGTCCACCGGAGACGTGCTGACATGCTGATCCTCAACCCGATGACCGGCCAGATGGTCGAGGTGCGCGTGCCCCGGCCGAAGCCGAAGGCCGCCTGAGCGCGCCAGCTCTCCGTCCGCTTCCCCGCACGCCCGCGGCCCAGGCGGCGTGCCCCTCCAGCCCCGCACGACCAATGCTGCCGACCGATCTCGACCGACCCGCCGAACTGACCCTCTGGCCGGGCTACGCGCCGGCCCGGGTGGCCGTGTCGCACAGTTTCCCGACGCTGCGGGCCGCCCTCGCCGCCGCGGTCGCGGCGATCGACGCCGAGGATGCCAATCCCTGGATCATCACCGAGGGCGGCGACATCCTCGCTCCGGGATGGATCCGCGCGAACACCGCGGGCGCCGTCCTGCAGTAGCCGGACGTCAGCCGGCGAGCTGGTCCGCGCCGCGGTTGCGCCACCGGTACTCGCTCGGCGAGATCCCGTAGCTGTCCTTGAAGCGGCGGCTGAAATGGCTCTGGGTGCAGAAGCCGCAGCTGTAGGCCAGCTCTCCGACGGCCAGATGGGCGAAGCCGGGATCGGCGAGACGCTGCGCGGCGGTCTCCAGCCGCCGCCGCCAGATCCAGTCGGCGATGTTGCGGTCCTGCTCGCGGAACAGGGCCTGGAGGTGGCGCAGCGACACGCCGACGGCCGCCGCGAGCCGGGCGGGGTCGAGGTTCAGGTCGCCGAGATGGGCCTCGATGTGGGCCAGCGCGCGCTGGAAGATCAGGACGCCCTGGATGTTCTTGGGGGTCTCGTGCGCGAGGCGTTCCGCGATGCTCGCGACGATGAGATCGACGCCGACCGACGCCATGCGGTTCGACATGTCCGGCGTCAGGCGCTCCGCGTTGCGGACCAGTTCCTGGAAAAAGGTCGTGACCATCGACGTGCCGACTTGATCCGCGCCGATCGTGAGGCACGTGAACCGGCGCGTCGAGCCGAGGGCGCGCTCCAGGGCCGCGCGCGGCAGCTCGACGAACAGCGTCTGCGTGTCGACGTCGGAGGCCATCGTCGCCGGCCGACGGTCCATCACGACGATGTCGCCGGGATTCTGGATCGCGGTGCGGTCGTCCTGCGCGCTGAACACGCGGCCCTTGAGCGTGATGGCGACGTTCAGGGTCTCGTACTTGCCGTGCCGGCGGATCGTGTCCGGGGTCGCGACGGTGGTGACGGCGCTCTGCGTCACGCGCGTGATCAGCAGCGGCCCGACCTCCGCGGCCTCCAGCGTGCCGGTGAAAGCGTGCGCCACGGCAGGCGTAAGTTCGACCGGCACGATCCGCTCGAAGATCGTCTCACGCCAGAGGCGGAAACTGTCTTTCGGCTTGAAATCCGCCGTAGAGAACAAAGTCCTCATAGAAAATTCTTGTATTCATGCTTCGCCGCGCGCGCTCGGGAAAACGGTAGCACGCTTTCAGGCAAGCGCAACGGCGCCGACCAACCTAAGAGGGTTCTCGACCTTGTCAGGAGCCCATAACGTGTCCGATTCGTCCCTCGTCAGCCCCCAATCCAATATCGTGCTGACGGCAGGGCTCGTCGCTGCCTATGTATCGAACAATCGGGTTCCGACCGCCGACCTTCCGACCCTCATCGCGCAGTGTCACGACGCGATCACCGCGCTGGCCGCCAACGGGGCGGCGTCGATCGAGGCGGCGGGGGACACGGACGCGCTGCGCGACCGGCCTACCGCCGCGCAGATCCGCAGCTCGATCCGGCCCGACGGCATCGTGAGCTTCATCGACGGGCGCCGGTACAAGACGCTCAAGCGCCATCTCACGGCCCACGGCCTGCACCCGCAGAGCTACCGCGAGCGCTACGGTCTGCCGGCCGATTATCCGATGGTCGCGCAGGAATATGCCGAGCGCCGGTCCGCGCTGGCGCGCTCCATCGGCCTCGGCGTGCCGGGCGAGCGCGCCGCCTGAGCCGACCCGCCTCGGCAGGCCGCGGCTGATTCGTGGCTGGCGCTCCGGGCCTCAGGCGGCCGCGTGCCGTCCGTCGGGCAGCAGATCCCGGCTCGCCTGCTCGATCCGTTTGAGCCAGTCCTCGGCCGCCGCCGCCCGCAGGGTCGCGGCCTCGGCCCGCGCCTGGGCCTCCCGGACGCGCCGGTCGGCTTCCGCCTCGCGTTCGAGGACCTGCCGCGCCGCCTGCGCCCGCGCTTCCTCCAGGAGCGCCCGCAGGGTCCGGATCTCCTGCTGGGCGGCCTCCAGATCCGCGGCCAGCGTCTCGCAGGCGGTCGATTGCTGGTGCAGGCGCTGATCCTGCGCCTGCTTCGCAACGGTCGCGGCCGACAGGGTGTCGAGGATCTGGCTCCAGTCCGCCACCGGCCGCGACGGCGTCTCCGGATCGGGTTCGGGGGACGCTTCGGAACGCGCCGCCGGGCTCGGTGCGTCGGCCACGAGGGGGCCGTCGGCGATCCCCGGAGCCGGCTCCGTCGGTTCTCCGCGCTCGCGCGCGATGCGGGCGTCGAGCTGGGCCCAGAACGTCGCGTTCATCGCCGTGGCGGTTCCGCAGGGCCCGCGCCGGTCACGAAGCCGCCCGCGTCGCGGAAGCCCGAGCGCTGCCCGCCTGGCCGGTCACCTGTCCGCCCGGCTGCATCACGAATTCCGCGTCGATCGTCTCGGCGATGCGCTGGAGCATCTGCTCCGCTGCCGCGGCCCGCTCCTCGGCGGCCGCGGCCCGGTCCTCGGCGGCCTGGATCAGCTTGATCGCCTGCGCGTGGACCTCGTGGGTCTCCCGCTCGGCCGCCAGCACCTGGGCGCGGGCCGCGTCCATGTCGGCGCGCACCTGCCGCAGCAGGTCCTGGACGTGCGTCTCCTGCTCCTGTGCCCGGTCCTCGACGTTCCGGATGTAGCGCGCCGCGCCCTGCACCCGCTCCAGCAGGTCGGGCCACCGCTCGACCGGCGACGGGTTCTGGTTGCGCCCCTGCGCCGAGACGCGCTCGTCCGCGGCGAGCAGGACGAGGTTGCCGGTGCGGATCCGGGTCGTCGGCTCGCGGGCGTCGCGCGCGACGGCATCGATCTGGTCCAGCGCCTCGGCCTTGGGGTGCTTCGTCTGTTCCATCACGCGTCCTGCCGACAGGGTGCAGCGCAAGCCTTCGGTGAGGCATCGGCGTCCGCCTCACACCGACGGAAAATGGTTAACAACTCCTTAATGTTCGCGCTAGGGTTGCGCTGCCGCGGCGATACCCGCGCGACGTCGCGCGGGACCGCCGGATCGCGGGCCGTCTCACGGGTAGCGGACGGGCTGCGGGTCCTCCGGCAGCGGGATGAACTCGGCGTCGTTCGGCACGGTGTCGAACCGGCCCTGGCGCCAATCCTCCTTGGCCTGCGCGATCCGCTCGGGCCGGGACGAGACGAAATTCCACCACAGGTGGCGCGGGCCGTCCATTGGCTCGCCGCCCAGCACCATGAACCGGGCCGATTCCGTGGCGCGCACGCTGATGCGGTCGCCGGGGCGGAACACCAGCAGCTGGCCGGGGCCGAAGCCGTCGCCGGCGATCTCGATGGCGCCCGCGACCGTGTAGATCGCCCGCTCGTCGTAGGTCGGATCGAGGGGCAGGACGGCGCCGGCCTCGAGGGCCACGTCGGCGTAGACCATCGGGCTCGAGGTCCGGACCGGCGAGCGCGCGCCGAAGGCCTCGCCGGCGATCAGCCGGACGGTCTTGCCCTCGCCGGTGAGGACAGGTAGCGCGGCGGCGTCGTAGTGCTCGAAGGCGGGGGCGTTCTCCTCGTCCCGGTCCGTCAGCGCGACCCAGCTCTGGATGCCGAACAGGCGGGAGCCGGTCTGACGCAGCGTCGGGGCGGTGCGTTCCGAGTGCGTGATGCCGCGGCCGGCGGTCATCCAGTTCAGCTCGCCCGGCCGGATCGGCAGCTCCGTGCCGAGGCTGTCGCGGTGCATGATCTCGCCGTCGAACAGGTAGGTGACGGTGGAGAGGCCGATATGCGGGTGCGGCCGCACGTCCATGCCCTGCCCGAGGAGGAATTCCGAGGGGCCCATCTGGTCGAAGAAGATGAAGGGGCCGACCATCCGGCACTCGGTGGAGGGCAGCGCCCGGCGCACCGCGAAGGAGCCGAGATCGCGCGAGCGGGGCACGATCAGGGTCTGGATCGCGTCGCAGCTGAAATGGTCGCCCGGGATCGGGTCATCGGCACTGTGCCAGCTCATCGCCTTGCTCCTCCGCGCGGGGATCGGCCCCCCATCCGCAGGCATCCTGGACCGGGAGCGTCCGGGTTGGAACAGAAACGATCGAAACGCATCGTTTCTGAAAAATCGCTCGATCGTCCCGGCCGGGGCGACGGCCTACCAGCGCGTCGGCTTGGGGTTGCGCTCGTCGAAGCCGCGCTGGTGCCAGTACGGGTAGATCGGGGTCTCCTGGCTCGCCGCGTCGAGCCGGGCGACCTGCTCGGCCGTCAGGGTCCAGCCGAGGGCGCCGAGGTTCTGCTTCAACTGCTCCTCGTTGCGGGCGCCGACCACGATGTTGCAGACGGTCGGCCGGGTCAGCAGCCAGTTGAGCGCCACCTGCGCCACCGTCTTGCCGGTCTCGGCCGCCACGGCGTCGAGGGCGTCGACCACGCCGAACAGGTAGTCGTCGGAGACCGGCGGCCCGCCCTCGGCGCCGCCGGCGGCGATGCGGCCGCTCTGGTTGGCCTGTCCGCGGCGGATCTTGCCGGTGAGACGGCCCCAGCCCAGCGGGCTCCAGACCATCAGGCCGACGCCCTGGTCGAGGCCGAGCGGCATCAGCTCCCACTCGTAGTGGCGGCCGATCAGCGCGAAGTAGCCCTGGTAGGCGACGTAGCGGGCGAGCCCGTGGCGCTCGGAGGTCGCGAGCGCCTTCATCAGCTGCCAGCCCGAGAAGTTGGAGGCGCCGATATAGCCGATCTTGCCCGCGCGGGTGAGGTCGTCGAGCGCCCGCAGCGTCTCGTCCACGGGGGTGAGGGCGTCGAAGCCGTGCATGAAGTAGACGTCGATATGGTCGGTGCCGAGCCGCTTCAGACTGGCCTCGCAGGCGCGGACCAGGTGGTAGCGCGAGGAGCCGACCTGGTTCAGCTCGTCGTTGAACCGGAAGGTCGCCTTGGTGGAGATCAGCGCCCGGTCGCGCTTGCCCTTCAGGGCCTGGCCCAGGATCTCCTCCGAGGCGCCGCCCGAGTAGATGTCGGCCGTGTCGAAGAAGTTGACGCCGGAGTCGAGGCAGAGATCGACCATGCGGGTCGCCTCGGCGACGTCCGTCTGCCCCCAGCGCTGGAAGAATTCGTTCGTGCCGCCGAAGGTGCCGGTGCCGAAGCTGAGCACCGGCACGGTGAGGCCGGAGCGTCCGAACTGCCTGTAGTCCATCGGGTCCTCGTCGCGATCGCGGCCGCCGCGCGGCGGCGCGCCTGCCGGATCAACGCGCCGCGCCGCCCGGTTTTCCCGGCCGGCGCGCGTCGTCAGCGCCGCGACTCGACGACCGGCGCCCCGTCGCAGCGCTGGCCGGCGGCCGCGCCCGTGCGCCGGCCGGGCGGCAGTGCGTCCGGCGACCCGGCTGTCTCGGCCAGGATCGCGACGTTCGCCGTCATCCCGGCCGCCAGCACGATCGGGCAGGGCACGTCGTCGAGGTCGATCCGGATCGGCACCCGCTGCGCCAGCCGGACCCAGGTGAAGATCGGGTTGACCGTCGGCAGCCCCTGGACGCCCGGGGCGGCGTCGGCGACGCTGATCCCGCGGCCGAGGCCGGTGACGCGCCCCCGGATCGGACGGTCCGGCCACGCCATCAGCGACACGCGCGCGGCGTCGCCCGCGCCGATGCGCGGGAGCTGCGTCTCCTCGAAATAGCCCTCGATCCAGAAGCTGTCGCCGTTGACCAGCGTCAGCGCCGGCTGTCCCGTGGCGGCGAACCCGCCCTCCTGCAGCAGCAGGTTGGTGACCCAGCCGTTCACGGTCGCCCGCAGGGTCGTGCGCTCCAGGTTGAGCCGCGCCTGCGCGAGCGCACCCTCCGCCTGGACCACGTCGGCCTGGGCGGCCTGCGCCTGGCCGCTGGTCGTCTGCTTCTGCTGCGGCGTGGTGGCGAGGTCGTCGAGGTCGGCGGTGCGCTGCGCGATCCCCGCGAGGTACCCGGCCCGCGCCCGGGCACTGGCGAGGGCGCCCTCGGCCTGGGTCACGGCGTTCCTGAACGTGCCGGGATCGATCGTGAACAGCACGTCGCCCTTGCGGACGAACTGGTTGTCGCGGACCCGGACCGCCACCACCGTGCCGGAGACCTCGGGCGCCACCTGCACGGTGTAGACGCGCACGCGCCCGTCCCGGGTCCAGGGCGTGTAGGCGTAGTAGAGGAAGGCGAGGTAGGCGAGGCCCACGGCCGCCGCCAGCGCCAGCAGGGTGGCGGCGACGTTGTAGGCGGGCGGCGGCTGCCAGTCGCGCAGCGACGGTCGCGGTTTCAGGGCCATCTCACGGGCCCTGGACGCGCAGGGACAGGATCAGCAGCGCCGTCACGGCGGTCAGGAGGCTGAAGTCGAACAGGGCGCGGTTCCAGACAAGGTGGTTGATGCCGATCCAGTCCAAGATCCAGCGCAGGGCCCAGGTGATCACCAGGGCGGCGAGCAGGCAGATCACCGCGGGCTCGACGAAGAGCCCCAGCACGTCGACCGCCCGCAATCCGACCACGCCGATCACGCCCGCCCTCCCGGATCGAGGTTCGGCCAGCCCGCGCGGTCGAGATCCGACACGAGGGCGGCCAGCGCCCCGATGCGCTCCGCCTGGAGGGGCAGGGTCGCCCGGTCGGCGAGCGCGCGCAAGGGATCCGGCACCGTCTCCGGCCCCGCCGGACGGGACGCGGCGAGCCGCGCCCAGACCGCCCGGCCGACGCGGCGGCCCTCCCGGTCGTCCGTCTCCCGCAGGGCGAGCAGCAGGAGCCCGATGACGAGCAGGCGCTCGCCGCTCCGGGCCGCCGCGTCGTCCGCGCCGATGAGGGCGAGTCGGCCGAAGCCCCGGGCGAGGTAGCGGTCGAGCGGCGGCAGCAGGAGCGCCGGGTCGAGGGCCGCGCCGCGCACCGACCGGACCAGCCGGCGTCGGGCCCGCAGGCGCAGGGTCGCGGCGCTCACCGGCGGCGGCAGGGCGGCGAACGCGATCGCCGCCACCGCCATGCCGAGCAGCTCGGCCAGCACGGTGTTGAGCGAGTCGGCGAGGTCGTAGGTCATCGGGTTCTTGGGATCGAGCACGCCGAAGACGAAGAACCCGAAGCCGATCCCGTAGATCGCGCGCTTGTCGGCGCGGCCGACCACCGCCAGCATCGCCACCGGCAGCAGCACCGCGGCCAGCAGCGCGAAGCTCCCGGTGGTCGTCAGCAGGGTGTAGCGGACTGTGAGCCCGACCACGCCGGCGAGCAGCGCGCCAACCAGGAAGGCGCGGGATTCCGCACGCGGGTCGGCATGGGCGGCGAGCAGGACGCAGACGAGGCTCGCCCAGGTCGCGGCGCCGGCCCCGTGCGACCAGCCGGTGACGTACCAGAAGCCGTTGACGAGCAGGACGGCGGCGGCGGTGCGCAGGGCGTTGTCGAAGGCGTGCCAGCCGTCCCAGTCCAGGTCGTTCCACAGGAGCAGGTGCGGGCGGAACGGGACGCGCCGCCGGCCCACGCGCCCGCCGGCCCGCAGGAGCCGCGCCGAGACCCGGACGCGCCCGACCTGCCGGACGGCGATCGCCCCGCCGGCCCCGATCAGGTCGGTCGAGCGCGATCCCGGCCGGTCCGGCAGCAGCGCCCGCAGCAGGCCCGCGGCGAGCACCCGCCGCAGCCGGGGGGCGGCGTTGCGGATGCCGCGGCCGCCGGAGCGCAGGGAGGGCTGCTCGGTGAACGTGTCGGTGACCTCCTCGCCCAGGGTCATGACCGCGGCGATCGGCATCGGGCCGGGCCGCTCGCCCCGCCGCAGGGCGGCCATCCAGGCGTCGCAGGCCTCCGCGGCCGCCTCGAGCCGCCCCGCCAGGGCGCGGCTGACGGCGGGGACGCCCGGCGCCACGAACACGTTCGACGCGTAGGCGCAGCCGATCCCGAGCAGGATCGTCGAGCAGCGGTCGACGCCGATCTGGAACACGGCCTCCGGGTTCTGCACGTCGGCCAGCGCGATGATCGGCACGGTGAAGCCCATCGAGGCGAAGCCGTAGGCGCGCTGGCCGCTCTCGACGCTGGAGGCCGCGGTGAGCAGGCCCATCCACAGGGCCAGCGCGAGGTCGAAGGCCAGGGTCGCCTGGGCGAAATTGGCCACCAGCACCATCGCGACGGTGACGCCCACCAGCGTGCTGCCGGCGCGCCACAGGCTCTTGCGCAGGGAGGCCGCGCGGGTGGCGAGCGTCACCGAGATGACCGTCCAGCCGGCCCAGTGCGGCAGCGCCAGCTCGAGCCACATGGCGAGCCAGATCGCCGCGATGGCGGTGAGCGCGATGCGCACGGCCTCGGCCGCCTCGCGCGGCCACCACGCCGCGAGGCGCTGCAGGAGGCCCGGCGCGTCGTCGGAAAGGGCCACCTCACCGGCCATCGCGCGGCCTCGCCGGCCGGGGCGGGTCCGGGAATCCGGCTGCAGGCTCAGTCATAGTGCTCGGCGATGTCGACCTTCCCCTTGAACACCCGGTAGACCACCAGGGTGTAGATCAGGGTGATCGGCAGGACCACGATGCCTGCGCCCCAGAACATGAAGGACAGGCTCGCCTCCGGCGCCGCCGCCTCGGTCACCGTCACGCTGAACGGCACCATGTAGGGCAGGAACGAGGCGGCGAGCGTCGCGAAGGCGGCGGCGAAGATCAGCGCCACCAGCGGGAAGGGCAGGGCATCGATCCGGCGCCGCGCCGCGTAGAGGAGCCCGGCGCAGGCCACGGCCCCCACGAGCGGCAGGACCAGCATCTCGGGCCGCTCGACCCAGCGGTGCAGCACCCGCAGGTTCATCGCCAGCGCGTACGCGAAGGCCGCGCCGAGGAAGACCAGGACGCCCAGCAGGAGCCGCGGCAGCAGCCGGAAGCCGAGGTCGCGCACGTCGGACTCGGTCTTGCCGCACAGCCACGCGGCGCCGAGCAGCGCGTAGCCGAGGCACAGGCCGAGCCCGCAGAGCAGCGAGAACGGCGTGAGCCACGTGAACGCCCCGCCGGCGTAGAGCCCGCCCTGCACCGGCAGCTCCTGCACGAGCGCCCCGACCGTCACGCCCTGCACGAAGGCCGCGCAGTAGGAGCCGCCGACGAAGCCCGCGTCCCAGACCCGCCGCAGCCGCCGGGACTTGTAGCGGAACTCGAAGGCGACGCCGCGCAGGATCAGGGCCGCGAGCATCAGGAGGAGCGGCAGGTAGAAGGCCGAGAGCAGCAGCGCGTAGACCGTCGGGAAGGCGCCGAACAGGATCGTGGCGGCGAGCACCAGCCAGGTCTCGTTGCCGTCCCAGACCGGGGCGATCGCCTGCATCATGTGCCGGCGCGCCGTCTCGTCCGGGGCGATCCCGAACAGCATGCCGACGCCGAGGTCGAACCCGTCGAGCAGCACGTAGAGCATCAGGGTGAGGGCGAGGGCGGCGGCCCAGAATTCGATCACGGCCGCTCACTCCGCCGGATTGCTGCTGGGGGTGCCGGGACTGTCGCCCGGCACGGCGAGCGGCCGCTTGGGGTTGGCGGCGCTCCCCGCACGGGCCGGGGTCGGCAGGATGCCGGCCTTGAGCATGCGGTAGATGTAGACGGTGCCGGCCGCGAAGATCAGCGCGTAGACCGCGCCGAACACGGCGAGCGAGGTCGCAACCTGCGGCGCGGCCAGGAACGGCGTCGCCGCGTCGGCGGTGCGCAGCTGGCCGTAGACCGTCCAGGGCTGGCGCCCGACCTCGGCGGTGAACCAGCCGGTCAGGGTTGCGACGAAGCCGAGCGGGAACGACAGGAAGATCGCCCATTGCAGCCAGCGCGCCCGCTCTAGCCGCCCGGTGGCGTAGAAGGCCATCCCGCCCCAGGCCAGCGCCAGCATCAGCAGCCCGCAGCCGACCATGATGCGGAAGGCGAAGAACGGGATCAGCACCGGCGGCCGGTCGGCCTTGGGGATGTCCTTGATGCCGATCACCTTGCCGGTGAGGGTGCCGTCGTCGATCAGGCTGCCGATCGGGGCGGGCAGCGCGATGACGAAGTGGTTCTTCTCCTGCGCCTCGTCGGGCCACGCGAACAGGATCTCGCCGGCCGGCGCCTGGCTCTCCCAGTGACCCTCGATCGCGGCGATCTTCGAGGGCTGGTGCTTGACGACGTAGTCGCCGGTGAGGTGGCCGAAGAACAGCTGCAGCGGCACCAGGATCGCGGCGAGGCCGAGCCCCATCCGGATCATGGCGCGGGCCTCGATCCGGTCGCTGCCGCGCAGCATGTACCACGCCCCCGTCGCGGCCACGCAGAAGCTGGTGGTGACGTAGGCGGCCAGGACCATGTGGGGGAAGCGGACCCAGACGACCCCGTTGAAGATGATCGCCCACCAGTCCGTCGGTACGAACACGCCGTCCGGGCGCTGGGCGAAGCCGGTCGGGTACTGCATCCACGAGTTGTTCACGAGGATCCAGAAGGACGACAGGCTGGTGCCGAGGCAGACCATCAGGCAGGCGAACAGGTAGAACCAGCGCGGCACCCGCCTGCGGCCGAACATCAGCACCCCGAAGAACGAGGCCTCGAGCGCGAAGGCCGTGAAGCTCTCGTAGCCGAGGAGCGGCCCCTGGATCGGGCCGGTGCGGCGGGCGAGCTCGCTCCAGTTGGTGCCGAACTGGAACGCCATGACGATGCCGGAGACGACGCCGAGCCCGAAGGCGACGGCGAAGATCTTGAGCCAGAAGGCGAACAGGCGGTCGTAGACCGGCTCGCGCGCGATCATCGCCCGCGCCTGCAGGAAGGCGAGCCAGGCCGCCAGCCCGACCGTGAAGGCCGGGAAGATGATGTGGAACGACACCGTGAAGGCGAACTGGATGCGCGAGAGCATCAGGGCGGAGATGTCCATCGTTCCTCTCTCCGGCCGAAGCTCGCCGGTCCGCCGCCGCGGGCCGGGCGCGTCGCACCCTCAGATGTCCGCCGGCGGGGCGCGGGGAACCGCGCCTCGCGAACCTGTCAGACGTTGTCGATCCTCAGGACCGGCGCCGTCTCGGCCCGGGTGCGGCGGCAGGCCTCGGCGTCCCGCTTGAGGTCGATGCCGTAGGTCGGGATCACCGCCTTGAGGCGGGGCAGCCAGGCATCCGGCGTGAGCCGGTCGGCGAAGCACTTCTCCAGGACCTCGACCGCGATGAAGGCCGCCGTCGAGGCGCCGGGCGAGGCGCCGAGCAGCGCGCAGATCGAGTTGTCGGCCGCGGCCACCAGCTCCGTGCCGAATTCGAGGTAGCCTTCCTCCAGCGGGTTCGCCTTGCCGGTCGGCTTGATCGTCTGCACCCGCTGGCCGGCCACCGCCGAGGTCCAGTCCTGCTTCAGCGCCTTGGGGAAGAAGTCCTTGAGGGTCGCGAACTGGTGGTCGGAGCTCTGGAGCACCTGGCCCACGAGGTACTCGGTGAGCGCGACGTTGTCCTTGGCGACGTCCAGCAGCGGCACGATGTTGTGCGGTGTCAGCGCGGTGAACAGGTCGGTGAGCGACCCGTGCTTCAGGAAGCGCGACGAGAAGCCCGCGTAGGGCCCGAACAGCAGCGAGCGCTTGCCGCCGATGATGCGGGTGTCGAGGTGGGGGACCGACATCGGCGGCGAGCCGGAGGCGGCCTTGCCGTAGACCTTGGCGTGGTGGCGTGCGCTGACCGCGTCGACGTCGCAGCGCAGCCAGATCCCCGAGACCGGGAAGCCGCCGTAGCCGCGCCCCTCCGGGATCTTCGAGGCCTGCAGCAGCGGCAGCGAGCCGCCGCCCGCGCCGATGAACACGAACTTGGCCGTCACGGTCTGGCGCGTGCCGTCGTAGGTGTCCTCGACGGTCACGGCCCAGCGGCCGTCGTCGACCCGGTCGAGGGCGACGACCTTGCGGTTGTAGTGGACGGCGAAGCCGGGCTGTGCCGCGAGCTGCTTGACCAGCAGGTGCGTCAGGGCGCCGTAATCGACGTCCGTCCCGGTGACGATCCGGGTGGCGGCGATCGGCTCGCCGGGATCGCGGCCCTCGATGATCAGCGGCGCCCAGCCGGCGATGACCTGCGGGTCCTCGCTGTACTCCATGCCGTGGTAGCAGTGGTGCGCCGACATCGCGGCGTAGCGCGCCTTGAGGAAGGCGACGTTCTCGGCCCCCCAGACGAAGCTCATGTGCGGGCAGGGATGGATGAAGGCGCGGGGGTCCGGGATCGCGCCCTTCCTCACCAGATGCGCCCAGAGCTGGCGCGAGATGTCGAACTCGGTGTTCACCTCCAGGGCCTTGGCGATGTCGACGCTGCCGTCGGGGCGCTGGGGCGTGTAGTTCAGCTCGCAATTGGCCGCGTGGCCGGTGCCGGCGTTGTTCCAGCCCTCCGAGCTCTCCTGCGCGCAGTCGTGCAGCGTCTCGAACATCGCGATCCTGAGCGACGGCTCCAGCTCCTTCAGGACCGTGCCGAAGGTCGCGCTCATGATCCCGGCGCCGATCAGCACCACGTCGGGAGCGTCGTCGAAGCTGATCTCGGCCATCGGGCCCCTCCTCAGGCGGTCTTGTTCGGGACGAAGGGGAGCCGGGCCTCGGCGCCGGGGGCGAGGATCACGTAGGCCCGGCACCAGGGCTCGTCGTCGACGAGGCGCCAGGAATGGCCGGAGCCGGCCGTGTCCTCGGCGATGAGGATGTCGCCGGGGCGGATCGTGAAGTGCGCGCCGGCCCTCGTCTGGAAGTCGAGGGTGCCGCGCAGGGTGATGACGAACTGCCGGGTCGGCGCCGCGTGCCACGCGTAGGTCCCGCCGGCCTGGGTCTCGCGGAAGGAGATCGAGACCACGTCGGTCGTGCCGCTGAGGATGTCGCCGCGCTCGCCGTGGGGCAGGTCGATGACGCCTTCCTCGAAGTAGGAATTGTCGTCGTCACCGGTCCAGATGCGTACGCAGCGGATCATCGGGCAGAGCTCCGGCTTCGGAAGGGCGCCTCAGCGCCAGAGGTTGGTCTTGGCGAGGTCGATGATCTCGGTGCCGCGCCCGTCGATGACCGCCCGGGCGAGCCACATCCCGAAGCCCGTCACCTGCTCGAGGCCGACCTTCGGCGGCATCGACAGCTCCTGGCGGGCCGAGACGACGTCGAGCAGCGCCGGGCCGTCATGGGCGAGCATCGCGGCCATCGCGTCCGGCAGCGCGGCCGGGTCCTCCACGCGCCGGGCGAAGATGCCGGCCCCGCTCGCCATGGCGGCGAAGTCCGGGTTCACCAGCTCGACGCCGGTCTCGAGGAAGCCCGCCGCCTTCATCTCCATCTCGACGAAGCCCAGCGTGCCGTTGTTCAGCACCACGATCTTCACCGGCAGCTTGTGCTGGTTGAGGGTCAGCAGGTCGCCCATCAGCATGGCGAAGCCGCCGTCGCCGGAGAACGAGATGATCTGCCGCCCGGGATAGGCCGCCTGCGCGCCGATCGCCTGCGGCAGGGCGTTGGCCATCGAGCCGTGGTTCAGCGAGCCGATCAGCCGGCGCTTGCCGTTCATGGCGAGGTAGCGCGCCGCCCAGATCGTCGGCGTGCCGACGTCGAAGGTGAAGACCGCGTCCTCGGAGGCCGCCTCGCTGAGCGTCCGGGCGACGTATTGCGGGTGGATCTTGCCGCCGGGCTTGCCGACCGCCAGCGCGTCGAGCCCGGCGCGGGCCTTGCGGTAATGGGCGAGGCTGTCGTCGAGATGCGCCCGGTCGGTCTTGGCCTGCAGCTTCGGGAGCAGCGCCGCGATCGTCTCCCCGACGTCGCCGATCAGGCCGAGATCGATCCGGCAGTGGCGCCCGAGGCTCCCGGCCCGCAGGTCGACTTGCGCGACCTTGGCGTCGTCCGGGTAGAACTGGCGGTAGGGGAAGCCGGTGCCGAGCAGCAGCAGGGTGTCGCAGTCGAGCATCGCCCGGTAGCCCGACGAGAAACCGATCAGGCCGGTCATGCCGACGTCGTAGGGATTGTCCCACTCGACGTGCTCCTTGCCGCCGAGCGCGTGGACGACCGGCGCCTTCAGCGCCTCGGCGAGTTGCAGCAGCTCCGCGTGGGCGCCGGCGCAGCCGCGGCCGCAGAACAGGGTCACGCGCCCGGCCGCGTTGAGCATCCCGGCGAGCGCGTCGAGGTCGGCCTCGCGCGGGCGCACCACGGGCGGGGGCGGCACCAGGGCGGCCGAGAGCTCGGGCGCGTTCCCCGGCATGGCCATGAGGCCGACATCGCCGGGGATCACCACGACGGCGACCCCGCGCTCGGCGATGGCGACGCGCATCGCGGTCTCGATCACGCCGGGCAGCTGGGCCGGCGAGGAGACCAGCTCGCAGTAGTGGCTGCATTCCTGGAACAGGTTCTGCGGGTGCGTCTCCTGGAAGTAGCCCCGGCCGATCTCCGCCGAGGGGATCTGGGCCGCGATGGCCAGCACGGGCACGCGGGAGCGGTGCGCGTCGAACAGGCCGTTGATCAGGTGCAGGTTGCCCGGCCCGCAGGATCCGGCGCAGACCGCGAGCTCGCCGGTCAGGTGCGCCTCGGCGCCGGCTGCGAAGGCGGCGCTCTCCTCGTGGCGCGTGTGGATCCAGGCGATCGAGCCGTCCTGGCGCAGGGCCTCGGTCAGGCCGTTGAGGCTGTCACCGACCACGCCGTAGATGCGCTTCACGCCGGCCTGCGCCAGCGCCCGGACGAACAGATCGGCGACCTTCGTGCTCATGGTGTCTCGCTCAGCTGAGGGGGCGGACGGACGGTCCCGGCGCGCTTCAGGCGCCGGCCAGCCCGTGGCCGATCATGGTTCTGGGATCGCACACCGCGTCGAAGCGCTCGGCCGGGACGCCCTCGGCCAGGGCGGCCGCGCGCAGCGTCGTCCCCTCGTCGTTGGCGCGGTGGGCGATCTTCGAGGCGAGGTCGTAGCCGATCACCGGCGACAGGGCCGTGACCAGCATCAGCGACTGGTTCACGGTCTCGTCGATCCGCGTCCGGTTGAGTTCGGTGCCCTCGACCGAGTAGGTCCGGAACTTCTCGCAGGCGTCGCCCAGCACGCGGATCGAATGCAGCGTGTTGTTGATGATGATCGGGCGCATCGCGTTGAGCTCGAAGTTGCCCTGCGAGCCCGCGAAGGCGACCGCGTTGTCCTCGCCGATCACCTGGATGCAGACCATCACCAGGGCCTCGCACTGGGTCGGGTTGACCTTGCCGGGCATGATCGAGGAGCCCGGCTCGTTGGCGGGCAGCAGCAGCTCGCCGAGGCCGCAGCGGGGCCCCGAGGCGAGCCAGCGCATGTCGTTGGCGATCTTCATCAGCGCGACCGCGAGCCCGCGCACCGCCGCCATGGCGGCGACCATGGCGTCCAGCGACCCCTGCGCGGCGAACTTGTTGGGCGCCGTGACGAACGGCTTGCCGGTGAGATCGGCGATCCTGGCGGCGATCTCCGCGCTGAACCCCTCCGGAGCGTTGAGGCCGGTGCCGACCGCGGTGCCGCCGGCCGCCAGCTTGTACAGCCCGGCGCGCGACGCCTCGACGAGGGCCAGCGCGTCGCGCATCTGCGCCACGTAGCCCGACCATTCCTGGCCGACGGTGAGCGGCGTCGCGTCCTGCAGGTGCGTCCGGCCGGTCTTGACCACGTCCATCCAGGCCCGCGCCTTGGCGTCGATCGCGTCGGCCAGCGCCCGCGCCTTGGGGAGCAGGACCTCGTCGAGTTCGAGCACCGTGGCGACGTGCATCGCGGTCGGGAAGGTGTCGTTCGACGACTGGCCCATGTTGACGTGGTCGTTCGGGTGGACCGGGCTCTTGGAGCCGAGCACACCGCCGAGGAGCTGGATCGCGCGGTTCGACAGCACCTCGTTGACGTTCATGTTGGACTGGGTGCCGGAGCCGGTCTGCCAGACGTAGAGCGGATAGTGCGCGTCGAGCTTGCCGGCGATCGTCTCGTCGGCGGCCTGGACGATGGCCTGCGCGCGCCAGTCCTCCAGGCGGCCGGCGGCGGCGTTGACCAGGGCGGCGGCCTTCTTGACGTAGCCGTAGGCGTGGTAGACCCGCTTGGGCATGCGATCGTCGCCGATCGAGAAGTGCTGGAGCGAGCGCTGCGTCTGCGCGCCCCAGTAGCGGTCCGCCGGCACGTCGATCCCGCCCATCGAGTCCGTCTCGTGCCGCATCCCGGTGGCGGCGATGCCGATCGGAACGTCGCGCAGGATGGGGTGGCCCGGGGCAGACTCGTTCATCGTCATCCTTCTCGGTGTCGGACCGTCTGGCACAGTGCGAGACGGGTTCGGCGAACCGGGTGCGCTTTGACGTAAACGGTGGTATTATTTTCGGTCTTCGGTCGATATGTGCAGATTTTAAGAAGACTGACTATTAAATCTTCACTTAAACCTAGTATTAAAAACGCCGACAAAACGCATTACAGATCATGAAGGCGAATTGCCAGATAACATAGATCGGTGTCAAGCGTTCCGCCGCGCGGAGGCTGCAAAAACATTCCCGCGATTGGTCAATTTATAGCGCTTCTGCTCCCCGGAGCGGCTTTCGAGCCGGACAAGCGCGCGCCGCCGAAATGTCTGACTTGTGCGGCCTCCGCCGTGCCGAGATCGCAGGCCGGGCGATCCCACCGCAGCGGCGCGCCCTCGATCCGCACGGGCGCGTGCAGCCGGAGGGCAGGTCCCCACGCCGTGTCCTCGATCTCCGGGGCGTAATCCGCGTCCCGATATCCGCCGAAGGCGGGCCCCGGCGCGCTGCCGGGATGGTCCGTGAGCAGGCGCGCGGTCCGGGCCAGGGAGAGCCGCGCGATGACGGCGTGCCCGTCGCGCTGCCGGGCGATCAGGCCTCGCACGGCCGCCGCCGCCATCAGGTAGCCGGTGGCGTGATCGAGCGCCTGGACGGGCAGCGGCACCGGCCGGTCGGCCTGTTTCCACCGCTGCCCGGCCGCCGCGATGCCCGTCGCCATCTGGACGAGGCTGTCGAAGCCGCGCCGTCCGGCCCAGGGTCCGGTCCAGCCGTAGGCGCAGAGCGCGACGTCGATCAGGTCCGGGTTGAGTGCCCGGCGTCGCGCCGCGCCGTAGCCGAGCCGCTCCAGGGCGTCCGGGCGGTACCCGTGCACGAGGATGTCGGCCTCGGCGAGCAGGGTCTCGAAGTGCCGGCGGTCGTCGACCTGCCGGAGGTCGAGGCGCGTGCAGACCTTGCCCAGGGTGACGTCGGGCGCCAGGGACGGTTCGTCCCAGCCGGGCGGGTCGATCCGCAGGACGTCGGCCCCGAGGCCGGCCAGGACGCGCGTGGCCACCGGCCCGGCCAGGATGCGGGTCAGGTCGAGGACCCGGATCCCCGCGAGGGGACGGGCCGGGTCCGGGCGCCACGGCGACCGGTGCTGGACGGGCCGTTCCGCGACCGCCACGAGGGGCTCGGCCCGGACCGCCCGGCCCTGGTCCAGGCCTTCCCAATCGTCCGGACCGCGCATCGCCGCGGCGCAGCCGCCGGCGCGCAGGATCGCCCCTTCCAGGTCCTCGGCCGCCGTGCGGGCCACGGCGGCCGTGACCGCCTCCCGCTCGCCCGGGCAGTCGAGGATTGCGAGGGCGGCGGCGCGGTGATGGGGCGCGTTGGTGTGCAGCCGGATCCAGCCATCCGCCGCCTGGTAGTCGCCGGCGATCGGGTCCCAGGCGGCCGGCAGCGTCCAGCCCTGCGGCCGCACGGAGGTGCCGAACCACGCTGAGGCCAGGTGCCGGTCGACCGTGACGGCGGGCGCGGGGCCGGACAGGCCGAGGAGTTCGGAGACGGCGAGGCCGGCGGCGCCGATCGACGCCGTCGCCAGCGCGGTGACCGGGAAGCAGGAGGGCAGGCTCCCGGTGCCGGTCACCGCCAGCCGGTCCCCGGCCTCGGGCGGCAGCGCCAGGGCGGCCAGCGCCTCCGCGAGGATCGGCGCCAGGGCGTCGTGGTCGGCGTGTCGTTCGCGCATGGTCCCGGCCCTCGATCGGTTCGCGCAGGCTGCCGGCCATCGACGGATCGATCAATCTTGATACATCTAATCAACATGACGGAATGGCTGGACCGCGCCGAAGCCCTCGACGCCCTCGGGATCCGGGCCCAGACGCTCTACGCCTACGTCAGCCGCGGGCTGATCGAGGCGCGGCGGGCGCCGGGGCGGCGGCACAGCCAGTACCGGGCCGCCGACGTCGCGACGCTCGCCGACCGGCGCGGCCGGAGCCGCGCCAGCGCGGCGATCGCCGCGGGGGCCATGGCCTGGGGCGAGCCGTCGGTCGTCACCGCGATCAGCACCGTCCACCGGGGCAGCCTGATCTACCGCGGCCGCGACGCCGTGGCGTTCGCCCGCGACGCGAGCCTGGAGGCGACCGCCGACCTCCTGTGGGACAGCCCGGAGGCGACGCTGTTCGAGGTTCCGGCCGACGCGGCCGCGACGCCGTTCCTGGCGCTGGCCGGGCTTCTGCAGGAGGCCGAAGCCGCGCTGGGCCGCGGGCACCACCGCCTGTGCCGCGACGCGCGCCGCGCCGTCGCGCATCTCGCCGCGTCCTGCGGCATCCCCGAAGGCCGGGCGCCCCTGCATCAGGGCTTGGCGCGGCTCTGGTCCCTCGACGCCGCGACCGCCGACCGGGTCCGTCAGGCGCTGGTGCTGCTGGCCGACCACGAACTGAACGCCTCGACCTTCGCGACCCGGGTCGCCGCCTCCACCGGCGCGCCGATCGCGGCCTGCCTCATGGCCGGGTTGAGCGCCCTGTCGGGACCGCGCCACGGCGGCGCCGCGGCGGCGGTGCTGCGGCTCGTCGACGAGGCTGACGCGACGAACCCCCGGGAGGCCGTGCGCGCCTGCCTGGATCGGAGCGGCGCGCTGCCGGGCTTCGGCCACCCGCTCTACCCGGACGGCGACGCCCGCGCCGCGGCCCTGGGCGCGGTCCTGCCCGCCGACCCCCTGCTGGACGCCGTCCGGGACTGCGCCGAGGCGGCGACGGGGGCGCGGCCGAACATCGACTTCGCGCTGACGGCGCTCGTCCGGACGGCGGGCCTGCCGCGGAGCGCGCCGTTCACGATCTTCCTGCTCGGCCGGAGCCTGGGCTGGGCGGCGCACGCCATGGAGCAGGGCCGCCAGGGGACGCTGATCCGGCCGCGGGCCCGGTACGAGGGGCGGCGCAGCCCGGCGGACCGCCCATAGCGAGAGGGCCGGCCTCGCGGCCGGCCCTCAATCCGTCGCAGCCTCCCGCGCCGGCCTCAGGCGAACATGTCGGGCTGGGTCTCGGCGATGTGGCTGTACAGCGTCTGGAAGTGCAGCCAGCCGATGTAGTCGCTGCCGACGTGCTCGCGGCTGTAGCGGGCGGTCTTCTCCGAGAGGAGCTGCGGCTTGATGCCGGAGGCCTCGACCAGGAGCTGCTGCTGGCAGGCCCGCTCCAGGGCGATGAACCAGAAGGCCGCGTCGTCGATGCTGTGCTGCGAGCAGGTCAGCAGGCCGTGGTTCTGGTGCAGCACGCCGCGGTTGCGGCCGATCTGCTGGGCGACCGACAGGCCGCTCTCCTTCTCCACCGCCACGGCGCCCGCCGAGGCGCCGATCACGGCGTGGCTGTTGTAGAAGGCCGCCGCGTCCTGGCTGATCATCTCCAGCGGTCGGCCGGTGGCGCACCACGCGGTGCCGTAGGTGGTGTGCGCGTGGCACATCGCCATGACCTCCGGGTACTCCTCGTGCACGGCGGCGTGGAGGACGAAGCCCGCGCGGTTGATGGCGTGGCGCCCCTCGACCACCCGGCCCTTGTGGTCGGCCAGGATCAGGTTCGACATCCGCACCTGCGAGAAGTGCACGCACATCGGGTTGGTCCAGTACAGCTCCGGACGCTCCGGGTCGCGGATCGTCAGGTGGCCGGCGAAGCCGTAGTCGAAGCCGTGCATCGCGAAGGCGCGGCAGGCGGCCACGAGGTGCTTCTTGCGGTAGTCCCGCTCCTCGGCGTGGTCGGCGAAGTCCGGGATCTCCGGGAAGATCAGGCCGGCCTGCTCGGGCTGGTAGATCGAGGTCCGCCTGCGGCCGGCATCGTCGTTCGGCAGGTCGAGGGCGACGGCCGCCTCGTGGGCGTGGTCGTCGAGCATGGCGTCTCCTTTCGTCGGGGTACGGACCGGCCCGCCGATCGCGTCGTGGCCGGCACTATCCTGCCGGATCCGCGCGTTGACAAACGACGATTTTTCACGCAATCCATGAATTCAATTCACGGATTGCGCATGCGCCGGATCCCGAGCTTCTCCGCCCTGCGGGCCTTCGAGGCGGCCGCGCGCCTCGGCAGCTTCGCCCGCGCCAGCGCGGAGCTGCACCTCACGCCCTCGGCGGTGAGTCACCAGATCCGGGCGCTGGAGCGCTGGTTCGGGCGCGCCCTGTTCCGGAGGGCGAACCGCCAGGCGCTCCTCACCGCCGACGGCCAGCGCCTGCTGGCCGGGCTCTCGAGCGCCTTCGACGCGATCGAGGCGGTCTGCGCCGACCTCAGCCCGCCGTCGCCCACGTCGCTGGCCGTGCACTGCACGCCGAGCTTCGCGGCGAAGTGGCTCGGGCCGCGGCTCCCCGCCTTCGTGGAGGCGCATCCCGGCATCGCCATCCGCCTCTCCACCAGCGCCGACCCGGTGGATCTCGGCCGGCACGAGGAGATCGACATCCTGATTGCCTACGGCCGGCCGCCGCACGGGCCCGGCCTGACCGTCGAGTCCCTCGGCCCGGAGGAGATCGCCGCCCTCTGCGCGCCGGAGGTCGCCCGGGCCGCGCAGCCGGACGCGGCCGGATCGATCGGGCCCTTCACCCGGCTCGACTCGTCCTTCAGCCCCGTCCGCTGGCCGGACTGGTTCGCCCATAACGGTCTGCCGGTCCCGGCCGGGGCGGCGGGCGCGGCTTTCGACCGGGGCTCGCTGGTGATCTCGGCGGCCGTTCAGGGGCTCGGCGTGGCGCTGGAGACCCTGCGGTTCGCCCGGGACGAGCTCGCCGCCGGGCAGCTGGTGCGCCTCGGCGGCGATCGGGTCGCGAGCCTGACCCGCGACCTCCACTTCATCTGCTACCGCGAGCGCGACGGGGCCCTGGAGAAGATCCGGGCCTTCCGGCACTGGCTCCTCGACGTGGAGGCGCAGAGCCGGGCCGAGGCGGCCTGAGGCGGCCCGAGGCGGAGAGACCCGATCCCTCACCCCGCCCCGCTCCCGCACGGGAGAAGGGGGCGGCGCGTCGCCCGAACAGACCCCCCGTCTTTTCATCCGGCAGGCCTCAACGGCATCGGGAACCGCGCTAGGTCCCCGTCCAACGACGCGGCGAGCGCGGCGGGGTCCGGTCCCGACCGCGCGCCACCCAGGGAGAGAACGCCCCATGTCCCTTTCCGCCAAGCTGCAGCGGCGCGCCGACGAGGGCCGGCCCGTCCGGGTTGGCTTGATCGGCGCCGGCAAGTTCGGCTCGATGTACCTGTCGCAGGCGCCGCGCACGCCCGGCATCCACCTCGTCGCGGTGGCCGACCTATCGCCCGACCGGGCGCGCGAATCGCTGCGCCGGGTCGGCTGGGACGATTCCCGGTTCGCCGCGCGGGGGCTAGAGGAGGCCGCGCGCGGCGGCACGACCCTCGTGACCGAGGATGCCGACGCGATGATCGCGAGCCCGTTCGTGGACATCGTCATCGACGCCACCGGCAGCCCGGCCGCCGGCATCCGCCACGCGCTCAAGGCCTTCGCGCACGGCAAGCACATCGTCATGGTCAACGTCGAGGCCGACGTGCTGGCCGGGCCGCTGCTGGCGCGCCGGGCGGCCGAGGCCGGGGTGATCTACTCCATGGCCTCGGGCGACCAGCCGGCGCTCATCGCCGAGCTGGTCGACTGGGCCCGCACCATCGGGCTGGAGGTGATCTGCGCCGGCAAGGGCACCAAGTACCTCCCGGCCTACCACGCCTCCACGCCCGACACGGTCTGGGGCCATTACGGCTTCAGCGAGAGCCAAGTCGCGGGCGGCGACTTCAACCCGCAGATGTTCAACTCCTTCCTCGACGGCACCAAGTCGGCGCTGGAGATGGCCGCGGTGGCCAATGCCTGCGGGCTCACCCCGCCGCGCGACGGCCTCGCCTTCCCGCCCTGCGGCGTCGACGACCTGCCGAGCGTCCTGAAGCCCGCGGCGGATGGCGGCCTCCTCACCGAGCGCGGCACCGTCGAGGTGGTCTCGTCGGTGGAGCGGGACGGGCGGCCGGTCTTCCGGGACCTGCGCTGGGGCGTCTACGCGGTGTTCGAGGCGCCGAGCGCCTACGTGCGCGACTGCTTCGCGCAATATGGCCTCAAGACCGATTCGAGCGGCCGGTTCGCCGCGACCTACAAGCCCTATCACCTGATCGGGCTCGAGCTCGGCATCTCGGTCGCCTCCATCGCGGTCCGCGGCGAGGCCACGGGGGCGACGGGCGACTGGCGCGGCGACGTCGCCGCGACAGCCAAGCGCGCGCTGCGGGCCGGGGAGCGGCTCGACGGCGAGGGCGGGTTCACCGTCTACGGCAAGCTGATGCCGGCGGCGGATTCCCTGGCGCAGGACGCCCTGCCGATCGGCCTCGCCCACAACATGGTCCTGAAGAACGACGTGCCCGCGGGCCGGGCCGTGCGCTGGAGCGACGTCGCGTTCGACGCAGATCAGGAGGCGATCCGCGTCCGGCGCGAGATGGAGGCCCTGTTCCGCGGGGCGGCGGGGCGGGCCGCCGGGTAGCGCCTCAGGCGCGCCGGCCGGCCGTGCGCCCGGTCGGCGAGCGCCCGACGAGCTTCCGGAACGTGCGGCTCATGGCACTGGCGCTCGTGAAGCCCGATCGCGCGGCGACCTCCGCCATCGATCCCGCGCCGGAGCGGATCAGGGCCTCGGCCCGGCCGACGCGCTCGCGCATGATGTACTGGTAGGGCGTGACCCCGGTGGTCTGGCGGAAGGCTCGGATGAAGTAGCCCTCGCTGAGCCCGACGATGCCGGCCAGGGCGGAGACGGTGATCTCCCGGTCCAGGTGCTCCTGGATATACGCGCAGGCCCGCCCGGCCTGCGACGCCGAGAGGTCGGGCGCCGCCGACCGGCCCGGAGCGCGCGCGGCGACGACCGAGCGCAGGATCGCCAGGTGGAGGCTCTCGATCAGCAGCGCGTCGGGCGACGGGTCGTCCCGGTGCGCGCAAGCCAGCGCGTCGAGGATGTGCCAGGTGCTGCGGCAGGCGCGGAGATCGCGCCCGTCCGCCGCGAAGGCGATCTTGCCGATCGGCGCCTCGGCCAGCCGCTCGACGGCGGCGGCCGAGAAGGAGAGGACGCGGCCGGCATACGGGCCCGCCCAACGGGTCGTGCCGTTCAGGCCGGGACGCCGGACCAGCAGGCCCTCGCGCTCGCTCAGCCGCGCCGCGATCTCGTAATCGACCGCGTGGTGCGCCCCCGCGGGCTGCGTGCTGGCGGCGACCTCGAGGCCCGTGACCGCGTGCGTGCTCCACCCGCCGGTCGGGAAGCGGAAATCGATGAAGGCGACCTCCGGGAGGCCGCGGTCGCTCGGTGCGTAGCAGGTCAGCTCGGGGCGGCCGGAGAGATGCCCGGTGCTGCCGCTCGTTGCGTACGCGATCGTCTCGGCTGTGGTCGCGGCTGAACTCTCGGCTGTGCTGTCCATGCGGGCCCGTGATTCCGGTGTCGTCGCGGTCACGCCCCGCGACGGAGGAGGGCGGCCCCGCGGCCGCCCTCCCGGTGTCAGACCGTCAGCGCAGGGAGCCGGTCACGCCGCCGACGACACCGCCGACCGCGCCGAGCACGCTGCCCACCAGGCCGCTCACCAGACCGCCGACCTGGCCCACGACCCCCGAGACCGCACCGAGCTCCTGGCTCGCGTCGACCCCGAGGCCGACAGTGAGGCCGACCCCGAGGCCACCGCCGACCTGGTCCAGCTCGGCGGCGCTCAGCTCGCGGACGGTATCGATGCTGTCCTGCATGATCGTTCTCCAGATTGAGATTCAGGTAGAAGGTTATTTGCTTCGATCTATTGCCTGATCGTAGCGTCTAGGCGCCTTGGACGTCGGCACCTGCCTTTAGGATTACAGAGATGTGCTTCGTGTCAATCGGTCATGGCCAGCCGATAATGCTCGCGGACGATCGAGCCCGGCCAATGCGCAAAAACTGACAGGCCTTGTCTTTCCCAGGCCGCGCTCCAGACGCTGTCGGCACCGCGGCCGCCCGCGCTGCGAAGCGGCGCGTCTCACCGCGTCTCACGCCGTCGAGTTTTCGCAACGCAGCACGCGATGATGCAAAAACTGACGTCCTGCTGCGCTGCAAGGCAAGCTCGACGGCGAATTGGAATAAGCCGTTGGAAATCAGACGGTTTTCAACGCAGGCGCGACGTTCTGACGCGGGCAGGATTATTCAAAATTCGCCGTGTCGGCAAGTGTTGACATGAAACTCCCGCGATGCGACCGAGTAAGGTGGCAAATGCGCTGAGCATTGTCCTCGAATACGGCTGTCTCCTTCAGGAAGGTTGCTTTCTCCGGGTGCCAAGTCCGCTCTTTCGACTTGAGGTTATAGAGGCGCGACGCAACGCGTGGCTGGGCGAGGCGCAGATCATCCAGCCTCTGCCGGTCCGCATCGTGGCCGCGGCCTGCGTGATCATGGTGGCGGCGGTCGGCCTGTATGCCTGGCAGGGCACCTACACGCGCCGCATCCACGCCGTCGGCCTTCTCGCGCCCGATATCGGGCTGATCAGCCTCGCCAGCCCGGTGGCGGGGCGCGTCGGCTCGACCGGCGTCCGCGAGGGCGACAAGGTCGCGCGCGGGCAGCTCCTGTACACGATCGACCTCGACGCCGTGTCGGCGAGCGGCCCCACGCAGGAGCGCGTGATCGCCGAGCTGGAGCGCCAGCGCCAGAGCGTCGAGCGGCAGCGGACCGCCCGGGCCGATCTGGCCGGCACGGAGCGGCAGGCGCTGCGCGAGCAGGTGGCGAATCTGAGCGAGCAGTCGGCCCAGCTCGCCAAGCAGATCGACCTGCAGGACAAGCTGGTTCCGCCGCTCCGGGCGCGGGTCGAGGAACTCGCCGACGCCGTGGCGCGCGGCTACGCCCGCGCCGCCGACTTCCAGAGCCAGAACTACCTCTACATGCAGGCGAGCGCGCAGCTCGCCCAGTTCCAGCAGAGCCGCCTCCAGATCGACGGCAAGCTCGCCGAGACGAAGTCCCAGCTCGCCGCCTACGACGACCGGTTGGCCCGCGACCTCGCCGACCTCGACCGGACCGCCGCCCAGCTGGCGCAGCAGAAGGCCGAGAGCGAGGCGCGCCGCGCCATCGAGGTCCGGGCGCCCGAGGCCGGGACCCTGACGTCGATCCGCGCGCAGGTCGGCCAGACCGTGGCGGCCGGGGCGACGCTCCTGACCCTGCTGCCGAGCGCCGGGCGCCTCCAGGCCAACCTGTTCGTCGATTCGTCGGCCATCGGCTTCGCCGAGGCCGGCGCGCCCGTGATGCTGCGCTACGCCGCCTTCCCGTTCCAGCGCTTCGGCCTGCACCGCGGCGTCGTCACCGAGGTCACGCGGGCGCCGCTGGGCAGCGACGACGCGCCCGACTTCGCGCGGCGCGCCGCCGCCCGGGGGGAGGGGACCGACCTCTACCGCATCGTGGTCCGGCCCGATTCCGACACCGTGCTGGCCTACGGCGAGCGGCGCAGCCTCGAGGCGGGCATGCGCGTCGAGGCCGACATCGCCCTGGAGAAGCGGTCGCTCTACCGCTGGCTGCTCGATCCCGTGACGCATGTCCGGGAGAGCCTCGCCCTCGTCACGCGCGGCGGCCTCGACGCCCTGCCGGTCCGGAAGGCCGCCCCGTGACGGCGCCGTCCCTCGCCGCCCGGCTGGATTTCGGGCTCCGCCGCCGGGTGCCGGTCGTCCTCCAGGCCGAGGCCGCCGAGTGCGGCATGGCCTGCCTCGCCATGGTCCTGGCCTATCACGGGCGCCAGATCGACCTCGCGACGCTGCGGCGGCGCCATCCCCTGTCCCTCAAGGGCATGACCCTGCGCAACCTGATCGACCTCTGCGGCGCCCAGGGCCTGACCGCCCGCGCGCTCCGGGTCGAGCTCACGGACCTGCCCCGCCTCCGGTTGCCCTGCATCCTGCACTGGGGCCTCAACCACTTCGTGGTGCTGACCCGGGTCGAGCGCGGCGGCCTCGTCATCAACGATCCGGGCCGCGGCCGGCGGCGGGTCAGCCTCGCGGAGGCCTCGCGGGAATTCACCGGCGTCGCCCTGGAGGCGGTGCCCAATCCGGGCTTCCGGCGCGAGCGGGCCGCCCCGGGCCTGCGGCTGCGCGACTTGTTCCGCAACATGGCCGGCATCCGCGCCGCCCTGGCCCAGGTCCTGGCCCTCTCCCTCGGGATCGAGCTCGTCGCCCTCCTGATGCCCATCGCCTCGCAGGTCGTCATCGACGAGGTGATCGTGAACGCCGACCACGATCTGCTCCTCGTGGTGGCGATCGGCCTCGCGCTGCTGCTGCTGCTCCAGCTCGGCCTCAGCATCGCCCGCACCTGGGCGATCATGCTGGCCGGAACCCGGCTGAACTACCAGTGGTCGGCCGGCCTGTTCGACCACCTGTCGCGGCTGCCCCTCGACTACTTCGAGAAGCGCCATGTCGGCGACGTGATCTCGCGGTTCGGCTCCCTCGCCACCATCCAGAAGGGCCTGACGACCGATCTCGTCCAGGCCATGCTCGACGGGCTCATGGCGGTCGGCATGCTGGTGATGCTGACGGTCTACGGCGGCTGGCTGGTCGCCGTGGTCCTCGCCTCGACGGCGCTCAACGCGGTCCTGCGGGTCTTCGCCTACGGCGCCTACCGGGAGGGGAGCGAGGAGGCCCTCGTGGCCGAGGCCCGCCAGCAGACGCACTTCATCGAGACGGTCCGCGGCATGGCGAGCGTCAAGCTCCTCGACCTGCGCGAGCGGCGCGGCGGCGCCTGGATGAACCACTTCGTCACGGCCCTGAACGCCCGGCTGCGGCTGCAGCGCCTCGACCTCGTGTTCGGCCGCGCGAACGAGTTCCTGTTCGGCCTCGACCGGCTGATCCTGCTGGTGCTCGGCGCCCGCGCGGTCATCGGCGGCTCCCTGTCGCTCGGCATGCTGGTGGCGTTCCTGGCCTATCGCGACCAGTTCGCCACCCGGATCGGCAGCCTGATCGACGCGTGGTTCAAGCTGCGCATGCTCGACGTGCAGACCGACCGGCTCGCCGACATCGTGCTGTGCGAGCCCGAGGAGCAGGATCTCGCCGCCGGGGCGCAGCCGGGGGCGCCCCCGGTCGTCGCCCTGAAGGCCGGAACGCTCGCCGGCGCGGGCCTGGCGCTGCGCTACGGGGCCGACGAGCCCTGGATCTTCCGCGGCGTCTCGCTGTCCGTCCGGGCCGGCGCGTGCTTCGCGATCACCGGTCCCTCGGGATGCGGCAAGACCTCGCTCATGAAGGTGATGATGGGGCTGACGCCGCCCAGCGAGGGGATCGTCACCGCCGACGGCCAGGACATCCGCACCGCCGCCGGGTCCTACAGGCGCCGGATCGCCGGCGTGATGCAGAGCGACGGCCTGTTCGCCGGCTCGATCGCCGAGAACATCGCGGCCTTCGACGAGCATCCGGACGCGGGCTGGATCGCCGAGTGCGCCGCCCGGGCGGCGATCCTGGACGACATCCGCCGCATGCCCATGGGCTTCGAGAGCCTCGTCGGCGACATGGGCTCGACCCTGTCGGGCGGCCAGAAGCAGCGCATCGTGCTGGCGCGCGCCCTCTACCGGCGGCCCGAGATCCTGTTCCTCGACGAGGCCACGAGCCACCTCGACGAGGCCACCGAGGCGGTGATCGCCCAGGCCCTGCGCGACCTGCGGATGACGCGGGTCATCGTCGCCCATCGCCCGGCGACGATCGCCCACGCGGACGCGGTGTTCGATTTCCCCGCCCAGGTCCGCGACCGGGCGGATCTCGCCGCCGCGGGCTGACGCGCCCGACGCGCTTCGCCTAGGGGAGCGCGGGCCGCAGGTCGCCCGGGGCCAGGCCGAAGCGCTTGCGGAAGCCGCGGTTGAAGGTCGGCACGTCGGTGAAGCCGCACGCGTAGGCGATCGAGGCGATCCGCATCTTGTCGTCGCGGCGGGCCTCGAGGCGCCGGCGCGCGAGGTCGAGGCGCGCGTCGCGGATCGCCGCCGCGATGCCGCCGGTCTCCGCGAAGGCGCGGTACAGGCTGGTCCGGGAGAGACCGAGCGCGCGCTGGATGTCCTGCGGGTTCAGGTCGGGGTCGTGCATCCGCCGCGCGATGTGGGCGCGGGCGAGCGACACGACGGCCGCCTGCGAGACCGCCTCCGGATCGCCGCGCCGGGCCGCGCCGTCGACGAGGTGGCCGAGGAGGTGGAGCACGCCCTCGACGGCCGCCTGCGCCTCGTCGGCGGACATCCAGGCGACCGAGCCGGCCACCCCGCGCAGCCGCGCCCGGACCTCCGCCCCGGCCGGGAGCGGGCCGAGGCTGCGGCCCGCGAAGGCGTCGGCGTCGCCGACGAAAGCCTCGAACATCTTGCGCGGGACGGCGAGGCGGATCTCGCCGTAGGCGCTCTGGGTGCCGGCCACCAAGGGCCGGTTCCGCGTCAGGAAGCTGATGTCGCCGGGGGTCAGCTGGGCCCCGCGGCCGTTCTGCTCCTGGTAGCCGACGCCGTCGAGCGCGAGGCCGATCACCACCATCCCGCGGGCGTTCCGGTCGACGTGGCGGGAGCGGAACTCCACCGCGACCGGGCTGCTCACCGTGTGGGTCAGCGACCAGCCGGCCGAGGCCACGCTCAGGCGCTTGGCCGCGAAACGCTCCCGAGGGTGCCGCCGGCCGATGTCGCCGAACCCGGCCAGGGCCGTGCAGCGCCAGAACTCGAAGGCCTGCTTGGGGTCGACGTGGCTGGTCGTCTCGACGAGGCTCGGGACGAGCACCGGGCTAGACACGTGTGACACCCCCGGCGTGCCCGGCGGTTCCGTCCGGCTGCCTGCGCAACTTTATCGGGTGAATCTTGCCGGATTGGCAACCGACGCCATCCGGCGCGGCGCCGTGGTTCGGAGACCCGCGCTTCCGGGTTTCCCTAAGCAAGGGCCTGCCCGGACAGGCCGCGCGGTCCGGCGAGGAGCAGGGCCGCGCTCGCCGCGAGGACGAGCGTGATCACCGCGAACATCGCGTGCGGCCCGTAGGCCGAGAGGATCGGCAGGAGGATGATCGGCGCCAGCGCGGCCCCGACCCGGCCGCCGGCCCAGGCGCAGGTCATGGCCGAGGCCCGCAGCGGCGTCGGGAGCAGCTCCGTCGCGTAGACGGCGAGGATGCTGCCGTAGGTCGCCGCCGCGGTGTTGAAGGCGATGCCGACCAGGACCAGGGTCAGGAACGTGCCGCTCGCGGCGAAGGCCGTGCCGAGGGCCGCCATCGCCGCCGCCAGGGCCGTCAGGACGGCGCGCCGCTCGAGCCGGTCGATCGCCAGCGCGGTCAGCAGGGTACCCAGGGGCGGGCCGAGCATCGACAGCGCGGCGAAGACGAGGGATTGATCGACCTTGAAGCCCTTCTCCACCATCACGACGGCGCTGAGCAGCGGGAAGGCGATCGTCGCCAGGGGGGCGAGGGTGTAGAGGCCGACGAACAGGGCCGTCCGGCGCAGCTGGCGCGTCTCGGCGAACAGGCCCCGGAACCCCGCGGGCCCGGTCGCGGGCGGGTCCGTGTCCGGGTCGGTGGGGGCGGCGACCCGGACCCGGCCGGCCGCGCGCTCGAACCGGCGGCAGGCGGCGTCGGCCTCGGCGGAGCGCCCGACCGAGGCGAGCCACCGCGGCGATTCCGGCAGCCGCGCGAACAGGACGCCGCCGAGCGCCGCCAGGGCGCCCCCGAGGATCAGCGCCCAGCGCCACGGCTCGATCCCGAGCGGCGCGGCCGGTGCCATCATCTGGACCAGGCCGATGGCGGCCAGGCCGCCGAGGAGCCCGAGTCCGGCGCAGACCAGCAGCGTCGCGCCGCGTCGGCGCGCGGGCGTCACCTCGGCGAGGTAGGTGGCGACCAGGGGCGGGAACCCGCCGATCGCGAACCCCGAGACCGTCCGGGCGATCGTCAGCGCCGTGAGCCCCTGGCTCGCGGCGGCCGCCAGCGATCCGGCGGCCATCAGCGCGAGGGAGGCCTGGAGCGCGCGCCTGCGGCCGAGGCGATCCCCCAGCATCCCGAAGACGGGTGCGCCCACCGCCCCGCCGGCGAACACGGAGGCGAGGAGCAGCGAGAGGCTGCCCCGCGGCAGGTTGTGGGGCGGCGCGAGGAAGATGGCCGCCAGGGCGTTGCTCAGGGCGACCTCGGCGATGTCGGTGAACAGGCCCAGCGTGCAGACGGCGAGCGCCGCCGCGTGAAGCCGCGTCATCGGAAGGGAATCGAGCCGCCGCGTGACGGCCGCGATCGACCCGGCGACCGATGCGGCGGCACCGGAGGCACTCGCGGTCTGGCTTCCGGCGTCGATCAAGCGTGTGAATCCTCTCCGGCCGGAGCGTGCCCGCAACCGGTGACGCACCGCCACGGCAGCGTGTTCCCCACCGGGGAACGTGACGGCGTTCACAAATGCACCATGCGCGCCATGGTTGCGGGTCGCAGGGAGGTCGGCGGTCCGCGGGTCTTGCGGAGCTGTCGATCCGCCCTCCGCCGGGAGCCTCGGCGCGGGGGCCGCACCGCCGTTCCGCGCCTTGCTGATCGTTGATCGGGAGGACATCCTGCGCGGGGGATGTCGGGGCGGATGGCCGGGGCACGATGTTCGAGATCGCGCGGGACGATCTGTCCGATACGCAGACACGAGCGCTGCTGGCGCTCCATCTCGCCGGCATGCACGCATCCTCGCCGCCGGGCAGCGTGTTCGCTCTCGACCTGTCAGGCCTGCAAGCACCGGACGTGACCGTCTGGACGGCGCGCCGCGGCGGGCGGGTGGCGAGCGTCGGGGCGCTCAGGATGGCGACGGACGGCACCGCGGAGGTGAAGTCCATGCGGACGCATCCGGATTTCCTCCGCCTGGGAGCCGGCGCGGCGATCCTCGACACCATCATCGCGGCCGCCGCCGCCCGCGGCGCGCGACGCCTCAGCCTCGAGACCGGATGCGGACCCGCATTCGCGCCCGCGCTCGAACTCTATCGGCGTCGGGGCTTCGTGAACGGCCCCGCGTTCGGGACCTACGTGCCGAGCGAATTCAACCAGTTCCTCCATCTCGAGATCGCCTGACGGATCGGGTCGGCGTCCTCGTCGCGCCGCCGTTCCCGAAGCGGCCCGCGCCGCGCGTCCGCGAACCGTACGTCCAGGCGCAGAGGCCGACTGGGTTAGGGTCAGCAAGGCTGGCTGTCGGCCCGGTGAGTCGCGCGCGTCAGGGGGCCGCTCAGGACCCTCAAGGCCCGTCCAGGAAGCCGAGGAGCGCCGCGTTGAAGAGCGCCGGATCCTGGAGGAACGCGAAGTGGCTGGCGTTCGGCAGGATCAGCAGCCCAGCCCCGGGAATCGTGGCAGCGAGGTACTCGGTGTGCGCGCGTTTGATACCCTCGTCGTGGTCGCCGTCCGCGATGAGGACCGGCGCGCGGATCCGCTTCAGATCGGCTTCGGTCCAGCGCGGCTGCCCGCCCCACATCCGGCCAACCGCGTCGACGAAGGCGGCGTAGTCCTTCGGGGTCGGCGAGAGGGCCTCGTACTCCTTGCCGGCCCGGTCGATGAAGGCGGCGAAGGTCGGGTTCGTCTCCACACCCTCGATCAGGCCCGACGGGTCGGCGTTGGCGCCGAACGCGAACACCTTGCCGACGCGGTCGGGGTGGCGCATCGCCATGTCGAGACCGAGGATCGCGCCGTCGCTCCACCCGACGATGTCGGCGCGCGGGATCTTCAGCACGTCGAGCAGCCCGACCACGTCGTCGGTCATCAGGTCGTAGCCGAATGGCCGATCGTCCCGGGTGCTGCGGCCGTGCCCGCGGCTGTCCACGAGGATGACCGTGCGGCGGGCGGCGAGCGCCGCGACCTGGTGGCCCCAGTAATCGGAGTTCGACAGGCCGCCGTGCAGCAGGACGACCGGCGGACCGTTGCCGATCGTGGCGTAATACAGCCGAATGCCGTTGACAGCGGCGCGCCCGGAGACCGTGCCGGCGACCGGCGCGGGGGTCGGCGGCAGGTCCTGCCAGCGCGGTCCGGCCCAGGCCGGGGCTCCGGCCAGCAGAAGCGTCAGGGTGATCGCAGTCCGAAGCATCGAGCACCTGTCGTCGTTGCCGGGGCCGGGCTGCCGGGGCGATCCGGTCCAGCGCGACCCGCCGCGACCGCGAGCTGCGGTCGACCTGCGCGCGGACCGTGACCAGCTCGGATTACAGAACGATTTCAGGCCGTGGCCCGCGGGCGGCGAGCGCCGTCTCCGCCGGCGCCCGGGCGCCGAAGGCCGGCGCGCAGCGCGGCGCTCGCGCGAGGAGCGGGGCCTCTAGAAGCGCGGGCTCGTGCGGCGGGGCCGGTCCGGCCGGGGCGCGGGGGCGGCTGGCGCATGTCGATGGCCGACCACGTCGCCGTTGCGGTAGGCCTCCTGGATGTTGCGTCGCGCGGCCCGCCCCGCCGTCCCACCGAGCTGCGTCACGGCCGAGTCTCCGGACGGGGCCAGGACGGTCTGCGCCGAGGCCGGTCCGATGCCGAGGAGAAGGAGGGCGACGCAGCCAGACAGACCCTTCATGGCCAGATCCCTCTCACCCGATCGCGTTGCCAGACGGGCCAACCCGCAGTGCCGGCACGCGCGCGCCGCCCCGCCCAGCGCATCTACGTCCGTGCGGGCCATCGGTTCACGGGGGCTCGGCGGACGGGCTGCGTCGATCAGGCGGCCTTGCTGCCGAGCCGGATCGCCTTGGCGATCTCTGACCGGCGCTCGGCGTAGCCCGGCGCGGTCATCGGGTAATCGTCCGGCAGCCCGTAGCGCGCGCGGTAGAGTTCCGGCGTCAGCCCGTGCGCCGTGAGATGCCGCTTCATGGTCTTGTACGACCGGCCGTCGATGAAGCTGACGATGCCGTCCTGGCGGACCGAGCCGCGGATCTGAGCGGCGTCGGGCTGCTCGGGCGGCGCCTCGACGACCGCGGGCCGGTCGGTGAGCGCGGAGAGCGCGCCGTGCACGGTGAGCAGGAGCGGCGGTATGCTGGTGTGCGGCAGCGCGTTGTTCGACAGATAGGCGGTCACGACGCGCAGGGCCACGTCGCTGATGGTCGGCTCGAGCTGGTCCTGGTTCTTGCGCAAAGCGATCGACCCCTTCTTCGACCCTGCCAACACCTATTATAGACCAGGAATACTCGGACATTATCGTCTGTCAATGCAGAATGACATGCTTGGCAAGTAACGAATTTTGAATGCAGAATTTCGATGCGACGCGCGCCGTCCGGTTGGTCAATGACATGGCCATGGTCCTGGCCGAGATTGGGAGAGCGCCGCCGGATTTTTCGGGTCGCGCCTGCCGGACACTTCGCCGGCGCGGTTCCGACGCTTCCACTTCGCAGATCTTCGTGATCCAATACGCTTCGAGCGCATCGCGAAGTCCGTTCATGGCCGCCACACGCCGCCCGTCCGTGCCGAGGTCGAGGGTCCGGAAGTCCCGCACCGTGCCTGGGGCGGGATGGGGACGCGCGATGCTGGCGGCGCTCCTCGGAGGCATGCTCGCGGCGCCGTTCGCCCACGGGCAGGGCGCCGACGATCTGGAGGCCGAGATGCGGGCGCGGGTCGCCGCGGCCTTCCCGGATGCGGGCCTCGTGAGATTCCGCAAGATCCGACCGATCCCCGCCGAGGCGGAGTCCGCCGTGGCGTTCTGCGGCCAGGTCAGCAGCGGCCCCGTCGGGCAGGGGCGGTCGGATTTCCAGGTGTTCCTGTACGACCGCACCGCGTCGGCCGAGACCGTCCGCATCCTCGGATCGGAATCCCTCAACGGCTACCGCGTCGGCCGGAAGCTGATCGGCGCCCTGCGGCGGGTCGGCTGCCTGTGAGGCGTGCGGCCGGGGTGGTCTGTCTCACACGTGACGAAAATGTGGCAGAAGCTTGACTATTGCTCCAAGGTCGGTTTATAGCTTGACCGTGGCGTTGCGGTTACACCCCCGAGTCCCATGGAGGTTCGGATGTGCGCGCGGAAGACCTTCTACATTTTCGTTTCGGCCTCGGACGAGGAGCAGTTCTGCGCCGTCCGACAGGACCAGCCCATCCCGTCGCTCATCGACGGTGTCCGATGGATGTATGTCGGCTGCATCGATACGACCCGGGACAGGCCGTACGGATTCGACGTGGACGCGGCGCACGCGGCGATGCGCCACCGCGGCGTCTACTTCTACCGGCGCGAATTGATGTTCCGCCGGGCCAACTTCCTCCTCGAAGCCGCCTGATGGTGGCTGCCCCCGGACCGATCCTGGCCGGCGCCCTCGTGGTCGCCGGTCTCGGGTTCGCGTCCGCCGCCGAGGCGCAGGTGCCGACGCGGGTCGGCACCTGCGCGGCGACCACCATCGCGCGGATCGGGACCCGGTTCAGCGACACGCTCGTGAAGCCGAAGGGCGACGGGATCGGCGACGGGACGAGCGTCGATCTCAAGAACGGCGTCTACGGCGTCTCCTACGCGTATGTCGAAGCGGTCGCGCGGTCGCGGGTCGGCGACCGGGTCATGACCTGCCTCGTACTCGTGCCGACGGGCTGCCCCAAGGGCGACGATCGCGGCAAGATGTACACGACGACCAACCTGCGCACGCTGGATTCCTGGACTTTGCCCGACTCCCAGCACATGTGCGGCGGGGCCTGATCGGGCGTCCGTGAACCCGCCGCCCGGAGGGGCGTGCTGCCTCAGGGGGTGGGATCCGGGGCTCGGTGAAGAGGAGAGGGATCCGTGTCGCTCAGGAACGCTCTTGCCGCCCTCGCACTGGCGGTGGCGGGTTCCGCGCCGGTCCCCGCCTGGGCGTGGGGCGTCCCCGGATGCATCAACCTTCCCGAGTACAACCGCGCCCTGGGCGCCCTGCAGGGCATGACGAGCGCCTGCGACATGAGCGTCGAGGAAGCCCGCCGGATCGTCGCCGCCCGTGACGGCGTCGCGCCCGGGCCCCCGGTCGCCGCCGCGGAGCCGCCGGCGGCGCCGCGGGTCGCGCCGCGGCACCGCAGGGCGCGGGCGCACCGGAGCGCGCGGCCGCGGCATCACCGCTGAGCCGGCCGACCGGCGCTCAGGTCCCGTCCTCCGGCGCCCCCGGGGGATCCGCGCGGGTGCGCGCCCAGTCCCGGTCGCGCTCCGCCTGCCGGGCGCGCTGCTCCGCCACGTAGGCCTCCTGGTCGGCGCGCTCCCGCTTCCGGCGGCGGTCGGCGGCGGCCGCGCTGCGCTTGCGCCACGCCTCCGTCTCGGCCTTCTGGCGCAGCAATTCCTCGACCGTGACGGGTGTCACCGGTTCCTTGGGTTGCGCCCAGGGATAGGACCGCCGGGGCGGGGGCGGGCGGGCCGCCCGATCGGCGGAGGCCTGCCCGCTCCGCCGGAGCGCCTCGGCCGCCGCCGCGAGGGTCAGCCCGGCACCCCGGGCGATGCGCTCGGCGGCCGCCCGGGCGGCCGCGCGCTCGCCCGCCGTGGCCCCCTGATCGGCGAGCGCGAGGCACTTCTCGAACCGGTCTCGGTCGGCGGGCGTCATGGGCGACGTCATGGGCAGCGTCTTATCGCCGAGTCGACCCGCCTGTCCCGTCGCACCGGATCCGTCGATCCGGTTTCGCGCCAGCCTCCGTGCCGGTCAGGCCGCCGCGGCCGCGCGTCTCGCCGGCCGTCCGGCGCCGCGACCCGCGCGGCTACGTCTGGGCGCGTCCGTTCCCGCCCGGACCGATCGCCGGCAGTCCGGCCCCGTCCGGCAGGCCGCCGAGCACCACGAGGATCCGTCCCAGGAGCACCCGCGAGTGCCGCGCACCGCTGCCGATGGCCGTGAGGTCCGGCCGGCCCGCGCGGGCCTCGTAGGCCGCGCGCAGCCGGTCGAGCTGCCGCCTGCGCGTCTCGGGATCGCTGGAACCCATGGCCCATCCTCCCGGCGGGCCCTGGCTCGCGGTGCGCCCCCGCGAGCGAGCCTTCGACCATCCCGAGTCGGGGAGTTGGAAAACCGTGTCTGAACGGTCCCTACGACCTTTAGCGCCGGAACGCCTGGACATACGCCGCAGGCTCCCCGACCGTGTGGCCAAGGATACGGGTGCCGTTGTGGTCGGCACCGACCATCAGACAGGGGGTTCCACGCCCCAGGGCCGCGCGTACGGCCCCGCTGGCCTTCTAGTCGCCTCTAGGAAGGAAATCCAGCCCGGCGTGCCGCGCCGCGCTCGAGTCGGCGGAAACCGCCGTCGATCAGGAGCGCCAGCGCGGACACGACGAGGCCGCCCTGCAGGACGTAGGCGGTGTTGCCGGTCAGCAGGCCGGAGATGATCACCTCGCCGAGGGTGCTGGCGGCGACCGTGGAGCCGATGGTCGCCGTCGCCAGCCCGATGATCGCGGCGAGGCGGATCCCCGACAGGATCATGGGCAGCGCCAGGGGCAGCTCGACGCGGACGAGTCGCTGCCGGTCGGTCAGACCCATGCCGCGGGCGGCCTCCATCAGCGCCGGGTCGAGATCCTCGAGCCCGGTGAGCGCGGTCTCGAAGATCGGCAGGAGCCCGTAGAGGACGAGGGCGATCAGGGTCGGGACCGCGCCGAACCCGAGGATCGGCACGGCCAGGGCCAGGACCGCGACGGGCGGGAAGGTCTGCCCGATTCGGGCCACCGACCGGGCGAAGGGCAGCACGTCGCGGCCGGCCGGCCGCGTGGCCGCGACCGCGAGGCCGAGGGCGATCGCGGCCGCGGTCACGGTCGCGGTGGCGACGAGCAGGAGGTGGTTGACGGCGAGCGTCAGCAGCGGCGTCTGGGCGTAGATCGGCGGCGTGTCGCCGGGGGCGAAGGGCCGGAACAGGGGCGCGAACCACCCCGGAGCGACCAGGAACGCCCCGAGCAGGGCGAGGAGCGCGGCCCGGGCGATCTGCGGGGCGCGGATCACGGCCGGGCGCCCCGCGCCTCGAGGGCCTCCCGCGTCACCCGGCCCAGGACGACGCCGTCGCGGCTGACCGGCAGCGCCGGGCGCCGGGACCACAGGCTCTCGGCGAGGGCGGCCCGCACCGTGGTCCCGGCCGGGATGGGCGGGCCCGGCGCCGGGCCGGGCTCGATCAGATCGTCCACGGCGCGCAGGGCCATGAGCTGGAAGGCCCGGTCGCCGCTGCCGAGGAGGGCGCCGACGAAGGCGGTGGCGGGCGCGCCGACGAGGTCTGCCGGCGCGGCCTCCTGCACGAGGCGCCCGCCATCCATCACGGCGACCCGGTCGCCGAGATGCAGGGCCTCGGTCATGTCGTGGGTCACCAGCACGATCGTGGTGCCGTAGCGCGCCTGGATCGCCAGAAGGTCCGCCTGCGCCCGCCCGCGGATGATCGGATCGAGGGCGCCGAAGGGCTCGTCCATGAGCAGGATCGGCGGCTCGGCCGCGAGCGCGCGGGCGACGCCGATCCGCTGCTGCTCGCCGCCGGAGAGCGCCGCCGGCAGGCGGTCCCGGTAGATCGCCGGATCGAGGTTGAACAGGCCGAGGAGCTCGTCGACCCGCGCGGCGATCCGCCGGCGGTCCCAGCCGACGAGCCTCGGCACCACCGCGATGTTCTCCGCGACCGTGCGGTGGGGGAACAGCCCGTGGCCCTGGATGGCGTAGCCGATCCCGCGCCGCAGCAGGTGCGGCGGCACCTCCCGGACGTCCCGGCCCGCGATCCGGATCGTCCCGGCGCTCGGCTCGATCAGGCGGTTGATCATGCGCAGCAGGGTGGTCTTGCCCGATCCCGAGGTGCCGACCACCGTCAGGATCGTCCCGGTCTCGACCCGCAGGGTGACGTCCGCCACCACCGTGCGCCCCTCGAAGACGCGGCTCACCCCGGCGAGGTCGATCATGGGATCCGCTCCGCCGCGCGGCCGCGGCTCAGGTCGATGACGGCGTCGAGCAGCACCGCGGCGCCGGTCGCCATGGCGACGGTCGGCAGCGCGCCGAGCAGGACGAGGTCGCCCGCGTTCTGGCTGATGCCCTGGAAGACGAACACGCCGAGGCCGCCGCCGCCCACGAGACCCGCGATCACCGCGAGGCCGATATTCTGGACGAGGACGATCCGGATCCCGGTCAGGATCGCCGGCAGGGCGAGGGGCAGGTCGACCTGGAACAGCCGCTGGCGCGCGGTCATGCCGACGCCCCGGGCGGCGTCGCGCACCGGCCGGGGCACCGCGTCGAGGCCCGCGACGGTCGCGGCGGCCACGGGCAGGAGCGCGTAGGCGAACAGCGCCACGAAGGCCGGCGCGGCGCCGATCCCCGCGATGCCGAGGGCGGCCGCGCCCGGCACCTCCCGGCCGATCCAGGCCAGGGGCGCGATCAGCATGCCGAACAGCGCCATGGACGGGACGGTCTGCACGACGTTGAGGCTCGTGAGCAGGCCCGCCCGCAGGGGCTGGACCGGGCGCGCCAGCACGGCCGCCGGGATCCCGACCAGGGCGGCGGCCGCCACCGATGCGAGGGCGAGGGCGGCGTGGGTCCGCAGCTCCCGGCCGAACGTGTCGGAGCGGCCGGCATATTCCCGCAGGACCGAGAGGTTGTCCCAGAAGCCGGTGCGCAGGGCGAGCCCCGTCGCGGCGACCAGCAGGGCGAGCGCGGCGATCCGCAGGACCGGCCCCGGCCGCAGCCGCGCCAGCCCGTCGCCGGCCGCGAGGGCCGCCGTCCCGGAGGCGAGCCACCAGCCCGCGTCCGGCGAGACCCGGCCGTACCGGTCGCCCGGCGCGGTCAGGTGATCGGCCGCCCAGCCGGCCGCGAGGCCGAGCAGCAGCAGGACCGCGGCGGCGGCAGCCAGCCGCAGGATCGGCGCCGACCGCAGGACCAGCGGCGGCAGCGCGAGGGCGACGACGCCCCCGAGGAGGAGCGCCGCGCCGGGAGGGAGCGCCGACCACGCCGTCAGCGCGGTGCCGGCCGCGATCCGGTTCGGCCGGGTCGTCATCAGCGGCAGGGCGAGCAGGCTCAGTGCCAGGACGGCCGCGAAGGCCGCGCCCAGCGGATCGACGCCCGGGCGAAACCGCCCGGTCGCGAGGGATTCCCCCATCCTCACGCTGCGGCGGCGCCCGGGGGCGCGACGATGGACGGAAATGCGGCGGGTCTCATGAGGCGGGTCACCGGCGTCGCGACGCTCTCGGGCGCCCCGCCGCGCATCCTTGCCGGCGGAGCCCCGGCTTGTCGACGCGGGATCCCGCGGGCCGCGGACGGCTCCGCCGGTGAGGGCGCGTCGCGCCGCGCTGTCCGCGCGGCCGGCTCACCGCACGAACCCGTTTTGCCGGAGGAAGTCCGCCGCGACCGCAGAGGCCGGCTCGCCGCCGATCTGGACCCGGCCGTTGAGATCCCGGAGCGTGGCCAGATCGAGCTTGCGGAAGATCGGGTCCAGCACCGCGGCGATCTCCGGATGGGCCTTGAGGACCGCGCCGCGGACCACCGGCGCCGGCTGGTAGACTGGCTGGACGCCCTTGTCGTCGTCCAGCATGACGAGGCGCGCGACCGCCATGCTGCCGTCGGTGCCGAACACCATGGCGGCGTTCGTGCCGGAGGTGCCCCGCGCCGCCGCCGCGATCGTCGCGGCCGTGTCGCCGCCGGCCAGGATGACGAGCTGGTCCGGCCGGAGGGTGAAGCCGTAGGCCCGGCCGAAGGCCGGCAGCGCCCCCGGGCTGGTCACGAATTCCGACGAGGCGGCGAGCTTGATCGCGCCGCCGCCCGCCACGTAGCGGCCGAAGTCGCTCATGGTCCTCAGGCCCGCGGCCCGCGCGACCTCCTCGCGCACCGCGATCGCCCAGGTGTTGTTGGCCGAGGCGGGCGTCAGCCAGACGAGGTCGTTGGCCGCGCGATCCAGGTCCCGGGCCGTGCGGTAGGCCGCCTCCGGGTCCTTCCAGACCGGGAGATCGGCCTTCCCGAAGAAGAACGCCGCGTTGCCGGTGTATTCGGGATAGATGTCGATCTGCCCCTCGATCAGGGCCTGGCGGACGATCGCGGTGGCGCCGAGCTGGATCTTGTCGACGGTCGGCAGGCCTCGGGCCTGGAGCGCCTGCAGGATGATGTTCCCGAGCACCCCGCCCTCCGTGTCGAGCTTGGAGGCGACGACGATCCCGGCCGCCGGCGCGCCGGGCGTGGGCGCGCACTGGGCTGTCAGCAGCGCGAGCCCTGCCGCGACGAGCCCCGCCCGGATCCGCTTCACCATGGCCTCCGGCTCTGCCCTGCGCCCCGTCGGTCCGGTCGGGCGCCCGCTTTCCGACATCTAGGGCCGGTCCCGGTCAAGTTGAGGCGGAGGCGCACCGAGCCTGTGCCGCACGGGAGAGGGGAATGGCGCGACTGACTCCGCCCGAATCGTCGTCCGTCGAGACCGCTGCGACACGATTGGGCACGGCTCTCGGGCCGGCGCCGCGGCGTGATTCGGTGCCCGAACCCGGTCGACAGCCGCGTCTCCCGCACCGGACCGATCCGGCGTCGCGGGCCGCGCGACCCCCGCGAAGACCTGCGCGCCCGGCGAGTCCAACCGGGGCCGTATCAAATCAACACATTCCCGTTAACGTTGTTTAACCTTTACACGATCCTTCCGCGAACGATCCTGGCTTTGACGATATAATCTTGAGTACATGCTTTGTGTCGAAAGGAGGGGGGATATGTCGTATTCGATTCTGGTTCGCGATCTCACCCGCGAGACCGACGGTACTCCCAAACTTCTGGCCTACGACATTCGCGACCGCTCGGCGGCCGAGACTCTCGTGTCGGTGATCGCCACTTCGTACCAGGATCACGGTTTCAATCCAGCGACCCGCGTCCACTGGTTTCGCCACGCGGGCGGGCTGCGCGAGATCTTCACGTGGCCGCGGTCCTGACCGGCGGCGCGCGGGCTCAGGTGCCGCAGAAGGTCCGGTAGCCGACGCCGCCGCCCGCGGGCGCCTCCGCGAAGGCGGCGTGGTCCGGCTGGTCGTCGTAGGGGCGGGCCAGGACGGCGAGGAGCGTCGCGAACGGCGCGAAGTCGTCCCGCTCCACGGCGGCCTCGATCATCGCCTCGACCCGGTGGTTGCGCGGGATGAAGGCCGGGTTCTCCCGGCGCATCGCGGCGGCGGTCTCGACCGGGTCGCGTGCCTCCTGCGCCAGCCGCGCGCGCCACGCGGCCGCCCAGGCATCGTAGCGCGTCGGGTCGACGAACAGGTCGCGCACGGCGGCGTCGGCCTCAGGCCGCGCCGCCGCGTCGCAGAGCCGGCGGAACGTCAGGGTGAAGTCGGCCTGGTTCTCGGCCATGCCCTTGAGGAGGTCGCCCGCCAGCTCGGCGTCGCCGTCGCGGGTCTCGGCGAGGCCGAGCTTGCGGGCGAGGCCGCCGTGATAGGCCGCCTCGAAGCGCGGCGCGAAGGTGGCCAGCGCCGCTTCGGCCTCGGCGACGGCGGCGTCCTCGCCCTCGGCGAGGAGCGGCAGCAGGGTCTCGGCGAGGCGGGTCAGGTTCCAAAGCGCGATCCGCGGCTGCTGGCCGTAGGCGTAGCGGCCGTTGCGGTCGATGGAGCTGTAGACCGTCCGGGGATCGTAGGCGTCGAGGAACGCGCAGGGCCCGTAATCGATCGTCTCGCCCGCGACCGACATGTTGTCGGTGTTCATCACCCCGTGGACGAAGCCGACGTGCAACCAGCGGGCGACGAGGGCCGCCTGGGCCGCGACGACGCCCTCCAGCAGCGCCCGGTAGGGATTGCCGGCCCCGGCCGCGTCCGGATGGTGCCGGGCGACGACGTGGTCGGAGAGCGCCCGCAGGCCCTCGACGTCGCCCCGCGCCGCGAAGAACTGGAAGGTGCCGACCCGGATGTGGCTCGCCGCCACGCGCGTGAGGACCGCGCCCGGCAGGAGCGTCTCGCGCACCACCGGCTCGCCGGTCGTCACGGCGGCGAGGGCCCGGGTGGTCGGGATGCCGAGCGCCGCCATGGCCTCGCTGACGAGGTACTCGCGCAGGACCGGGCCGAGCGCTGCCCGCCCGTCGCCCCGCCGGGAGAACGGCGTCGGGCCCGCGCCCTTCAGCTGGATGTCGCGGCGGCGCCCGTTCCGGTCGACGACCTCGCCGAGCAGGACCGCGCGGCCGTCGCCGAGCTGGGGCACGAACTGGCCGAACTGGTGCCCGGCATAGGCCGCGGCGATCGGGTCAGCGCCGTCCGGGACCGCGTTCCCCGCGAGCGCCGCGACGCCGTCCGGGCCGGCGAGCCAGTCCGGATCGAGACCGAGCTCCTCGGCGAGCGCACGGTTCAGCCGGACGAGGCGCGGCGCCGCCACGGGCGTCGGCGGCCGGCGGGCGTAGAAGCGCTCCGGCAGGCGGGCGTAGCTGTTGTCGAAGGGGAGTGCCGTCATCGTCGGGATCTATGGAGCGCGGGGTCGGGGGGCAAGCGGGGCCGTCGGGGCCGCGGGATCCGGGCGGTGCCGTCGGCGCCCGTGGGCCTCTCGGACATCGACCGGAGCCGCGCGGCGGCGACGGAACCGCGGATCGTCCACCGGGTCCGGGTCATCGTCGCGCCTTCCCCGCCCCCTGGCCCATCCGCCGGGCGCGGGGATGTTCGCGGCCCGACCCGTTCTCAGGCGTCGGCGGGCCGGATCGCTTCGAGCGCCTCGATCCTCCGGGTGGTGGGATCGCGCGCGGCGGGATCGGCCGTCGACCCGCGCCGCCGGGCGCGGCAGGCCAGGGCCGCGAGGGCCAGGAGACCGCCCGCCAGCACGTCCGGCAGGTAATGACCGCCCGACCCGACGGTCGCGACGATCACGGCGGCGTTCAGCAGGACGGCCAGGGGGCCAAGGAGCGGCATCGGCGCCAGCGCCCAGGCCGTGAGGATCGCGAGGCACACGTGGAAGGACGGGAAGGTCGCGAGGCCGCGCAGGTCGCCGAGCGCCAGCGTGTGCAGGGTGCCGGCCCGCAGCCGCGCCACCGGCTCAAGGTGCCAGAGCGCGCCGACCGTCTCCAGGGGCTCGGACGGGACGACCCGCGGGGCGTAGTGGGCGTAGGGGCCGAGGGCCGGCAGCAGGGCGGCGAGGACGATCACGCACAGCAGCGTCGCGGAAAACAGCCGGATGTAGGTCCAGAGCCGGCCGAGGCGGCGGGTCGCGCTCAGCGCGATCACCACGAGCCCGACCTGCGGGCCGCTGGAATGGTAGGCGAGCGCCAGCCACCACGACAGCGTCGGGTGCCGCGCCAGGAACGCCACGTGACCGGTCCAGTCGAAGCCGAGGGCGGCCTCGATGCGGGCCAGCGCGGGATCGACGAAGGGCAGCCCGATCCCGGCGGCGAGGAAGTGCAGGACCGCCACCGGCACCGTGAAGGCGATGAGGAACGCGCTCGCCAGGGCCATGCCGCGCAGGGGCGGGTCGGACTTCACCGTGCTCAGGCAGGAGGCGGCGCTCAGCAGGACGAGGACGGCGAGGCCCGCGAGCGCGAAGCCCAGGGGCGCGGCGGCGATGCCGGACGCGGCCATCCAGACGGCGTCGACCGCGACGATCGCCAGGGTCAGGGCCCAGAGACGCGGGTCCGGCGCGGCGATGCCGGTGCTGTGCCGGCGCAGCAGGCGCCACCAGGGACGTGCCGGGTTTCGAGCGCGGACGATGGGCGCGCGGCCGGCGTGAACGGCCCGGTCTGGACGCATGATCCGGCTCACCTCGCCCGACAGGGCCGATGCGCGGCCGGGACGAGGCTCGGCCGCGACGGGGATGTGGCCGCCGGCCGGGGGTGGCGGCGGGCGGACAGGGTTGGGGGTGAGGGGGGCGGACTCTACCGGCCGGTCGTCGGGGCGTCGCCCGTGGCCGGTGGCTTGCCGGTACCGACCGCGCCCTCGGTCGGCGGCACGGCGGAGGGATGCGTGACGGCCTCCGTCGCGGTCTTGCCCGGGTCCTTCGTGTCGGCCGCCGGCTTCGGCGCGGTCTCGGCCGGTGGCGCCGCCCCGGGGCCGGGCCGATCCTGCGCCCGGGCCGCGGCCGGAAGGGCGGCCAGCGTGGCGGCGGCGAGGACGAGGGCGGGGATCGATCGGGTCAAGCGTGGCTCCGTCGCGCGGTCGGGCGTTCAACCGGCCCAACGGCTGGCCGCAGGGGTCGTTCCGACGCGCGCCGGTCCGGGACCGGCCGGGAGGTGACGGGTGGGTCCGGCGAGGCCGTACCCGGTCCCGTCATCTCAGGTCCTGGCGCGCGGGGCGCCGGCAGTGCGCGCCGGTGCACGCGGCCGGGGGCCTCACGCCTCCGCGGCGGCCTTCCGGGTCTTGCGGCCCTTGGGAGCCTTCGTGCCGGCGCCGGCCTCCGCCGCGACGGTCTCCGCGGGCTCGCTCCGCTTGGCGGCCGGGCCGCGGCGCTTGTGGCCGAGGCCGGCGTTGCGGGCGAACTCGGCGCGCATCGCCGAGTAGTTGGACGCGGTCGTCGGGTAGTCCGGCGGCAGCCCGTAGCGCTGCCGGTACTGCTCGATCGTCATGCCGTTGCCGGTGAGATGCCGCTTGAGCGTCTTGTACGGCTTGCCGTCGATGAAGCTGATCAGGGCGTCGGGCGTGATCGACTTCTTGATCTGCGCGGGCGTCGCCTTCTTGAATTCGGGCTCCGACGTGACCGTCGCGTGCCCGAGACCGGCCAGCGCGGCGTGGACGCCGGACAGCAGCGACGGGAGGTCGGGAACCGGAACGGAGTTGTTGGCGACATAAGCCGAAACAATGTCGGCGGTCAGCTCGACGAAATCGATCGGGTCCTGATGCGGTGCAGGATTGCTATCTTCCATGGGCGCCTCTCACGTGTGAGTGATCCATGAACGTGCATTCGCTTCTCGGCAGTCAAGTCCTTATCTGCACGAAGATAACCCATTATGCCTGTTATCTACCGAATGGAGTGGCGAATACCAACATAGATCAGTGGCGCATTTCGCGCCGGATCTTTCGCCCGCCGGCACCCCGACTGCCGGATCCTCGGGCGCCTTCGGCCGCAGCCGACCAGCCGGACCGGGCGGGGCTCTTCACAAAGCGTTAACCCTGACCGTGGTCACTGACAGGGTCGCTCCGGCTTTGGGGGTAAGAAGCCGAACGACAGGCGGGCCGAGCCCTGCCCCTCCATGCTCGGCCCGCGCCCTCGCGCCGCGGCGACGCTCAGGCGTTGGCCGCGGTCCCGATCGGCGTGGCGATCGCGCCCCGCGTCCCGGGCGGGATGACGGCCTGCAGGACCCGCGCGGGCCCGGCCGCGTAGTCGGCGCGGTAGCTGCGCTCGAGGGTCATCAGGGTGCGCATCGGCGCCTCGGCCAAGTCGAGCAGGCGGGCGTCGCGCCAGCGGAGCTTGGTGAGGCCGGTGCGGCTGAACCACCGCGGCCTCTCTTCCTCGACGAGCAGGACCAGCTTGCCCGTCCACGTCTTGCGGAACCAGAACCGTCCCGTGAGCTTGGCCGCGCCGAACATGCAGCACCTCGCGTGAGAGCCCCTTCAAAGCAACGCGGGTCAAGCTCGGCGGTTTCCGCGCGCGGCCCGTCGTCCGGCACCGGACCGGCGCCGCGGCCATGCGCCGGCGGCATGGGCGCGACGGCGGACACGGCTCAGCCGCAGGTGCGGTCGCCCAGATCGCGGTCGCCCAGATCGCGGCCGGCCAGGGTGGTGCCGGCCGCGGTGCCGCCGGCGAGGGCGCGGTCGGCCAGGATCGCGAGCGGGCGGCCCGCCAGGGCGCCGACGAGCCCGGCGGCGGCCTTGATCAGGAAGTCGTCGAACCGGCCGTGGCGGGTCCCGGTGAGGGTCTGGCCGGCTTCCAGGCCGCCGGCCAGGACGACGCTGCCCGCCAGGATCCAGAGCCAGTGCCGCGGGTAGGCCACCGTCATGAGCAGCCCGGCCAGAGCGTAGGCCGCGACGCGCTCGTAGCTGGGATTGGCCGTGACCACCGGGCGGAGGCCGATCGGCACCAGCGTGATCGCGGCGATCAGCACCACCAGGATCCAGGCCGCGACCCGTATCAGGCCGTGCCACTGCGCGTTCGATCTCAGCATCGCGGAAACGTAACCTCGCGGCGACGGCGGCCGCGTACAACGATGGCGCGCCGCCCGACGTATCATAACGTCGGGCGGGGACCGGAACATCTGATCATGCGTGGTACTCTGGTCGTCGCGACCCTTCTCGCCTTCTCGGTGATGCCGGCCGCCATCGCGGCCAATCCGGTGCGGGACGTGCTCTGGGTGGCGCTGCAGGGCTGCGTGCTCGCCAAGAAGGCCGCGGGCCGGAGCTTTCCCTGCCTCGCGGTCGATCTCGGCGACGCGGCGCGCCCGGGAACGGCGGTGCTGCGGGCGCCGGGCCAGCCCACCCACACGGTGGTGATGCCCACCGACAGCGTCTCGGGCATCGAGGCGCCCGTGCTCCAGGGACCGCTGGGAGCGGCCTACTGGCGGGCGGCGCTCGCGGCCCGGCACTACGTGTCGGACGCGCTGCAGGGCCGCCTGCCGCCCTCCGCGGTAGGCCTGGAGGTGAATTCCGTGGGCGGCCGCAGCCAGGATCAGCTGCACATCCACCTCGACTGTATGCGCCGGAGCGTCACGGCGGCCCTGAAGGCCCACGGCGACGCCGTCGGCGACAGCTGGGCCCCGTTCCCGGTGCCGCTGGCGGAGGTGTCCTACCTCGCCATGCGGGTCCCGGCGGACGCGGTCGCGGCGTTCAACCCGTTCGCCGCTCTGGCCCGCGTGCCGGGCTGGCAGGGCCACCTGCACGACGCGAGCTTCGCGGCGGTGGAGGCCGATCCCGGGGATCCGCGGGGCGGGATGATCCTGCTCGCCTATCGGGAGCCTGAGGCCAGTGCCGAATACCTGATGGATCACGGCTGCCGGGTGGCCAGGCACGGCCGGGCCGGCTGACCGGCGGCCGAGCCCAGCCGTGCCGAGCCGTGGCCACTGTTGCTGCTACGTTCTATCTCTCGGGGGCACGAATCGGGCATAGAGCGAGCATGCGCATGCCGGTGCTCAGCTTGTCCGCGATGCTCCTCCTGACCACCGGACCTGCGGTTGCGGGGCCGGCCGCCGGAGCCACCGATCCGGCCGAGCTGGAGCGCGCGTGGCACCGCTGCCTGCGGGACGCCACGGGGCATCAGCCGACGGGGCAGAGCCGCGCCGGCGACGAGCGCAACGCCCTCGACGAGTGCAAGGCCCGCGAGGATGCCCTGGTGGCGGCCCTGATGTCCGGCGCGCGCCCGGCGGACGCCCGCACCGGCACGGTGTGGTCACGGACCTGGGCGGCGTTCGTGGAGCCGCTCACCGCGTGGCTCGGCGCGCTGCGGCGCTGAGCGCGTCGCGGTCTCCGCGCCGATCGTGCCGGGTAATACGGCGTCAGGCGCCGCCGATGCCGGTCGTCACCGTGCCGCTGCCCCGGCAATCGGAGCGCTGCGCGTCGGCGACCTTGCCGGTGCCGCCACAGGTCCGGCACAGGTTCTCGCCGGTGCCCGGCGTGCCGGGCGGGGCCTCGTCCCCGGGTTTGCGCGGATCCGCCTCGGCCATCGTCAGCCCTCTCCGGACGCTCGTTCCTGACCGGCAAACCGTGTCGGTCCGGCGCTGTTCCCGGTCGCGTGCGTCGTCGAGGCTCGGTGCCGTCCGCGGCGTCGCACCGCGCACGGCCCGGCGAACCGCGGCCCGCGCGGACCGTTGGCCGGCCATGAGCGATCAGACATCCAAGCCGCACCCGGATCTCGTCACCGAGGCGCGCCGGCGCGAGATGGCGACCGAGCACCTTCTGTTCGGGACGATGCGGTTCCTGGCGCGGCAGAACCCGGAGCTGCTGGACGAACTCGAGGGCAGTCTCGTCCACCTGTGGGATACGGTCGAGGGCGAGGCGCGGGACGATGAGGCCGTGCGGACCATCGCCCGGCGCATGCTCAAGGGGCTGCGGGCCGAGCGATGATCGGCCCGGCCCGGCTCACCGCTGGGCGGCGTCGGTCACCTTGATGGTCGGGATCATCGCCACGGCCTGCGCGGTCACGCGGTCGAACGTCTCCCCGGTCAGGCCCCGCTCCGTCGCGAGCTTCCGGATCCGGTCCGCGTGCTGCGAGAGGGTCAGGCCGAAATAGGTCTTCTCTGCCGCCTGTTCGACAGACTCGTTTGCCACGTGTTCACTCCTGTTCATGGTCGGTGAGGCGCGCTGATTTGGGCCAGGGCGGCCGGGGCTTCAACCCCCGGCCGCGGCCACCGCACCCCGGCCATGAATCGCGGTCATGGCCGGGACGCCGTAGGCGCGCGGTGTTGCCGACGCCCTGCAGCCGCCGGCCCGCCGCTATCAGCGGTTGCAGCCGATGCAGATGCCGCGGGTGATCGCGTCGTTGCGCTCCTCGACGGCGTCGCGGCGCTCGATGCTGCCGGTCTCGTTCGGGCCGAGGGCGCCGGGATTGGGCACCGTCTGGCCGGTCGCGGCGGTATGGGGCGCCTTGGCGGTGGTGGCGGGCCCGCCGCCGGTGCCCGTCTGGCTCACCGGGTCAGCCCAGGCGGTGACGGAGGCCAGGGTCAGGGCGGCGGCCATGGCGAGAGTCGCGGATCTGCGCATGTGAAGCTCCCAGCACTGCGTGCGTCGGTCTGTGCGAAACTGACGCACGCGCGCGCGAGAAGTTCCCGCCTTCGCGCGCGATCGGCACCCCGGCGCGAGTCGTTCGGCGGCTGAATGCGGCCGTTCACCTTCGGGCGTAACGGCTAAGCCATTTTGAGAACTGTCTTCGCTTCCGAATTGGGGAATCGTGGTGCTGTAACATTCGGAGGCGTACGTCATGAACCCGACCGTCAAGGCCGTGCTGCTGAACGAGCGGGCCTCTGTGCTCTCGGCGATCGCGGCGCGTCAGGGCACCGTCTCCGACCTCCTCGTGCAGATCAACGGCGTCGAGAACGATATCTGGCGGCTGCGCCACCGCCTCATCGATATCGAGGCGTACCTGGTCGGGCATCGCGTCGAGCTGCCGGATCTCGGCGAAGGGCAGACGGAGAGTGCGGACGGGACGGAGGTTCTCGTTCCGCGCCATGCGGCGCCGCAGGCCGCGACCCGGTCGGTCGAGGTGATCGGCCTGCCGACCTGCAAGCCCCTCGGCGATTTCGTCCGCCCGAAGACGTCCGCGCGGAAGGCCCAGGCGGCCGCCGGGCCCCGCCAGGTCGAGACCGCCTGAGGTCGTCCGGGGATCACGCCCATGCACCGCATCCGCCTGGCCCTTCGGCGGAGGGCCCCCGTGCCGCCGGCGCCGGCGCTGCCCGAGAGCCTGACCCGCTACGTGTCGCCGCCGGCTCCCGAGGCCGGCTTGATCACCGCGCCGCTCCGGGACATCGGCATGGCGCTGCTCGTCGGTGTCGTCGTCGCGCTCGTCGGCGGCCGGATTCTCGAAGCCTGGTAGCCGGTCCTGACTGTGTCCCGGCCATGGCCTATGAGGATCGGTGAGGATCCCGAGGGGGTGGACGGATGGGCAACGGCGACGGCAGCGGCGCGCCGAGCGCGAAGATCGCGGAGGTTCAGCGCCTGGCCACGGCGCTCGCGGCGCGCGTGCGCTACGCGCAGCTGGTAGGCCGGCCGGTCTACGAGCCGCAGATCTCCGCGCTGGTCGGCGCGGCCCGCCTGATGGATGAGGAGAGGGCCCCCTGGCCGCCGATGGTGGAGGAGGTGCTGACCGAGCTCGCCCGCGCGATCGAGGGGACCGAACCCGCCGCGGAAGGCGAGGCGGACGATTCTGGGGGAGACCCGGCGAAGGACGCGCCCGGACAGCCCTGAGCGCACCGCTCCCGTCGCCACACCCCCGTCGCCACCCCCGTCGCCACCCTTGTAACGGTCATCGCGCGATCGCGCCGGACCTCCGGCCGGGATCGCCCGGAGATGGGCCGCGCCTGTCGCGCGCTCTCAGCCAGATGGCGGCATCCAGCATGACGACGGGCGCCACCGCCAGGGCCGCGGCCAGGGTGCGGTTGCGCCGCGGGTTCGAGGGCGTGGCGCGGGCCGCCAGCAGGCCGGCATCGAGGAGATCCCCGCCCACCCGCAGGCCGAGATGCCGCTCCGGCTCGGCGGCAGCCAGGATCGCCGCGCCCGAGGCGATCTCGCGCAGGCCGTAGAGCTGGATCAGGCCCTCGTGGCCGTCGAGGCCAGTCGCGGCGGCGACGCGCCGGGGCGCGAAGGTCTCGGCGAGGCCGAGCCCGATCCCGAACCAAGCCAGCCCGCGGGCCATCTGCCTGTCATCCATCTGCGATCCTGCTCCGCGCGGCCACCGGTCCATGGTTGGCCAACCGGGCGGTTCCGGCCGTGTTCCGGACCGCCGCGAGGCCGGAACTTCGGGGCGAAGGGCTGATTGATCAGTGTGCCGGCACGGAGATCCGCGCCGTCGCCGCAGTGCGACGATCGCCTCCGGTCGCACGCCCTCAACCCGCTCGCGTCGTGAAGGCGATGGCCGCATGATCCTGAGCCTGCAGGCCGTGCAGGTCGCGACCGGCAGCGACGATGCCGAGAGTCAGCTCGTCTTCGCCGACGGGTTCCTGGTCGCGGTCCTGGTCCGTCTCTCGGCGCAGCACGGGGCCGATGCCGGGAAGTGGTTCCTCGAAGCCGGGTTCGGCCCGATCGATCCCCTCGCGCCGCCGCTGTTCGCGGACCTTCCGGCGGCCCGGGCCTGGATCATGCGGCAGCTGATCGCCGCGGCCTGACGGCGGCGACGGCGAAACTCGGGGCGATCCTCGGGGCGATCCTCAGGATGGCGTCCCGAGCCAGCGGAGCGAGCGTCTCAGCCGGGCCGCACCGTCCGCGGCGAACCAGAGTCCGTGCGCGAACACGACCCGTTCCGGCGCCAAGCCGACGAGATCCGCGGCCGCCCGCGCGGCGTCGCGCCGCCGGAGCCTGATCACGAGGCGCAGGTAGGGCGGCGGCTCGCCGTGCGGCGGCGTCATGCGGGCGAGGCGCAGGAGCGGACGCAGCAGCGCCGGCATCTTCGCGGGCTCCAGGTTGAGGACGAGGTCGGTCAGGATCAGCGTGCGGCTCGCGCCGTGGAAGAACGCGACTTCCCGGAAGCCGAACCCGCCCGGCACGACGACCTGGCGCAGGTCCGCCGCCCAGTCGGGCGGCGGCGCATCCTCCAGAACCCGGTCGACGCGCAGGCCGGCGCGGCGGACCTGGCGACGCTCGCGGAGGTTGGGGGCTGCCCAGGTCAGGGCCTCCGGACACTGCGCCTGCCAGTCCTTCAGGAAGGTCCAGTGGGCGATGTTGGGCGCGACCAGGTGGCGGATCGGTCCGAGCGCGGCGATCGCGCGGTGCAGGCCCGCGTCGTAGCGCGTGGGGGAGTGCAGCCAGACCGATCCGTCCCCGAGACGGACGACGGTCATCCGGACGGGCAGGGGGATGCCGAGGGCGCGGAGCGGCCCGCTGTCGACGATCCAGACGCCCTCGGCCACCGGCTTGAGCACGTCGAGGGGTGGATAGGTCGCGTCCGGCAAATCCCGCTCTCTTCCTCGGCCGCGGGACGTCACGCGCCCGCTCCCGTGCAACGGCGGGGCCGCGGCGGGTTTCCCGGATCCATCGCCGCAGGCCCGGGGCGTCTCACGCCCGCGCGCAGTCGGGCGCGACCGGCTCCATCGGCGGAACCGGGGCGGCGCGCAGCAGCGCGATCGCGAGACCGAGGATCGTCAGCACGTCGCAGGTCAGTCCGAAGACCGAGCCGACCAGGAGATTGTGCCCGGCCCAGCACAGGGAGGCGCCGAGGAAGAGCTGGCGCATCGCCTGCGGCGCCGCCTGGAGCCGCGCGCCGGTGGCGAGCAGCGAGCCCGCGGCCGCGCAGGCCGACGGCCAGCCGTTCCACGTGGCCGCCGTCAGGCACGCCGCCGCGAGGGTGCTCGCGGCGAAGACCGGCGGCACCCAGCCGCCCCGGCCGGGCGCGCCGACGCAGCGGAGGGAGACGAGGCTCTGCAGCACCGAGATGGCGCACATCGCCGTCCCGGTGAGCGCCCCGAGCGTCAGGTAATGCGCGCCGAAGCAGGCGGCACAGGCCGCCGAGGCCGCGAGGATCCAGGCGCGCCGCGGCATCACCCCCGCAGTAAAGCCCAGGATCAGGCCCAGCGACCCGAACAGATCGAGGTGCGTCGCGGCGGCGGCGGACCAGGAATACAGGAATGATGCGGCGTTCATCGTGCGCGACCGGCCGGCGCGGGGGCGCCGTTTCAGTCGATCGCGCTAGGATCGCCCGGTAATCGGATGGTTAACGCCGCCTCCGGCGACGATCGCGACCCGGCGAGCGTGTCCGCGCCGCCGCACCGCGGTCCCGCGCGGCGACCAGCCGTGCCCACATGTCGGTGGGCCCGATCATCGGTCATTCCGTGTGTCGATCTACATCATGTGAGTATTAAACCAAAACAAGATGTTTGAAATCCGGGATTAACATAGATCAGGGGCCGATCTGCGCGTATTGCGCAGGGAACAACGCCTGCGGCTTCCGGTTCTCCGGGCATTCGAGTCGGGACGACACCGCGGCCGGTCGGGCGGGGGTGCGCGCGCCGGCTACCGGTGGTGTGAACCGACGCTCCGATGCAGCTTCCCACGTATGACGATCACCATCCCGTCGCCGCGCGGTTCCGGGACTTCATCGGGCCTGGACGACGCCCGCATCTACCTGGCCCTGCTCGCCTTCCTCTGTCGGTACCGCGCGGTACCGCGCGCAGCCGGGCCTGTTCCGGAGCTTCGCGGTGCTGTTCGACCGGGGACGTCCGCCAGGTCGCCGCCGGTCGCGCGTCGTGCGCCTTCGTGATGCACCGGATGGACAGCTGAGGGCCGACCGATGACGCGTTCCGTTTCGACTGCCGCTCCGTTTCCCGCGGACGAGGAGGCGGTGCTGGCGCTGGCGCGCGCCCTGCGCGAGACCGGCTACACCTTCACCACCGTGACTCCGGCCACCCACGCCCACGTCAACGCCCGGCCGCGGCACGCCGAGGCGCGCAGCCTGCGCGACGTGTTCGGTTGGAGCCGGCCGTTCCGCGCCGACCTGGTCCCGGAGCCGATCCTGCGCCTGATGCGGGCGGCCGGCGCCGTGATCGAGGACGGCCCGCTGCTGCGGCCGACGCTGCGCGTCTCCAGCCTCGACGGCGAGCTGTTCGCCCATTCCGCGTATCCCCCGAGCGCGGCCGACGCGGTGTTCTTCGGTCCCGACACGATGCGCTTCGCCGCGGGGGTGATCGCGCATCTCGAGGCGCGGTCGCGGCCGGTGCGGCGCGCGGTCGATATCGGCTGCGGCTCGGGTGCGGCCGGGATCTGCGTCGCCAAGCGGGCACCGGGCGCCGAGGTGGTGCTCGTGGACATCAACCCGGCGGCCATGCGGGCGGCGCGCGTCAACGCCCGGCTCGCCGGGACCGACGGGGTCGATGTCCGCCGCAGCGACCTGCTGCGCGACGTCGAGGGCCCGTTCGACCTCATCGTGTCCAACCCGCCCTTCATGATCGACACGGCGGAACGGGCCTACCGGCACGGCGGCGGCCCCCTCGGGGCCGGGCTTCCGCTCGCGGTGGCCGAGCAGGCGGCCGGGCGGCTCGCGCCCGGCGGCAGCCTCGTCCTGTTCACCGGCGCGGCCATCGTCGACGGGGCGGACCCGTTCCGCGACGCCGTGGCCGACCTCTGCGGCTGGGCCGGGCTGGACTGGACCTACCGCGAGTTCGATCCGGACGCGTACGGCGAGGAACTCGCGACGCCCGCCTACGACGCGGTCGAGCGGCTCGCCCTCGTCGTCCTGACCGCCACGCGCCCGGTGACCCGGCCATGACCGACAGCATGACCGACAGCTCGACCGACAGCTCGACCGACACCTTCCTCCGGGACGCCCTCGCGGGCCTCTCCGCCGAGCCGAAGACGCTGCCGGGAAAGTATCTCTGGGACGAGACCGGCTCGGACCTGTTCGACAGGATCTGCCACAGCGCCGACTACTACCCGACCGCGCAGGAGATGACCGTCCTGCCGCAGGTCGCCGCAGACGTGGCGCGCCGGGTGACGCCGGGGGTGACCGTCGTCGAGTTCGGCAGCGGCGCGAGCCGCAAGATCCGCACGCTCCTCGACGCGCTGCCCGAACCGGCGGCCTACGTGGCGATCGACATCTCCGGGGCGTACCTGGAGGCCGCGATCCGGCGGCTCGCCGCCGATTACCCCGGCATCCCGATGATCCCGGTCTGCGCCGACTACTCGCAGCCGGTCCAGCTGCCGCGAGGTGCCGGGCCGGGGGGCATCCTGGGCTTCTATCCGGGAACGAGCATCGGCAACTTCGACCCGCGCGGGGCCCGGCAGTTCCTCGAGCGCGCGCGCGCCACGCTCGGGCCGAGCCTCTTCCTCGTCGGCGCGGACGGCACCGCCGACCCGGATCGCCTGCAGCGCGCCTACGGGCGCGCCGACGGCCTCATGGCCGCGTTCCACCGCAACATCCTGATGCGGCTGAACCGGGAACTCGGCGCCGATTTCGACAGCGACAATTTTCGGCACGCCGTGCGGATCTGCCCGGACCCGCTGCGGGTCGAGGCCCACCTCGTCGCGACCCGGCCGGCGAGCTACCGGCTGGGCGACCGGACCATCGCGTTCGCGGCGGGGGAGAGCGTCCGGACCGACACGTCGCACAAGTACCCGGCGGACGCCTTCCGGGCGCTCGCGGCCGAGAGCGGCTGGCAGCCCCGCGCCCTGTGGACGGGGGACGGCGGAGATTTCAACCTCCACCTGCTGCAGGCGGAGGCCTGACTCGGCGCGGAACTCTTCTCCCGACACGCTCGCGCGCGCCGGGCCAGTAGTTGATCCGGCGGCGGGCGCTCTAGACGGCCTCGATCGGCGCGTGCTTGCCGTCGTGGGCGGAGCCCGACTCCATGCTCCGCGTCTCGCCGGCCTGCCGCTGGTCCCGGGCCGGCGGCGGGTAATCCGTCAGCGGGCGCCAGGGGGCGGACGGAGTGCCGAGGCGCGCGCCGGACGGCCGCATCGACATCCAGATCGCGACGGCCATCCACGGGACGACGAAGAAGACGAAGGCGGCGAGCCCCACGGCGATCCTCCTTAGGTACGGTGACGCCGGGAGAACGCCGGAACAGCGGCCGCGGATCCGACGCGATCGGGCCTGGAGCCCGGCGCGGTCAGAACCTACAAGGATGGGCCGCTCGGCCGGGCCCACCGGGCCTGATCGGCGGCCCCGCCGGGCGCGGCCCGGTCCGGACGCCCGCGCGGCGCCGCGCAGCCTGCTGGAGCGAGCAATGGCAGATCTTTCTGGAAAGACGGTCCTGGTCACGGCGGCGGGTCAGGGGATCGGGCGCGCCAGCGCGCTCGCCTTCGCCCGCGCCGGGGCGCGGGTCCACGCCACCGACATCAACGCGGACGCCCTCGCCGACCTGCGCGCCGACAACCTCAGCACCGCGACCCTCGACGTGCTGGACGCGGAGGCGGTCGGGGCCCTGGTCGCGCGCATCGGCGCGGTCGACATCCTGTTCAACTGCGCCGGCACCGTCCACGCCGGCACCATCCTGGAGATGCGCGACGACGAGCTCGACTTCGCCCTCGACCTCAACGTCAAGGCGATGATCCGCACGATCCGGGCGGTCCTGCCCGGCATGCTGGAGCGCCGCGACGGCGCCATCGTCAACATGGCCTCGGTGGCCTCCTCGGTGAAGGGCGTGCCCAACCGCTTCGCCTACGGGGTGACGAAGGCGGCGGTGATCGGCCTGACCAAGGCGGTGGCCGCCGACTATGTCGGCCACAACATCCGCTGCAACGCCATCTGCCCCGGCACGGTGGAGAGCCCGTCGCTGCAGGAGCGCATCCGCCAGCAGGGCGACTACGAGCAGACCCGCGCGGCCTTCATCGCGCGCCAGCCGATCGGCCGGCTCGGCACGCCCGAGGAGATCGCCGACCTCGCCGTCTACCTCGCGGGCGCGACCTACACGACCGGCCAAGCCGTCGTGATCGACGGCGGCTGGACGATCTGATCCGGCGGGGCGGGCCTCAGAACCGGGCGACCAGCGCCACGCCGCCTATCATCAGGGCGCCGCCGAGGATGCGCCACAGGCCGGCCTCGTGGACCTTGAAGCCCACGAGGCCGAAATGGTCGAGCAGGATCGACGTGACGACGCCCGCCGTCACGATCAGTCCGAGAAAGGTGGCGGCCCCGATCCGCGCGGAGACGGAGAGCTGCGCCATCGTCAGGCCCGCGCTCATCACGCCGCCGAGCCACGCCCACCAGGGCACCTGCGCGAGGCGTTCCAGCGACGGCCACCCGTACTGCCCCGTCACCAGCATGGCGACGCAGATCGCCGCGACGCTGACGACGAGGCTCACCACGCCGGCGAGCAGCGGCCGCGCGAGGGACTTGGCGAGGCCCGCGTTCTGGCCCGGTTCGATCGCGGTGGCGATGCCCGCGAGCAGCGCGAAGCCGTACAGGAAGAGCATGCTGGGATCCTGAGGGTGCGAGGCGTTCGGATCGACGGGTCCGTCAGAACGCCGCCACGAGGGCGACGCCCGCGACCATCAGCGCGCCGCCGAGGATGCGCCAGCGCCCGGCGCGGTGGCGCGCGAAGCCCACGAGGCCGTGATGGTCGAGGAGGATCGAGCCGACCACGCCCGCGGTGATCACGCAGCCCAGGAACGGCGCCGCGCCGACTTTCTCGGAGATGTAGAGCTGCGCCAGGACGACTGCCGCCCCGAGCACGCCGCCCGGCCAAGCCCACCAGGGCACGGGCGTGGCCGCTTCGGCCTGGGAGCGGCCGCGCAGCCGGGCGACGGCCATCGCGGCGAGGAAGCAGACGATCGCGAGGCCGAAGCAGAACAGGCCGGCCAGCATCGGCTGCCCCGTGACCTTCGCCAGCGTGGCGTTCTGGCCCGGCTCGATGGCGTTCGCGACGCCGGCCACGAGGGCGATGCCGTAGAGATACCACTTGGACAAGGCGGCGCCTTCCCGACGAGGAGCGGATCGCACCCGGACGGGGCGGTCTGCTGCCAAACCCGCCGCCGCGCCGGGTGACTGCATCACAGGCCCGGTCGGCGCCGGGACACATCGCCCCAGGGCGGGGCGGGGCAGGGTGAGGCCGGGCGGGCCGGGCGCGGCGCGGGAACGTTTCCGGCCCCTCGCGTGCTGTGCCTGTCGCAGCCCGAGTGGACGATGGACGCCCGCAGCCCGACGATCACGCCGACGACGCAGGACCGTCAGGCCGAGCTGACCCTGCGGGGGATCGCGCTCGGCGCGGCCATCACGGTCGTGTTCATGGCCGCCAACCTCTACATGGGCCTGAAGACCGGGATGACGTTCTCGTCCTCGATCCCGGCCGCGATGATCTCGATGGGCGCGTTCCGGCTGATGGGCGGCGCCGGCATCCTCGAGAACAACATCGTGCAGACGCAGGCCTCGGCGGCCGGCACCCTGTGCAACGTCATCCTGGCGCTTCCCGGGCTCGTCCTCGTCGGCCACTGGCACGGCTTCCCGTTCTGGCAGACCACGGCGGTCTGCCTGCTGGGCGGCCTGCTCGGCGTCGCCTTCTCGATCCCGCTCCGCCGCGCGCTCGTGTCGGGCAGCGATCTCCCCTATCCCGAGGGCATCGCCGCCGCGGAGGTGCTCAGGACCGGCCACGAGGAGCAGGGCGGCCACGGCCTGCGGGACCTGCTCGGGGCCGCCGCAGCCGCCGGGACGATCGGGCTCGCCACCACGGGGCTGAAGGTCCTGGGCGAGGGGCTCAACGGCGCGGTCAGCCTCGGCGGCGCGGTGTTCCGCACCGGGACCGGCTTCTCGCTGGCGCTGGTCGGCGTCGGCTACCTCGTGGGCATCGGCGCCTGCCTCGCGCTGCTGACCGGCGTCCTGATCGCCTGGGGGATCGCGGTCCCGATTCTCACCGCCCTGTCGCCCGATCCCGCCAAGTCGGCGGGCGCGGCCGCCGAGGCGGTCTGGTCGGGCCAAGTGCGCCTCATGGGCGCCGGGATCATCGCGGTGGGCGGGCTCTGGACCGTGGGCTCGCTGGCGCGCCCGATCCTCGGGAGCATCCGCGCCGCCCTGTCGGGCAGCGGCGGTCTCGGCAAGGATCACCCGCGCGAGGACCGCGACCTGCCGATCACCTGGGTGGCCGCCGCGACCCTGGGCCTGTGCGTGCCGCTCGCGCTGCTGTTCTGGGCCTTCGCCGGGGCCGCCGAACTCGGCGGCCTTACGATCGTGCTGGCGGTGGCCGCCACCCTGTTCACCGTCCTGTTCGGCTTCCTGATGGCGGCGGCCTGCGGCTACCTCGCGGGCCTGCTGGGCTCCTCGTCGAGCCCGATCTCGGGGATCGGCATCCTGACCACGATGGCGACCGCGCTGCTCCTGCCCCTGGTCCTGGGGCATTCTGCCGGGCCCGAGGGAGACCGGTTCGTCACCGGCATGGCGCTGCTGCTGACGTCGGTCATCATCACCACCTCGTCGATCGCCAACGACAACCTGCAGGACCTGAAGACCGGGCAGGTGCTGGGCGCCACGCCCTGGCACCAGCAGGTCGCGCTCATCCTCGGCGTCGGGGTCGGCGCCGTGGTGATCGCCCCGCTCCTGTCGCTGCTCTACGAGGCCTACGGCTTCGTCGGTGCCCCCGCGCGGGACGGGCAGGACGCGGGGAGCGCCATGCCGGCGCCCCAGGCGGCCCTGATGACCCAGATCGCCAACGGCATCACGCACGGCGAGTTGCCCTGGACCATGGTGCTGATCGGCGCCGGGCTCGGGGTGGTCCTGGTGGCGGCCGAGACGTGGCTGAAGCGGCGCGACCTCACCTTCCCGGCCCTGACGGTCGGCATCGGCATGTACCTGCCGCTCTCGGTGGAGATGACGATCGCCATCGGCGGCATCCTCGGCTGGGTCGCCGAGCGCCGGCTGCGCGCCCGGGTCGGCGCGAAGGGCGACGCGAAGGCCGACAAGGCGGTCGGCACCGCCCGCCGCCGGGGTGTCCTCCTCGCGTCCGGGTTCCTCGTCGGCGAGAGCTTCGTGGGCGTGCTGCTCGCCGGCACCGACCTCCTGGCGGGCCACAGCTCGGCGATCGCCGTGGCCGGCAAGGATTTCGCGCCCTACGCCACCGGGCTCGGCCTCGCGGTCTTCCTGGCGGGGCTCGCCGTCTACCTGCGGATGGTCTCGCGACCGGAAGCGGTCCCGCGGGAGGCGTGACGGATCCGCCGGCGCCCCGGGCGGGTTCCCCACAGGACGCCGTCGCCCGCGCGGCCGCGGCCTCCGCCACGCCGGAGTTGCGCATGAGAGTGGCTGACAGAGCGGCTGATAGGGCGGTTGAGAGAGCGGCCGACACCCGGGAGCGCGTCTTCCCCGTGAGCGCCGGCATCCTGTTCGGGCTCGGCCTCGGCGGCTTCTTCGACGGGATCGTGCTGCACCAGATCCTGCAATGGCACCACATGCTGAGCAGCTGGTACCCGATCGACACGATCCCGAACCTCGAGCTGAACACCCGCTGGGACGGCCTCTTCCACAGCGCGACCTACGTCTTCGTGGTCCTCGGGCTGTTCCTCCTCTGGCGCGCCGCGCACCGCACGCACCTCTTCTGGTCCAGCAAGCTGCTCGCCGGGTCGCTCCTGATCGGCTGGGGCCTGTTCAACCTCGTCGAGGGCCTGATCGACCACGAGATCCTCGGCGTGCACCACGTCAACGAGCGGGCACCGCCGGAGCAGTGGCTCTACTGGGACATCGGCTTCCTGCTCTGGGGCGGCGCCATGCTGGCCGCGGGCCTGGGCCTCGTGGTGGTCGGCAAGGGCGAGGAGGCGTCGCTGGCGCGGAATCCCGCGTGAGGGCCGCCGGTCCCGGCCTGAGCCCGGTCCTGCCCTGGCTCGCCCTGGCGGCCGGCCTGAGCCTCGCCACCCTGCCGGCCTGGCGGCCCCTGGTCTTCGGGACCGCGCTCACCGTCGAGGATCTTCTCACGCTCCGCTGCCTGACGCGCTGAATCCCGCGTCCCGGCCCGTTCCGTAGGCCCCTTCTCAGGCCACTTTTCACGCCCCTTCGGCCGCCTCGCCGAGCAGCGTCCGGACGAACCGGCGGGTGCGCGGGTCGGCCGGCCGGGCGAAGACGTCGGCGGCCGCGCCCTGCTCGACGATATGCCCCCCTTCCAGGAACACCACCGTGTCGGCGACGCGCCGCGCGAGGCGCAGGTCGTGGGTCGCCATCAGCATGGTCGTGCCCGCGTTCGCGAGGCCGGCGAGCACGTCCACCACCTCGGCGGCGAGTTCCGGGTCGAGGGCCGAGGTCGGCTCGTCGCAGAGCAGCAGGCGCGGGGAGGGGGCCAGCGCCCGGGCGATCGCCACCCGCTGCTGCTGGCCGCCCGACAGGCTGGCGGGCCAGTCCGCGGCCTTGTGGGCGAGGCCGACGCGCTCCAGCAGCTCCAGGGCGCGCGCCCGCGCCCGGTCCTGCGGCCACTTGCCGACGGTGACGAGCCCCTCGGTGACGTTCTCCATCACGGTCCGGTGGGGGAAGAGCTGGAAGTTCTGAAACACCATGCCGGTCTGCCGGCGCACGGCGAGCACGTCGCGCCGCGCCGGCGGGCTACCGGGCCGGAAGGTGAGGCGTATGTCGCCGAGGGTCAGCGTCCCGGCCTGCGGGACCTCCAGCAGGTTCGCGCAGCGCAGGAGCGTCGACTTGCCCGAGCCCGAGGGGCCGATCAGCGCCGTGACCCGCCCCTCCGGCACCGCGAGGTCGACGCCCCGCAGGACCGGGTTGTCGCCGAAGCGCTTCTCGATGGCCGACAGGGCGATCACGCGCGGGCCTCCAGGTAGCCGCCGTAGCGCCCGAGGCGCCGCTCCAGCAGCGTCTGGAGCCAGGACAGGAGCGTCGACAGGACGAGGTAGATCAGCGCCACCTCGATGTAGAGGATCAGCGGCTCGTAGGTGACGGCGACGATGCGCTGGGCCGCCTGGAACAGCTCCGGCACCGTGATGGCGGCCGCGAGCGAGGTGTCCTTCACCAGCGCGATGAAGGAGTTGGCGAGCGACGGCACCGCCACCCGCGCCGCCTGGGGCAGGATCGTGCGGCGCAGGGCCTGGACCGGCGTCATGCCGGTGGCGTAGGCCGCCTCCCACTGGCCCTTCGGTATGGAGGCGATGGCGGCGCGGACGATCTCCGACGTGTAGGCGCCGACGTTGAGGGTGAACCCGATCACGGCGGCCGGGAAGGCGTCGATCAGGATGCCGGCGCTCGGCAGGCCGTAGAAGATCACGAACAGCTGCACGAGGAGCGGCGTGCCCCGGAAGATCCACACGTAGAACCACGCCAGGGCCGCCAGGGGCCGGGGCGCGAACAGGCGCACGAGGGCGGTCCCGAGCCCCAGCGCGAGGCCCAGCACGAAGGTGATGAGCGTCAGCGGCACGGTGAAGCGCAGTCCGGCCGCGAGCAGCGGCCCCAGCGACTGGAGCATGAGGTCGAGCCAGTGCGGCACGGGGCGGCGTCTCCTACCGGGCGATCGAAGCGTGGGGCTGTACGGGGCGGCGCCCGGGCGGGATCCGTCCGGGCGGGCCCTCTGCGGACGGTCTACTTGGAGACGTCGGCCCCGAAGTACTTCTGGGCGATCGCCGCGTAGCTGCCGTCGGCCTTGATCGCCTCCAGCGCCTTGTCGATCGCCGCCTTCAGCGCCGGGTTGTTCTTGCGCATGATGATCCCGGAGGCGTCCGCGTCGGCCTGCTCGGCGGCGATCTTCACGGGGGCGTTCGGCTTCTGCTTGTGGAAGTCCAGGAACGACAGGCTGTCGTTGACGGTGGCGTCGGCGCGGCCGGTGAGGACGAGCTGGATCGACTGGTCGAAGCCGTCCGTCCCGACGAGCTCGGCGCCGGACTGCTCGGCGAGGCGCGCGAAGTTGCTGGAGAGGCTCTGGGCGGCCTTCTTGCCCTTGAGATCCGCGAAGGACTTGATGTCGGACCGGTCCGCCCGGGTGATCAGCACGGCCCGCGCGCGGATGTAGGGCTCGGAGAAGTCGAACTTCGCCTGCCGCTCCTTGGTGATGCCGACCTGGTTGATCACCACGTCGTAGCGCTTGCCGTCGAGCCCGGCGATCAGCCCGTCCCACTTGCCCTCGAGGAATTGCGGCGCGACGCCCAGCTGCTCGGCGACCTTGCGGCCGATCTCGACGTCGAAGCCGACGAGCTGCCCGGACGCGTCGTGGAACGTGAAGGGCGCGTAGGTGCCCTCGGTGCCGATGCGCAGGGTCTTGGCGGCGCGAATCGCGTCGAGATCGTCGGCCCGCGCGGGCGCGCCGGCGATTGCGCCGAGGAGCGTCGCCGCGACGAGAGCCGCGACGCGGCTCGCAGAGAAGAATCGCATTACAGTAGCTCCGAAAAGAAAACGCCGTTCTCGTGCGGCCGCCGCGCCCGATCTCGGCTGTCGATGGACAAAGCAAAGAAGATCTCGGCCGTACAGGAAAGTTGGCGGGCTTGTCGACAGCGCGTTGCGTGCCCCGAACGCGCCAGGATCGAGGCCGCGTGCTAAGAGGCGGCCGGATCCCGCCCGCGGACACGGTCGTCCGCCGGGATGCGCGATCCCGGCAGAAGGACCGCGCATGACCTCGTCCGTCCCCGCCTATCGCGGCGTCTTTCCGGTCGCCCCCACGGTCTTCGACGCCGCGGGCGCCCTCGACCTCGACGGGCAGCGCCGGGCCGTCGACTTCATGATCGACGCCGGCAGCCAGGGGCTGTGCATCCTGGCGAACTTCTCCGAGCAGTTCGTCCTCACCGACGACGAGCGCGAGCGGGTGATGCACGCCGTGCTGGACCACGTGGCCGGCCGCGTGCCGGTGATCGTGACGACGACGCACTTCGCCACGCAGGTCTGCGCCGAGCGCTCGCGCCGCGCCCAGGAGGCCGGCGCCGCGATGGTGATGGTCATGCCGCCCTATCACGGCGCCACGATCCGCGTGCCGGAGCTCGGCATCGTCGACTTCTTCCGCGCGGTCTCGGACGCGATCGCGATCCCGATCATGATCCAGGACGCGCCGGTGGCCGGCACGCCGCTGTCGGCACCGCTCCTGGCGCGCATGGCCCGGGAGATCGCGAACGTCGCCTACTTCAAGATCGAGACCGCTGGCGCCGCGGCCAAGCTCCGCGAGCTGATCGCGCTCGGCGGCGACGCGGTCGTGGGCCCCTGGGACGGCGAGGAGGCGATCACCCTGATGGCCGACCTCGACGCCGGCGCGACGGGTGCGATGACCGGCGGCGGCTACCCGGACGGCATCCGCCAGATCACCGACGCCTACGCGGCCGGGCGCCGGGAGGAGGCGATGGACGCCTACGCGCGCTGGCTGCCGCTGATCAACTACGAGAACCGGCAGTGCGGCCTGCTCGCCTGCAAGGCGCTCATGGCCGAGGGCGGGGTGATCGCGAGCGAGACCGCGCGGCTGCCGATCCAGCCCCTGCACCCGGCGACGCGGGCCGGCCTGATCGAGCTCGCCCGGCGGAACGACGCGCTGGTCCTGCGCTGGGGCCGCTGAGCCGCCTCCGCCCGACTCAGTGCGCCGCCGCGGCCGGCGCCCGGGTCCCGAGCACGCCCGCGAGCCGGCGCACCGCCTCCCGCGCCAGGTCCGGGCTGATGGCGAAGCACATCCGCACCAGGCCCTCGCCCTCGGGTCCGAAGGCGGTGCCGGGCGCCACGCCGACCTTGGCCTCCCGCAGCAGGCGCAGCGCCAGGTCGAGGCTCGGCTCGTCGCCGCCCATCCGGGCCATGAGGTAGAAGGCCCCGTCCGGCGGCGCGACCGTGACGCCCGGCAGGCGCGACAGCCCTTCCACCAGGATCGCCCGGGCCTCGGCGCAGCGATCCACCATCGTGCGGATGAAGCCGTCGCCCTCCTCGAGGGCCGCGATGCAGGCGTGCTGGACGAAGGTCGGGATCGAGGTGGTGCTGTACTGCCCGAGCTTGGCGAAGGTCGGTGCGAGGCCGCGGGGATAGATCACCCAGCCGGCCCGCCAGCCGGTCATCGCCCAGTTCTTCGAGAAGGTGTTGGTCACGATCAGCCGGTCGTCCTCCGTGCAGATCTGCAGGAAGGACGGCGCGATCCGGTTGCCGTAGGTGAAGTGGGCATAGACCTCGTCCGAGAGGATCCAGAGGCCGCGCTCCCGGGCGAGGTCGCGCAGGGCCGTCATCTCGGCGAGCGGCATGGTCCAGCCCGTCGGGTTCGAGGGCGAGTTCACCATGATCACCCGGGTGCGCGGTGTGATCGCCGCCGCGATGTCGGCGAGCGGCAGCGCGAAGCGCCCGTCCGGCAGGCGGCGATACGGCACCGTCACGGGCACGCCGCCGGCGATGCGGACCGCCTCGCCGAGGTTGGGCCAGGCCGGGGAGGGGATGATCATCTCGTCGCCCGGCTCCAGCAGCACCTGGGCCGCCTGCATGATCGCGTTCATGCCACCCGCCGTGACGCCGAACCGGTCCGGCGGGATCTCCACGCCCCAGTGGCGGGCGTGGTAGGCGCCGAGCGCCGCCCGCAGCGCCGGCAGCCCCAGCGACGTGGTGTAGCGGGTGTGCCCGTCGAGCATCGCCCGGTGCGCGGCCTCGACGATGAAAGGCGGCGTCGGCAGGTCGCCCTCGCCAATCCACAGTTTCACCACCTCCGGGTCGTCCCGCCCGCGATCCGCCACGAGGCCGATCTGGCTCGTGCCGATGCCGCGGATGCGCGCCGACAGCGCGGCGGCGAGATCGACGGGCGCGGCGGAGACGAGGGTGTCGGCCATGGCGGCGCGTGCTCTCCGTGCGTCGGGACGCGGCGTCCCGTCGCGCGGCGCGCGTCCAGGGGCCCGCGTGGTCCCGACCTGTAGGGAATGCCGAGACCCTGACGCGTTCGGGCGCGGACGTCCAGACCCCGAGGCCGGACCGACCCCGGACGCCGGCGCATGGCCAGGGCGCCGCATCGGCGACACAGGATGTTTTGACTTTTCAGAAATTTCTGAAATTGCTATACGCCGAGTCGCGCACAGAGCCGGAGGCACGACGTGCTCGCCAACCTCGATCCCTTGATCCTCGCCCGCATCCAGTTCGGGTTCACGGTCGCCTTCCACATCGTGTTCCCGGCCTTCTCGATCGGCCTCGCGAGCTTCCTCGCCGTTCTGGAAGGGCTCTGGCTCGCCACCGGGCGCCAGGTCTTCATGGATCTGTTCAAGTACTGGCTCAAAATCTTCGCCATCGCCTTCGCGATGGGCGTCGTGTCGGGGCTGGTGATGTCCTACCAGTTCGGCACGAACTGGTCGGTCTTCTCCGACAAGACCGGCCCGGTGCTGGGCCCGATGATGGCCTACGAGGTGCTCTCGGCCTTCTTCCTGGAGGCGGGCTTCCTCGGCGTGATGCTGTTCGGGATGCGCAAGGTCGGGCCGCGGCTGCACTTCGCGGCGACGCTGATGGTGGCGGTCGGGACCTGCTTCTCGGCGTTCTGGATCCTGGCGGTGAACTCGTGGATGCAGACGCCGGCGGGCTACGGCACGAATGCCGAGGGCCAGTTCGTGCCGCTGGACTGGTGGGCGATCGTGTTCAACCCGTCCTTCCCGTACCGCCTCGTGCACATGGTCCTGGCCGCCTACTTGACGACGGCCCTGGTGGTGGGCGCGGTCGGCGCGTGGCACCTGCTGCGCGACCGGGCCAACCCGGCGGCCCGGACGATGTTCTCGATGGCGATGTGGATGGCCGCCCTGGTCGCGCCGGTCCAGATCCTCGCGGGTGACGCGCACGGCCTCAACACGCTGGAGCACCAGCCCGCGAAGGTCATGGCCATGGAGGGGCACTTCCAGAGCCACCCGGACGGCGCGCCGCTGGTGCTGTTCGGCCTGCCCGACCAGGAGGCCGGGACGGTGCGCTACGCGGTCGAGATCCCGAAGCTGTCCTCGCTGGTGCTGAAGCACGCCCTCGACGCGCCCCTGAAGGGGCTCGACAGCCTGCCGCGGTCGGAATGGCCGCCCGTGCCGATCGTGTTCTGGTCGTTCCGCATCATGGTCGGCCTCGGCATGCTGATGCTGCTCCTGGGCGCCCTCAGCCTCCTCGCCCGCTGGCGCGGCACCCTCTACGCGTGGCGCCCCCTGCACCGCTTCGCGGTGGCCATGGGCCCGGCGGGCTTCGTGGCGGTGCTGGCCGGCTGGATCACCACTGAGGTCGGGCGCCAGCCCTACACGGTCTACGGACTGCTGCGCACGGCGCAGTCGGCCTCGCCGCTGCACGCGCCGGCGGTGGCGGCCTCGCTCACCGCCTTCGTGGTGATCTACTTCGCGGTCTTCGCCATGGGCACCGGCTACATGCTGCGCCTGATGGGCCAGCCCCCGCATGCCGGCGAGAGCGGGATCGAGCCCGGCGCGCCGATCCGGACGGCGGGCATCACGCCCGCCCCGGCGATCGATCCCGACCGCCACCTCCAGCCGGCCGAGTGAGGGACCCATGGCCTACAGCGTCGATCTCACGGTGGTCTGGGCGCTCGTGATCGCCTTCGCGGTCTTCGCCTACATCGTCATGGACGGCTTCGATCTCGGCATCGGCCTCCTGTTTCCGGTCCTGCGGCCGGGCACGGAGCGCGACACCGCCATGAACTCGGTCGCCCCCGTCTGGGACGGCAACGAGACCTGGCTGGTGCTCGGCGGCGGCGGCCTGTTCGCCGTCTTCCCGCTGGCCTACGCGGTGATCCTGCCGGCGCTCTACGCGCCGATCATCGCGATGCTGCTCGGGCTGATCTTCCGCGGCGTCGCCTTCGAGTTCCGCTGGCGCGATCCCCGCCACCGCGCCGCCTGGGACGTGGCCTTCGCGGGCGGCTCGCTGGTGGCGGCCCTCGCCCAGGGCATCACGCTGGGCGCGCTCCTGCAGGGCATCGCGGTCGAGGGGCGGGCCTATGCCGGCGGCTGGTGGGACTGGCTCACGCCCTTCAGCGTCCTCGTCGGCGCGAGCCTGGTCGTCGCCTACGCGCTGCTCGGGGCGACGTGGCTGGTGATGCGCACCGAGGGCCTGCTCCAGCTGCGGGCCCGGCGCCTGGCCCTGCGCCTCACCGCGGCGACGGTGGCGGCCATCGCCCTCGTCAGCGCGGTGACGCCGTTCCTCCAGGGCCGCTACTACGAGCGCTGGCTGGCGATGCCGAACGTGCTCGTCACCGCGCAGGTGCCGCTGCTCGTGGCGCTCGCGGCCTACGCCCTGTGGCGCACCCTGCGAGGCGGCGCCGAGCGGGCGCCCTTCCTGATCGCGCTGGGGCTGTTCGCCCTGACCTTCCTGGGGCTCGGCATCAGCATCTTCCCCGACATCGTGCCGGGCCGGATCACGATCTGGCAGGCGGCCGCGCCCGAGGCGAGCCAGATCTTCCTGCTGGCCGGCGCGTCGGTTTTGATCCCGATCATACTGGCCTACACCGCGTACGCGTACTGGGTCTTCCGCGGCAAGGTCGACGCGCACGGATATCATTGATGGCACCCGCAGCAGCACAGCCCCTCTGGAAGCGCCTCGCGTGGTTCGCGGGGCTCTGGGCCTCCAGCATCGTCGGCCTCGGCTTCGTCGCGACGGTCCTGCGGTATTGGCTCAAGAGCTGATAGACCGGGGGGCGCCCGCCTGACCTCTCGCCGCGTCGGATCCCTGCCGTGCAGCTGCCCCCGCTCGTCCAGACCTTCGTGCTGCATTTCGGCGAGATGGGCTCGCGCTGGGGCATCAACCGGACCGTGGGGCAGATCTACGCCCTGCTGTTCGTGGCCGAGCGGCCGCTCAACGCCGACGAGATCGTCGAGCGGCTCGGCGTGTCGCGCTCCAACGTCAGCATGGGCCTGAAGGAGCTCCAGGCTTGGAACCTCGTCCGGCTCCAGCATCGGCCCGGCGACCGGCGCGACTACTTCACGACGCCCGAGGACATCTGGCAGATCGTCCGCACGCTGGTCGAGGAGCGCAAGAAGCGCGAGGTCGACCCGACCTTGACCCTCCTGCGCGAGCTCCTGATGCAGGAGCCGGCGACCGAGGAGGAGCGGCACGCCCAGGCGCGCCTGCGGGAGATGCACGACCTCTTCGAGCTGTTCGCCGGCTGGTACGCGGACGTGCGCCGCCTCGACACCGAGCGCCTCGTCCAGCTCCTGACGCTCGGCTCGAAGGTCCAGAAGGTCCTGGAGATGAAGGATCGCCTGACCCGCCTGCCGGGCCGGATCGGCGGCCGGTCGGCCAAGCCGGACTGAGCCGCCTCGCGGACGATCAGGCCTCGGCGAGCGCCCCCCGGTAGAGGGCGATGAGCGAGGCGCCGACATGCTCGATGTGGCGCCGCAGGCACGCGGCCGCCGCCTCGAACGCGCGGTCCTCGCACAGGGCCAGGATCTGCGCGTGCTCGCTGACCGCGCGGGTCGCGTCCTCGGAGGTCGCGATCTGCAGCCGCGTCGGCCGCTCGCAATCCTGCAGCAGCGCGGAGACGATCGCCAGCGACCGCGGCCGGCCGGCGTGCCGGATCAGGTCGAGGTGGAAGCGGCTGTTCAGGTCGCCCCACCGGAGGACCTGACCGGTCTCCAGCGCCGCGCCGTACTCCTTCGAGAGGGCGTCGAGATCGCGGATGTCGTCGCGGGTCAGGTGCGGGGCCGAGAGCAGGAGCAGTTCCGGCTCGAGCTGGACGCGCAGCTGGAAGATGTCCTCGACCTCCTGCAGCGAGAGACCCGTCACGACCGCCCCGCGATGCGGCACGATCCGCACGAGCTTGCTGGCTTCCAGCTGGAGCAGGGCCTCGCGCACCGGGATCCGGCTGATCCCGAATTCCTCCGCCAGGGCGTCCTGGCGGAGCTGCACCCCCGGCGGCAGTTCACCGTTCAGGATCTGCTCGCGGAGCGAGTCTGCCACGGCCGCCGCCACAGTCTTGTGCCGCAACCGGTCGGGTGCGGGGCGTCCGGGAACCAAAGGGGACATCGACGCCTCAACAGAATCGTATACATGTATACAAGGCGTCTTACTGCCCGGAAAATGCGCCGCTGTCCAATGCCAGATTGTCCTGGGTAAACTTGAAGTTTTCTTGGCCGAGATTCCTGGCCACGCGGCAAGTCTCGGCCGTTCTCCGACAGATGCACCAGCAAGGAGCAGGCCGTCTTCGGAGGCACGGTTCTCGCCGGTAACGCAGGTTCGCGTAGACGGCATTGATCCAGGTGAATGACGCGCCCGGATCGCGCCCGCCGGCGCGGGACTCACCGGTCCGCCGCGTGGCCTCGCGGCGGCGGCGCGGCCCAGGGCGCCTGGCCGAGGGTCTGGGCGAGATGGGCGATCAGAGCCGTCACACGCGCCGGCCGCGGATCGCCCGGCGGCATGACGAGGTGCAGGGCGATCGGCGGCGGCGACCAGGCCGGCAGCACCCGCTCGAGGCGCCCGGCTTCGAGGTCGTCCCAGATCATGAAATCGGGCTGCAGGGCGAGTCCGAGGCCGGCCCGCAGTGCCGGCGCCAGCGCCTCGGCGTTGTTCGCTCGGAGCTGGCCCGCCGGCACCACGACGGCCTCCGCGCCGCTCCCGTCCACGAAGCGCCAGCGGTCCGGCGTCGGCAGGTAGGCGTAGCCGAGGCAGGTGTGGTGGACGAGGTCGTCCGGGTGCTCGGGCCGGCCGTGCCGGTCGAGATAGGTGGGCGTGGCGACCAGCGAGCGGCGGATCTCGCAGAGCCGGCGCGCGCGCAGGGAGGAATCCGGCAGGGCCGCGATGCGCAGCCCGATGTCGAACCCGCCGCCGACGAGGTCGACGACCGCGTCCGACAGGTGGAGATCCACCGAGACGGCCGGGTACTCCCGGAGGAAGGCCGGCAGGATCGGGGCCACGTGCATCACCCCGAAGGTCATCGGCGCCGCGAGCCGCACCAGCCCGCGCGGCTCCGCGGCGCCCGCCGTCGCCAGCGCCTCCGCGGCCTCGCCCTCGGCGAGGATGCGCGCGGCACCGTCCTTGGCGGCCTGCCCGGCCTCGGTGAGGGCGAGCTTCCGCGACGTGCGGTTGAACAGGCGGGCGCCGATCCGCAGTTCGAGCCGGCTCACCGCCTTCGAGACCGTGGCCTTCGACAGGCCGAGCTCCGCGGCGGCGCGGCCGAAGGAGCCGGTCTCCACCACCTTGGCGAACACGGCCCAGGCCTCGAAATCGGGCAGTCTCATCGATCAGATCCGGAAACGATAGGTTTCCACCGTTTCTATTTTCGCCGCCCATGGCAAGGGGCACATTCCCGTCATCGCAACAGGCCGCCCGCCGCGGCCTTCCGTCGGGAGACATCGCCATGGTTCAGACCGGCCTCCACCACGTCACGGCCTTCTCCGGGCCGGCCCTGCGCAACCTCGACTTCCACACCCGAATCCTCGGGCTGCGTCTGGTGAAGAAGACCGTCAATTTCGACGATCCGGGCACCTACCACCTGTACTACGGCGACGCGGCCGGGCGGCCCGGCACGATCCTGACCTTCTTCCCCGTCGAGCACGCCGCGCCGGGCCGGGTCGGGATCGGCGAGACCCAGGAGACGGCCTTCCGGGTTCCCCGCGCCTCCATCGGCTGGTGGACCCACCGGCTCATCGAGAAGGGCGTGGCCCACGAGCCGCTGGTCCAGGTCTTCGGCGCGCCGACGCTGCGCTTCCGCGACCCGGACGGCATGATGCTCGCGCTGGTGGGCGTCGATGTCGGCGACGCGGAGGGCTGGGCGTCGAGCGAGGTGCCGGCCGAGCACGCGATCCGCGGCCTGCACGGCGTCACGCTCCTCCTCGACAGGGCCGAGGCGACCGCCGCGATCCTCACGGAGGTGCTCGGGCTGGAAGAGGTCGGCCGCGAGGGCAACCTGATCCGCTTCGCGGGCAGCGCCGAGCTCGGCGGTCTCGTCACCCTGCGGGCCGTCGGCGGGTTCCTGCCCGGCCGCCCGGGGGCGGGCTCGGTCCACCACATCGCGTTCCGGGCGGCGGACGACGCCGCGCAGGCCGCGATGGGCCGGGCGCTCGCGGCGCGGGGGCTCCACGTCACCGAGCAGCGCGACCGCCAGTACTTCCGCTCGATCTACTTCCGCGAGCCCGGCGGCGTGCTGTTCGAGATCGCCACCGACGCGCCCGGCTTCGCGGTGGACGAGCCGATCGAGGCCCTCGGCCAGGCCCTCAAGCTCCCCGCCGGCCTCGAGCCGCACCGGGCCGAGATCGAGGCCGTCCTGCCGAAGGTCGCCTGAGCCGCGACACCACCATGCCCGCCCCGCGCCCGCGCGGGGCGGGACCTCTCCCCGTCACCCGTGAGGCCATCATGACCCAGGACACCGCCGGCTTCATCCACCGCTTCGAGCCCGGTCCCGACACCGCCCGTCCCCTGCTGCTCCTGCACGGGACCGGTGGCGACGAGACCGACCTCCTGCCCCTCGGCCGCACGGTCGCGCCGGAGGCCGCCCTGCTGGCGCCCCGCGGCGCCGTCAGCGAGAACGGCATGCCGCGATTCTTCCGGCGCCTGGCGGAGGGCGTCTTCGACGAGGCGGACCTGCGCCGCCGCACCGGCGACCTCGCGGCCTTCGTGGCGGCCGCCCGGACGCGGTACGGGCTCGGGACGCCGGTGGCGCTGGGCTTCTCGAACGGCGCCAATATCGCCGCGTCGCTGCTGCTGCTGCGGCCGGAGACCCTGGCGGGCGCGGTCCTGATCCGCCCGATGGTGCCGTTCGCCGAGCCCCCGGCCGCGGATCTCGCCGGCCGGCCGGTCCTGATCCTCTCCGGGGCGATGGACCCGATCGTGCCCGTCGAGAACGCGCGGCGCCTCGCGCAGCAGCTCACCGCGGCCGGAGTTCGCGTCGAGCACCGGATCCTGCCGACGGGCCACGGCCTGTCGCAGGCCGATATCGGCCTGGCGCTGAACTGGCTTCGCGGCCTCACACTTCCCGAAGCGGCCTGAGCCGGCCGCGCACGACAGGACGGAGCGTTCGACGATGCCCCCGATCTATTCTTCCAGCGCGACCGCCCTGTTGCCGGTGACCGGCCGGGTCCTGATGAGCGCGATCTTCCTCGTGAGCGGCGCCGGCAAGCTCGCGGCCCCGGCCGCGACGCTCGCCACCATCGAGGCCGCCCACCTGCCGCTGCCGCCGCTCGCCTACGCGGCGGCGACCTCCGTGGAGGTCGTCGGCGGGCTGCTGCTCGTCGCCGGCTACCGCACGCGGCTGGTCGCCCTGGCCCTCGCGCTCTTCGCGGTGGCCACCGCGGTGACCTTCCACGCGGCCCTCGGCGATCAGAACCAGATGTTCCACTTCCTGAAGAACCTCGCCATGGCCGGCGGCTTGCTTCAGGTCGCGGCCTTCGGGGCCGGCCCGCTCAGCCTCGACGCGCGGCAGGGCCGAGCCTGACCGGTCCGTCGGTCCGCGCGACCCCTGCTTCTCGCCCTCTGCCTTCTCGACCCTCGGGAGACCACGATGCCCTACGTCACCGCGCAGGACGGCACCCAGATCTACTACAAGGACTGGGGCGCCGGGCAGCCGGTGGTCTTCAGCCACGGCTGGCCGCTCAACGGCGACGCCTGGGAGGACCAGATGCTGTTCCTCGCGGAGCGCGGGTTCCGGGTCATCGCCCATGACCGGCGCGGGCACGGTCGCTCCGGGCAGCCCTGGTCGGGCAACGACATGGACACCTTCGCGGACGACCTCGCCGGGCTGATCGCCCATCTCGACCTGCGCGACGCGGTGCTGGTCGGCCACTCCACCGGCGGCGGCGAGGTCGCCCGCACCATCGGGCGGCACGGGACGGCGCGCATCGCCAAGGCGGTCTTGGTCGGGGCCGTGACGCCCCAGATGGTCCGGACCGACGCGAATCCGGGCGGCCTGCCCCGGGACGTGTTCGACGGAATCCGCGACTCGGTCCTGCGCGACCGGTCCCAGTTCTTCAAGGACCTGAGCGGCCCGTTCTACGGCGCGAACCGCGCCGGCGCCGCGGTCAGCGAAGGCCTGCGGGACACGTTCTGGATGCAGGGCATGATGGCGGGCCTGCGGAACGTGCACGCCTGCGTGGCGGCCTTCTCGGAGACCGACTTCACCGAGGACCTGAAGCGCATCGACGTGCCGACCCTGCTCGTGCACGGCGACGACGACCAGATCGTGCCGATCGACGCCGCCGCGCGCGCCGCCGTCAAGCTCGTGCCGGGCGCCGTGCTGAAGGAGTATCCGGGCGCCCCGCACGGGCTGGCCGCCACCCACAAGGACCGGCTCAACGCCGACCTGCTCGCCTTCATCCAGGGCTGAGATCCCGGGTCGCGTTGACCGGCGGTCTTCCCCGCGCCGGTTCGGGCTCCTAAAGCCTGCGACGGGCCGCGCCCCGCGGCCCGTCAGACGCCAGAAGCCGCACGGATCCCCGCATGCCGACCTCCGACGCACCGCTCACCATCGGGATCATCGGCGCGGGAATCATGGCCGAGCGCCTGCTCGGCGCGATCCACGGGGCGGCGGACTCGCCCGTGCGGGTCGCGGCGATCTGGGATCCGGCCCCGGCGGCCCTGGACCGGATCGGCGCGGCCTTCCCGGCGGTGCCGCGGGTGGCCGATTCCGCCGCCGTCGTGGCGGCGAGCGACTGCGTCTACGTCGCCTCGCCGCCCGCCTCGCATCTCGGCTACGCCCGCGCCGCCCTGGCGGCCGGCCGGAGCGTCTTCTGCGAGAAGCCGCTGGCCATCGATCGCGCCGATGCCCGCGCCTTCGTGGCGGAGGCGAGGGGCGCGGGCGCGGTCAATTTCCCGTTCGCCTCGTCGCCGGGCGTGGCGACGATCGAGCGCTGGATCGCGGCCGGCGCGGTCGGCACGCCACGGGCGCTCACCGTCGCGGTGGCGTTCGCCCGCTGGCCCCGGCCCTGGCAGGCCGACGCCGCCCGCTGGCTCGACGCGCGGCGCGAGGGCGGCTTCACCCGCGAGGTGGTCTCGCACTTCCTGTTCCTGGCCCGCCGCCAACTCGGCCCGCTCGCGAGTCTCGCCGGACGGATCGCCTTCCCGGAACCGGGCCGGTCCGAGCGCGCGATCGACGTGACGCTCACGGCGGGCGGGATCCCCGTCACCCTGACAGGCCGGGTCGGGGGCGTCGCGGCCGACGACCACAACACGTGGACGCTGGAGGGCGACGCGGGCGCCGTCCGGCTGCGCGACTGGGCCATCGCCGAGCGGCGGGGCGCCGACGGGCGCTTCGAGCCGGAGCCCGACGCGATCCCGAACGAGAAGCTGCGGCCGATCACGCTCCGGCGCCAGCTCGAGGGCGTCGTCCGCATGGCGCGCGGCGAGCCCCACCACCTCGCCACCTTCGCGGAGGCGCTCGACGTGCAGGAGGTCGTCGAGTCGATCCTGACCCTGTGAGGGCGGCCCGCGACGGGGTCAGGAATCCAGCAGGTCGATCAGGAACGGGATCAGCGGCGCGTCGGCGGGCGGCATCGCGAGGTCGCGCAGGGCCTTGGGGCGCACCCACTTGAGCGCCTGCCCCTCCATCGACCGCGGCGTCCCCGTCCAGCGCCGGCAGATGTAGAGCGGCATCAGCAGGTGGAAGTCCGGGTAGGCGTGGCTCGCGAAGGTCAGCGGCGCGAGACACGGCTCCTCGACCTGGATGCCGAGCTCCTCCGCCAGCTCGCGGATCAGCGTCTGCTCGGGGCGCTCGCCGGGCTCGACCTTGCCGCCGGGGAACTCCCACAGGCCGGCGAGCTGCTTGCCCGCCGGGCGCTCGCTCACCAGGACGCGGCCGTCGACGTCGACGAGGGCGACGGCGACCACGAGGAGCAGGCGCAGGGGGAGGCCATTGGGGGTGCTTCCGGGGGCGCTCACTGCGCCACCGCGAAGGTGGCCGAGACCTCGGAGGACATCGGGATCGTGCCCGCCTCCAGCGGCACCCGCCGTCCTTTGGCCGCCATCGGCGCCGCCCGGGCCATCTCCAGCACCGGGCGGTACGGCGTGCCGGCCGCGGTTGTGCTCAGCGTGCAGAGCGGGCCGAGCTTGGCGCCGACCGCCTCCGCGAGGGCCTCGGCGCGGCTCCGCGCGTCCCGGGTCGCCGCCACCTGGAGGGCCGCCTCGCTCTTGTCCGGGTCGCGCAGCCCGAAGCTCACGCCATCGATGCGGTTGGCGCCGGAGTCGAGGGCCTGCCGGAGCAGGTCGCCGAGGCGGTCCATGTCGGCGAGCCGGACGGTGACGAGGTTGCTGGCGCGGTAGCCGTCGGGCTCCTCGGTGACGGCGCCCCCCGGCCGGGCGACGGTGCGGGTCGCGGTCTGCAGGGTGACGGCGGCCGTGCCGAGATCGGCGGGCGGGATCCCGAGGGCGCGGGCCTGCGCTGAGACCCCGGCCACCGCCTTCGAGGCCGCGTCGAGGGCGGCCGCCGCACTCGCGCCGCGCGCCTCGATGCCGATCGTCACCTCGGCGAAGTCCGGCGCCCGCGTCTCCGACGCGCGCCCGACGACGCTGATGTGGCGCTTGCACGCCGCGTCGTCGGCCCGCGCCGCGGTCGCCAGGCTCAGGACGAGGAGGGCGCCGGACAGGACCGCCCTCACGAGCGGTAATCCCCGTTGATCTCGACGTAGGCCTTGGTCAGGTCGCAGGTCCAGACGCGGGCCGCGCCGCTGCCCAGGCCGAGATCGACCCGGACCGCGATCTCCGGCTCGCGCATCACGGCGCTCGCCGCCGCCTCGCTGTAATCGGGGTCGCGGGCGCCCTGGACCGCCACCCGCACGTCGCCGAACCAGATCGCGAGCCGGTCGCGGTCGGCGGGCTCGCCGGCCTTGCCCACGGCCATCACCACGCGGCCCCAGTTGGCGTCCTCGCCGGCCACCGCGGTCTTCACCAGCGGCGAGTTGGCGATCGACATCGCGATGCGGTGCGCGGAGGCGTCGCTCTCGGCGCCGGTGACCCGCACGGTGACGAACTTGCGCGCGCCCTCGCCGTCCTTGGCGACGAGCTGGGCCAGCTCGACCAGCAGGCCGTCGAGCGCCTCCCGGAAGCCGGCGAGGCGCGCGTCGGCGGGATCGGTGACCGCCGGGTTGCCGGCCCTGGCGGTGGCGAACAGCATCAGCGTGTCGGAGGTGGAGGTGTCGCCGTCCACGGTCACGCAGTTGAAGCTCGTCTTCGTCCCGGCCGAGAGGAGCGCCTGCAGCACGTCCTGCGGCAGGGCCGCGTCGGTGAAGACGAAGGACAGCATCGTCGCCATGTCGGGGGCGATCATGCCGGCGCCCTTGGCGATGCCGTTGATCGTCACGCGCACGCCGTCGATCTCGGCCGTGCGCGTCGCGAGCTTCGGGAAGGTGTCGGTGGTCATGATCGCCCGGGCCGCCTCGCTCCAGGCGGCAGGCCCGTCCTCGGCGCGGGCCGCGCAGTCCACCAGCACGCCCGCGAACCGCTCCGCCGGGAGCGGCTCGCCGATCACGCCGGTCGAGGCGACGTAGACCTCGCGCGCGCCGCAGCCCGCCGCCTCCGCGGCGATCTCGACGGTGCGCGCCACCGCGTCGCGCCCGAGCCGGCCCGTGAAGGCGTTGGCGTTGCCGGAATTGACCACGAGCGCCCGCGCCGACCCGTCGGCCAGGGCGTCGCGGCACCAATCCACCGGCGCCGAGGGACACTTCGACCGGGTGAACACCCCCGCGGCCCGGGTCCCGGCCTCCAGCGCCACGTAGAGCACGTCGGTGCGACCGCTGTAGCGGATCCCCGCCTGGGCGGTCGCGATTCGCACGCCCGGCAGGGGCGGCAGATCGGGCATCGCGGTGGGCGCCAGCGGGGAGACGGGAGGGGCTTTCGCGGACGACATCGGCTCGGGCTCCGGCAGCGCGCGGCTCAGGTCCCGCGGCGGCCCGGTGTTGCCCGCGCGACCCCGCCGGCGTCAACTCCGTGCCCAGCCTATGATCAGGCCGCCGGAGTGCTTCGCCATTGTGCAACGGCGGCGCCGAATGCGGCGCGATGACGGCGCCGGGCTTGCGTGTGGATTGCATCCCAGCTTAGCATGCTGCATCGCAAAGCCAGCGCGAAGTCGAGTGCGGAATGCCCCCAGCCGACGACGAGACTGCCTCGAGCAGCCTTCCCCAGGGCAGCTGCTACCGGATCCAGGTTCTGGTCGTCGGCCGCCACAAGCGCTGGCGCGACGAGGTCTCGGCCCAGGTCCGGATGCTGGGCTACCAGGTCACCGCCTGCGACCGCGGCGTCGACGCCATGACGGTGCTGGCCCTGGGCCTGCCGGTGGACGTGCTGGTGGTCGATACCGCGCTCCAGGGCGGCCTGTGCTGCGCGCATCTGGCCGTCGAGGCCCGGGCCCTGCGCCCGGCCCTGCGCATCATCCTCGCCAGCGACCCGGTCGACGCCATGGGGCCTGAGGCGTCGGTCCGCGTGCCCGACGCGCTGCTGGTCCCGCGCGACCAGTTCCAGAACGGGATGATCGCCACGACCATGCGCGAGGCGCTGGCGAGCCGCGCCGCCTGAACTCCGGCGCGAGGCCTGATCGACCCGGACGGCCCGCGAGCCGAGGGTCTGCGCGACCCGTCGATCGAATCGCGGCCGACGCGCTTCAGGCCGTCGCCATGTCTCCCCGAAGGTCGGGACTGTAGCGCGGGTCTTCCTGCCCGATGTCAGCAACGCGGGCCGGACCGTGCCGCAATGCAAGTGCATCGCCCGCGTGATCCAGCGCGAGCGTGTACCGCGCGAAGTCTCGACGCCGCTCGGCAGCGGACACGCGCAGGGCGAAGCTTCCGGGCGGACTGGGAGGCGCCGTCAGAACTGATCCATCGCGACGAGAACGCACCGATTGCCGTTTGCGCGCGCAGCCCGGCAGGTTTGGTCACCTCGAGCGCCCGAGATATCGGGTCTGTCTCTAAGTATTGTCGTCTATCATCTATAATACAAGTTGAACTTGATCGCGCGACACGATGTTGTCATGATCGTATCGTCTATCGTAAGGCCGAAAGTCTGGCCTCTTCTGTGGAAGATACGTCTGTGAGAACTGGGATACGCGCTCGTCTCTACGCGGGATTTGCGATGCTCGTCATGATCACGGGCATCATCGGCGCATTCGCGATCTACCAGCAGGCTGTCATCGGCGCGGACCACGCGCTTCAGGAGCGCGTGGAGCGGGGGGCGCAGTCGGTCCTGATGATCGACGGTCACGCCGCACGCCTCGTCGGGACGGCCGAACGGTACCGGCTCCAGCCGGATCCCGACCTGATCGCCGCGATGGAGCAGGCCCGGCAGGCGATCGAGCAGACCTGCGACCGATACTTCTCGCTGGCCATGACGGACGGGGGGCGGAAGCTCTACGACGACGTGCGGGAGGCCGCCCGCGCCATGAAGCCGGAGCTGGAACGCCTCGCGGCGTCGGGGGCGAGCCTGCGCGAGGCCAGGACGAAGCTCTACGAGACCGGCAACGCGCTCACCACCCTTCTCGCGAGCCTGCTCGCGGACGTGCGCGCCCGGGCCGGCGAGGCGATGCTCGCGCGGGTCGAGCACGTCGAGAACGCCGTCCTGCGGTCCCGCATCGCGTCGGCCCGCTTCGTGATCGGCCTGGACGCACATGACCGCGACGCCTTCGAGCAGCGGGTCGAGCAGGCTCTGGCGGCCCTGGATGCGTTCAAGGACGCGCAGGGCGGCGCGGTCTTCGGGCAGCAGGTCAGGGCCGTCCGCGACGCGCTGATCGCCGCCGCGGCCGGCTTCCGCACGTACGATCGGGCGGTGGCGTCGGCGAAGGCGACGTTCGAGACCGGGATCAAACCCCACGCCGACGCGATCGACCGGCTCGGCATCGCGCTGCGCGACCGGATCGTGGCCGCCGGCGAGACTATTTCCCGGGAGACCGCCCTGGCGGCGAGGCGGGCCCGGTACATCCTGATCGGCTTGGTCGCCGCGGCCCTGCTCCTCGGGGGTATCCTGGCCTTCGTGCTGGCCCGCAGCGTCATCCGACCGGTCGCCGGCATGACGGAGGCGATGACGCGGCTGGCCGAGGGCGATCTTCACGTCGCGGTGCCGTACCGCGCGGCGACCGACGAGATGGGCGCGATGGCCAAGGCCGTCGACGTCTTCCGCCAGAACGCGGTCGCGCGGGCGGAGCTCGAGGCGGCGCAGGCCGCCGAGCGGGAGGCCCGCCTGCGCCGGGCCGAGCGGGTCGAGCAGCGCGTCCACGCCTTCCAGGCGAAGATCGCCGCCTCGCTCGACATCGTCACGGCGGCGACCAGCGAACTCGACGCGACCGCGCAGGCGATGACCCGGGTGGCCGACAACACCAACAGCCAGGCCGTGACGTCGAGCTCGGCCGCCGCCCAGACCTCGGCCAACGTCCAGACCGTCGCGGCCGCCGCCGAGGAGATGGTCTCCTCGCTCCAGGAGATCGAGCGGCAGGTCGTGCGCTCGAACGCGGTGGCCGGTCACGCCGCCCACGAGGCCGAGGCGACCAACGCCGCCATGGCGAGCCTGCGCGCCGCCGCCGAGCAGATCGGGGCCGCCGTGATGATGATCTCCGGCATCGCGAACCAGACCAACCTGCTCGCCCTCAACGCCACCATCGAGGCGGCGCGGGCCGGCGAGGCGGGACGCGGCTTCGCCGTCGTGGCCTCCGAAGTGAAGGAGCTCGCCGCCCAGACGGCGCGGGCGACCGAGGAGATCGGCGGCCAGATCGCCGCGATCCAGGCGGCCTCCGGGCAGGCCGCGGAGGCGATGGCGCAGATCGCCCGCACGATCGCCTCCGTGAACGAGATCAGCGGCGCCATCGCGGCGACGGTGGTGCAGCAGACGGCGGCCACCGGCGAGATCTCGCGCAATGCCGGCGAAGCGGCGCGGGGGACGGAGGGCGTCTCGGCCAACGTGGCGCGCGTGCTGGCCGCCGCCCGGGAGGCCGGGAGCGCCGCCGCGCAGGTTCAGAGCGCGGCGGCCGAACTGGCGACGCAGTCCCTGACGGTCAAGCGCGAGGTCGACAGCTTCCTCAGCGACATCCAGGCCGCGTGAGCGACCGGTCTAGATGGCGGCAGCGGGGTCGCTCTCGTCACCGTCGCCGTCGCGGCTCCGCCGGTCGCGCGGCCGCCGGTCCAGGAACGAGCGGCCGATGGCGCGCAGGGGCGCCGTCAGGCGGCGAACGTCCTCGGCCCGCTCCATGATGCGCTCGCCGTTGCGGATCTCCTTGTCGAGCCGCGCCATCGTCCGGGCGAGCGCCGGATCGTCGTCGTCCAGCCAGACCTGGGTCACGCGGGCGAAGGCGATGACCACGCCCTGCAGCTTGAGCTGCCCGAGCGACCCCTCGGTGTCGATCCCGGCCGCCGCCAGCATGTAGCGGTGCGAGTTCAGCATCACGCCGTTCAGCGCCAGCATCGAGAGCGGCTCGCCCCGGAGCGCGTAGGCGATCCGGCGCAGCGCCGGCTTGTAGGGCTCCATGGCGTCGAGGCGGCGCATCAGCACGTCGAACAGCCGCTCGCGGGTCGGCTCCTCCTCGAGACCCGTGAGATCGCCCTCCAGAACCTTGCGGTCGATGATGCGTGTCAGCCCGCCGAGGACCGCCCCCTTCGACGGGAACAGGTCGCGCAACTCGGCGAGCGTCAGGCCCGCCTCCCGGGCGATGTCGCTGACCTCGATGTCGTTCCAGGGCTGCTCGGCGGCGAGGCGCATCAGGGCCTCGACGGCGGCCTCCCGGGGCGACAGCTTCGGCGCCCCGCCCTGCACCCCCGAATCGGCTGTCCCGGTCTGGCCGCTCCCCCCCGCCCCGCTCTCCTGCGCGACGCTCGCGTGGGCAGCGCTCTCTCGGGCAGCGCCTTCCTGCGCGTCGCCCGCCTTGGCGGGGCTCGCGGCCTTGCGGGGCCGCTTCGAGGGGGCTTTGCTGTCGGTCATGGATCGGTCGCCCGGTCTGATCGGTCGTGTGGCCTCATGTAGGCGGGCGGGCCGCGAAGGGCAGGTCCGTCGCGCGGCCATGCCGCACGGACGCCGCCCGATGTCAGCCCTTGATGCCAACGCCCGATGTCAGCCGGACAGTTCCCCCGCCCGCCGACGGGCCGCGGCCACGGCCTCGCGCATCAGCGCGCTGAGGCCGTCCTCCCGCATCAGCACGTCGAGGGCCGCCGCGGTGGTGCCGCCGGGCGACGTGACGTTGCGGCGCAACTCCGCCGCCTCGGCCGGGCTGGCATCGAGGAGCGCGCCGGCTCCCGCCACGGTCGCCCGGGCGAGGCGGCGGGCGACGTCGGGCTCCAGGCCGGCCGCGATGCCGGCCTCCGCCAGGGTCTCGGCCAGGAGGAAGACGTAGGCCGGTCCGGAGCCCGAGACCGCCGTCACGGCGTCGATCTGCGCCTCGTCGGCGAGCCACGCCACGGCGCCGTTGGCCGCGAACAGGGCCTCGGCGGCCGCCCGCTGCGCGGGGGTGACCTCCGAGCTCGCACAGGCACCGGTGGCGCCCCGGCCGATGCTCGCCGGCAGGTTGGGCATCGCCCGGACGATCGCCCGCGCCCGCGGCAGCCGGCCGCGGAGATCCGCGACGGTCTTGCCCGCCAGGATCGAGACGAGGAGCGTGTCGCGGCCGATGAGCCGATCGAGCCCGGGGGCCGCCGTGTCCAGGCCCTGAGGCTTGATCCCGAGGACCAGAACGTCGCCGGGCTCGGGATCGGACGGGTTCAGGGCGATGCCCCGCTCGGCGCAGAGATCCACGATCGGGCGCACGGGCACCGGGTCGATGATGGTGGTGCGGCGGGGATCGAGGCCCGCCTTTAGCCAGCCCGCCAGCATCGCGCCGCCCATCTTGCCGGCCCCGGCCAGGACCAGGGAGGCGGGCATCCGCGCCGTGGAGGCGCCGGGGGCGGTCACGCCTCGCCTTCGGTCTCGAACAGGACGGCGTCGAGGGCCTCGCGGGCGCTCTTGCCGGCCCAGAGGACGAACTGGAACGCCTGGAAGTAGCGCTCGCAGGCGTCGACCGCCGTCTTCATCATCGTGGCGCATTGCGGGTGGGTCGGGACGGCGCCGCCGGTCAGCAGGAGCGCGTGCCGGAACATCACCACGCTGTCGGTCGTCCAGAGGTCGAAATGGCCGACCCAGAGCTGCTCGTTGATCAGCGCGATCAGGCGCATCACCTCGGTGCGCTGCCGCTCCGGCACCTTGAGGTCGAAGGCGCAGGCGACGTGGAGCGCCTCGACGTCCTCGATCCACGTGAAGGCGACGTTGTAGTCGGTCCAGCGACCGGGGCTCGTGACCGACATCTCGTCGGTCTCGGCCCGGTCGAAGATCCAGTCGCGCAGGGAGGCCAGCCGCTCGACGACGTCGAGCGGATGCTCGTTCCGGTCCGGGTCGTGGAAGTCGACGTTGAGAAGCGGCATGACGATCCAAAAGGACGACCCGGACGAGATCCGGCCCGACGTGGCGGTGACGCGAAACCGGAGCGCGAGAACACTCCGAGAACTGGAACGACCGGCAGATCTAGGCCGGCGGTGACGCGATCGACTGTCGAAGCTCTGCGGACATCGCCCCGCAGCCCCCGAATCACCCTATGCCCGACTATAGACCGGCCGTGACTCGCGACACAAAGTGCAGGTCACATTCAGTGAACAGGAAACCGGATCGTCGACGCCGCTTCCTGTGTAAAAGCCCGCGGCGTTGCCGCGGCGACTCAGACCACCTCGCTCAGGCCCGCGGCGCCCGCTCCGGCGCTCCCGGATCGCGCCTCCAGGGCCGCCACGCGGGCCGTCAGGGCCTCGTTCTGCGCCTGGAGCTGGGTCACGAGGTCGCGGAGCACGTCGAGCTCTTCGCGGGAGGCGATGTCGAGGTCGCGGACGACGCGCTCGAGCTGCGCCCGGACCACGGTCTCGGCCTCGCGGCGGACGCCCTGGGCGGCGCCGGCGGCGTCCGTCATGAGGCGGGCGAGGTCGTCGAACAGTCGATTTGAGGGGGGCATCGGGGTCTCCCGGATCGGCCGGCTGCCGCAGCGGCCGCCTGACGGCGCGATTCGAGACGACGAGATAGGAATCTTCGGAACGGGGAGCAACGCCCGGTTCCGGCCGGGCGAGCGGAGCGGGGCCGGAAGACCCCACTCCGCCGTTCAATCACATGCGATGCATGCGGCGGTGCATGCGGTGATGCATCATCCGGCGCTCCATGCGGCGGTGCATCATGCGCCGCTCCATGCGGCGATGCATCATGCGCCGCTCCATGGGAGTCATCCGGGCATGCGTCACCGCGTCGGGCGCCGACACGGCGCCGGGCATCGCGGGCGCGGCCGAGGCCGGCTGGACGAGGGCGGCGCCGCCGAGCGAGGCCAGCACGGCGAAGGCGAAGGTCAGTTTCCTCACGAGGAGACTCCAGTTCTCTGAAGGCCGGGCTCGGCGCCCGGTTCATCCTCCCGAATGGGAGGTGCGGAGAGTCGTCTCGTGCCGGGGGACGGCACGGCGGGTCTGCGAGGACCCGCCGCCATCAACTTCCGATTTAGAGATTCGTTTCCTCGAACGCCTTCACCCACTCGGCGCAGATGCCGGAGCGGACGATGTCGTTGCGGGTGAACTCCACCACTGGGATCGGCATCATCCGGCTCTTGACCATGTGCATGACGGTCCGCAGGCCCGAGGTCTCGCGGAGATCCGTCTGCGAGACGTCGCCGTTGATGATGACCTGGCAATCGTCGCCGATGCGGGTCAGGAACATCTTGATCTCGTTGATCGTGGTGTTCTGCGCCTCGTCGAGGATCACGAGGCAGTTCTTGAAGGTCCGGCCGCGCATCACCTCGAAGGGGACGATCTCGATGTCGCCGGTCTTCAGAGCGATCTCGAAGGCGGCGGCGCCCATGCGCTCCTTCATGGCCTCGGTGAGCGGGGCGACCCAGGGGGCGATCTTCTCTTCCAGGGTGCCGGGGAAGTAGCCCAGCGACCGGCCCGAGGGCACGTTCGGGCGGGTGATGACCACCTTGGCGATGCGGCGCTGGCGGAGCTGGTCCGCCGCGCGGGTGCCGGCGATGAAGGTCTTGCCGGTGCCGGCGGGCCCCAGGACGATGACCTGCGGCGAGCGGGCGAGGGCGTCGAGGTACTCGGCTTGGCGTTCGGTGAGCGGCTGGATGGGAGCGAGATTGCGTTCTTCGTCGAAGCGTGTGCGATGAATGCGGGACGTGCGGTCTTCAACCAGTTCAAGTCGTGCGCGGCGTCTCTTCATGGATGTACACTCCAACGGGACTTGCCAACCTGGATCTGTCTCTGAACTGCCGTTTACCTGCTTGCTCCCGGTTCTACTCGCTTGCGGAACTTAATACCGGCCCACGGCCGAAGGTTCCGCCCCGCGCTCGTCCGCCTGTGGAGAGCGTCACGACGTTCCGTGCGCGGCCGAATACGCGATGCAACTGGCGCACCAGTGCGATTCGCGCCCGACGATTGCGCGCCGGGTGTGACTAAGGGGTGACGGTCGGTGGCGAGGCTTCGAAAAAGCCGCGCGGCTGGCGCGGATGCATCAGGTTCGGGACGGTGGTGTCGCGGTAACGCGGCATCCGGCACGGTCGCGATCCTCCCCGCCCGCGCGGGCGAAGCCGGCCGACCCTGCCGCCCTGACACGTCCGGGCTTGGTCGGCGGGACTAGCTCGATCCGGCCTGGACGAAGCTGTCGAGGACCATCTTCCGGCCGGCCTTGTCGAAGTCAACGGTCAGCTTGTTGCCGTCGACCGCCGCGACCGTTCCGGGGCCGAACTTGGTGTGGAAGACCCGCTGGCCGCCCTGGAAGGCCGAGGGCGCACCCGTCGACTTGGCGATCAGCTCGCCCTCGATCTGGCGGGGACCGCCGGACTGGCCCCCGGACCGGCCCCCAGGGCCCGCCGAGCGGAAGCCGCCTCCGGACCCCGATCCGAACCCGGACCGGCCGCCCGGCGCGGTGTTGGCCTGCGCGCGCTGCCAGCCCGGCGTGCCATAGCTCGATCCGAACGGCGTCGGGTTGCGGTCGAACCGCGAGGCGCCGGCGGAGAAGTGCGCCGGGGCTTCGACCACGTCGACCGCCGTCTCGGGCAACTCGTCGATGAACCGGGACGGGATGGTCGAGGACCAGAGGCCGTGGATGCGCCGGTTGACCGCGAAGGACAGCTTCGCGCGCTTGCGCGCCCGGGTCAGCCCGACATGGGCGAGGCGCCGCTCCTCCTCCAGGCCCGCCCGGCCGCTCTCGTCGAGCGCGCGCTGGTTCGGGAACAGGCCGTCCTCCCAGCCGGGGAGGAACACGGTGTCGAACTCGAGCCCCTTGGCGGCGTGGAGCGTCATCAGCGAGACCCGCTCGGCGCCCTCCGCCTCCGAGGCCTCCATCACCAGGGAGACGTGCTCCAGGAAGGCCGCGAGGTCGGGGAACTCCTCCATGGAGCGGACGAATTCCTTCAGGTTCTCCAGCCGGCCGGCGGCGTCGGCGGAGCGGTCCTTCTGCCACATCTCAGTGTAGCCGGACTCCTCAAGGATGGTCTGCGCGACCTCGCTGTGCGGCTGCGTCTCCGCGAGCCGCGCCCATCGCGAGAAACTCTCGGTCAGCGCCCGCAGGGTCGAGCGGACCCGGGGCTTCAGCTCGTCGGTCTCGCACAGGCGCGCGGCGGCGATGCGCAGAGGCAGCCGGTTGGCGCGGCCGTAGGTGTGGAGCTGCTGCAGGGTGGCGTCGCCCAGGCCGCGCTTGGGCGTGTTCACGATCCGCTCGAAGGCGAGGTCGTCGCTGACGTTCACGGTGGCGCGCAGGTAGGCCAGCGCGTCGCGGATCTCGGCGCGCTCGTAGAAACGCGGGCCGCCGATGACCCGGTAGGGCAGCCCGAGCTGGACGAACCGGTCCTCGATCTCGCGCATCTGCGCCGAGATCCGCACCAGCACGGCGATCTCCGACAGGGGATGCTGCTTCGACTGGAGGGACTCGATCGACTCGGCGAGCATCCGCGCCTCCTCCTCGGAATCCCACGCGCCCGTCACGGTGACGCGCTCGCCCGGCTCGTCGTCGGTGCGCAGAGTCTTGCCGAGGCGGCTCTCGTTCCTGGCGATCAGCCCGGAGGCGGCGGCCAGGATGTGGCCCGTGGAGCGGTAGTTGCGCTCCAGGCGCACCACCACCGCGCCCGGGAAGTCGTGCTCGAAGCGCAGGATGTTGTCGACCTCGGCCCCGCGCCAGCCGTAGATCGACTGGTCGTCGTCGCCGACGCAGGCGATGTTCTTCCGGGACTGCGCCAGGAGGCGCAGCCACAGGTACTGGGCGACGTTGGTGTCCTGGTACTCGTCGACCAGGATGTAGCGGAACCGGTCCTGGTAATTGGCCAGGACGTCGGGGTTCTCCCGCCAGAGCTTGAGGCAGAGCAGCAGGAGATCGCCGAAATCGACGGCGTTCAGCGTCGCCAGCCGGGCCTGGTAGGCGGTGTAGAGGGCGCCGCCCTTGCCGAACGCGAAGGCCGAGGCCTCGCCCGGGGGCACCTGCTCGGGGCCGAGGCCGCGGTTCTTCCAGCCGTCGATGGCGTGGGACAGGGCCCGGGCCGGCCAGCGCTTCTCGTCGACGTTCTGGTCGGCGATGACCTGCTTCATCAGCCGGAGCTGGTCGTCGGTGCCGAGGATGGTGAAGTCGGATTTCAGCCCGACCAGCTCGGCGTGGCGGCGCAGGATCTTGGTGCCGATGGCGTGGAAGGTGCCGAGCCACGGCATGCCCTCTCCGGCCGGCCCGATCAGCGCGCCGATCCGGTGCTTCATCTCCCGGGCGGCCTTGTTGGTGAAGGTCACCGCCAGGATGTCGAAGGGGCGCGCCCGGTTGGTGGCGATCAGGTGGGCGATGCGGGTGGTCAGCACCCGGGTCTTGCCGGTGCCGGCGCCGGCCAGCACCAGGACCGGGCCCTCCGTGGTCTCGACGGCGCGGCGCTGCTCGGGGTTGAGCCCCTCGAGGTAGCCGGCCGCGTCGCGCCGGAGGGCGCCCATGGCGCGGGCGGCGATGGACGTGGCGGGCGCGCCGTCCCCGGTGGGTTGCGGATGCGGGCGGTTCTGCATCCCGCTTCCCTGGACCAAATCGCGAACGGCGTCGAGGCCGTTCGCGCCGCGGCGGGGGCGCGGAGCCATGAAGCGCGGCTGTCCGCGCCGGGGTGATCCGCGTCCTTCGGGCTGGTCGCGTTCCGCGGCCGATCGCGCGATCCATAGGCCGCGGGCCCGGGATGCCCGAGGAACCTCGCGCGTGCCCCGACCGCCGCTCGGGACCGTGGCATCGCCGCTGGCGCCCCCGGCGGCTTATCGTGCTATGGCCGTGGCGACTGACTCGCGGGGGCACGCGGGGCACGGCGGCCCGGTGAGGTCGCGGCCTCGCGCAGAGATGGTGCGGAACGGGACCATTGCGTGATCTTCTGACCGCGCTGGCGTGCGCCGTCATCCTGGTTCTCGTGGCGGCGCTCGCGGTCCCGCCCTTCGTCGACTGGCAGGCCCATCGCGGGCTCGTCGAGCGGGCGCTCGCCCGGTCCCTGGGCGTTCCGGTCCGGACCGACGGCCGGATCGAGGTCCGCCTGCTGCCGTCGCCGCGGCTGCGCGTCGACCGCCTCCACCTCGGCGCCGATCCGGACCGCCCCAGCCTCGATGCCCGGTTCGTCAAGGCCGAGATCGCCCTGGCGCCGCTCCTCAAGGGCGAGTTCCGCTTCACCGAGACCCGGATCGGCCGGGCCGAGATCAAGCTCCCGGTCGCCGGCCCGGACACGCTGAAGCTGCCGCCCGATTTCGGCGGGGCCCTGCGCGACCGCGACCTCGCCATCGAGAACCTGCACATCCAGCAGTTCCTCGTCACCACGCAGGTCCCCGCCACCGGGCGGACCGACCAGCTCTACGTCCAGGACCTGCGCCTGCAGGCGCCGGCCCTGGTCGGGCCCTGGCGGATCGAGGGGACGAGCGGCGGCGTCCCGTTCCGGGCGGTCAGCGGCACGCCGGGACCGGACGGGCGCCTCGCCGCCAAGATCTCCGGCGGCGGCGACGCGACGCCGCGCTTCGAGGCGGACGCGCGGTTCGGCCTCGTCCCCGCCGAATCCGGCGGCGCCCAGGTCGAGGCCGAGGGCTCCGCCCGCCTCGTCGTCGGGCCGCCGACCCAGGCGGCCGGCGCCTACCTGCCGTTCTCGCTGGCCGGCACCTTCAAGGCCCGGGGCACGCAGGTGCGCTTCGAGGCCGTCGACCTCGCCATCGACCCCGGCGGCCGGGCCCTGCGGCTCGGCGGCACCGGACGGCTCGACCTGCGCCAGTGGCGCGCCGGCCTGACCCTGGACGCCCGCCGCCTCGACCTCGACGCCTTCCTGGCCTCGGCGGAGGGGCAGAACCTGATCGCCCGCGGCCTGCCGCGCTCGACGGGCAGCCTGCCGGCGATGCTCGACCTCGACCTCACGGTGGGCAGCGCCGTGCTGGGCGGCGAGGAATGGTCGAACCTCGCCCTCACCGGCACCCTGGAGCGGGCCGGCGGCCTGCTGCTGCGCCGCTTCGCGGTGACCGGCCCGGCCGAGTCCACCGTCACGGCGAGCGGGCAGGTCGAGACGGCGCCGCTGCGCTTCTCCGGCCCGGTGGCGCTCGCCGCCCCCGACTCGGAGGCGCTCGGCCGCTACCTGCGCCGCCTCGGCGCCGAGGGGCCGCTCGTCGCGCTCCTCGACGGGCGGAAGATCGAGGCCGCCGCCGACCTGTCGGCCGCCGGGACCGGCCTATCCCTGCGCAACATGCGCCTCGGCCTCGGGCCGGCGCGGATCACCGGGAACGCCCGCTACACCGCCGCCGAGGGCGCCGAGCGCGGGCGGTTCGAGGCCCAGATCCGCGCCACCGGCCTCGACATCGCCGGCCTGCCGCCCCTCGGGACGACCCTCGGCACCCTGCGCGACACCGACCTCGCCCTGACGCTCGAGGCGAAGGACGTCCGGTTCGGCACCGCGGGCTCCGGTACCGGCACGATCGCGGCGCGGATCCAGTCGGACGGCGCCGGCCTGGCGGTCGACAGCCTCGACGTCACCGACCTCGCCGGCGCCAGCGCCCGGCTGTCCGGTCAGATCGGCGCGGACGGGACCGGCCGCGTCTCCGGGCGCCTCAAGGCGCCGGCGGCGGCGCCGCTGCTTGGCCTGCTCGAGCGGGTCTGGGTGGGCGAGATCCGCCTGCTGCCCGCCTTCCTGCGGGACGCGCCCCTCGACCTCGCCGTCACCCTCGACCGGGAGGGCGGCGCGGCCGCGGCCCTGCGGACCCAGGCCCGGGGCAGCGCCGGCGGCGGCACCCTCGACCTGACGCTCGCGAGCCGTGGCACGCGGATCGAGGGCGGCACCGCCACCCTCACGGCGCCGCGGGCCGGACCGTGGTTCGGCCGCGCCGACCTCGCCGGCCTGCAGCAACCTGCCGAGCTTCGGCTGACCGCCGAGCGGCCGGACGGCCAGTCCCTTGCCCTGACGGCGAGCGGCACGGTCGCGGGCCTGCGCCTCGCCACGGGCCGCCCGATCCTGGTCGGTCCCGACTTCGTCCCCACCGGCGGCACGCTCCGCGGCGAGACGGCCGATCTGGCGCCGTTCCTGACGCTGGCCGGCGCCGCGACCCTGGCACCGGGCGCGTGGCCGGCCGACCTCACCGTCACGCTGTCGCGGCAGCAGGGCGAGGCCGCCGCCGCGCTCGCCGGCACGGTCGCGGGCGCGGGGGTGAACGGGACGCTGCTGCGGTCGGCAGGCGGTGCCCTGCACGGCCGCCTCGCCCTCGACCGGCTGTCGATCCCGCAGCTCGCGGCCGCCCTGGTGATCCCGCCGGGGGCGAACGGCGCGTTCGGCCCGCCGACCGCCCACCCGGCCCTGTCGCTCGACGCCCGCGTGGCCAGCCTGGATCTCGGCCGCGGCCTCGTCGCCACCGACGCGACCGCTGCCCTCGGCCTCGCCGACGCGGGCCTGACCCTGCGCGACCTGACCGGCAAGCTCGCCGGCGGCCGCCTCGCGGGCTCGGTGACGATCGCCCGGCTCGGGGCCGGCGCCTCGGTCTCGGGCTCGGGCAGCCTCGACGGCGCGGCGCTCCCCACCCTGGCCGGCGGCCCGTTCGGCGGCCGCCTGAGTGCCGACCTGCGCTTCGCCGCCACGGCCGAGACCCTGCCGGGCCTCGCCGACAGCCTCTCGGGCAGCGGCGCGCTCACCCTGACGGACCTGAGCCTGCCCGCGGCCGATCCCGCGGCGCTCGGCCGCGCTCTCGCCCGCGCGGCCGAGATGGACGACCCGCTCCGCGAGGGCCGGCTCCAGGCGCTCGTCACCGAGGAACTCGCCCGGGGCGGCGCGCAGGCGCGCGGATCCGCCCGGGCCGCCGCCACGATCGTGGGGGGCGTGCTGCGGGCCGGGCCGTTCGACCTCGATCTCGGGCCGGCCCGCTGGGTCGGCACCGTCGGCTACGACCTGCGCGCCGGGCGCCTCGACGCCCGCGGCACGCTCGCGGGCGGCCCGGTGCCCCGCGGCTGGAATGCCGGGCCGCCCGCGGTCCAGTTCGGCCTGACCGGGCCGCTCGGCGCGCCCGAGCGGGTGCTCGACGTCGGCACCCTGTCGAACGGCCTCGCGGCCTTCGTGCTGCAGCGCGAGCTGGAGACGATCGAGCTGACCGAGGCCGACCAGGTGGAGCGGCAGCGCCGCCGCGCCCGGATCGAGATGGATCGGGCCCGCGCGGCGGCCCTCAAGGCCGCGGCCGAGAAGGCCGCTGCGGACAGGACTGCCGCCGACAAGGCCGCCGAGGAGGCGGCGAGGCGGCCGCGCAACCCGGAGGAGGGTGCTGCCCAGCCACCGGCGCCGGCCGAGGCCCGGCCGTGAGGCCGGCCGCGTCCTGAGGGCGGGGGTGGGGCTGGCCAGCGTGACGGCCTCAGGCGCAGCACCCCTTGGAGCGCCGCGCCCGCACGGGCGGCGGCTCTACGCCTTCCCCACCGCCATGAGCGCGAAGGCGTAGATCAGCGCCACCTCCTCCAGCCGGTCGAACCGGCCGGCGGCGCCGCCGTGGCCGGCCTCCATGTTGATCCGCAGGAGCACCGGCCCGCCGCCCGTCATGGTGGCGCGCAGCCGCGCGACCCACTTGGCCGGCTCCCAGTAGGTCACCCGCGGGTCGGTCAGCCCGCCGAGCGCCAGGATCGCCGGGTAGTCCTTGGCGGCGACGTTGTCGTAGGGCGAGTAGGACAGGATCGTCCGGAAGGCGGCCTCGCTCTCGCCCGGGTTGCCCCATTCGGGCCATTCCGGCGGCGTCAGCGGCAGCTCCGCGTCGAGCATGGTGTTGAGCACGTCGACGAAGGGCACGTCGGCGACGATGCCGGCGAACAGCTCGGGCGCGAGGTTGGCCACAGCCCCCATCAGCATCCCGCCCGCCGACCCGCCATGGGCGACGATGCGTTTCTCGGCGGTGTAGCGCGCCGCGATCAGGGCGCGGGCGCAGGCGATGAAGTCCGTGAAGGTGTTGGGCTTCTTCTCGCGCTTGCCGTCGAGGTACCAGCGCCAGCCCTTCTCGGTGCCGCCGCGGATATGCGCGATGGCGTAGACGAAGCCGCGGTCGACGAGGCTCAGCAGGTTCGTGCGGAACGCCGCCGGCATCAGCGTGCCGTAGGAGCCGTAGCCGTAGAGCAGCAGCGGCGCGCTGCCGTCGAGGGCGAGGTCCCGCCGGTGCAGCAGCGAGATCGGCACCTGCTCGCCGTCGGGCGCGGTGACGAAGAGCCGCCGGGTCACGTAGGCGGCCGGGTCGTGCCCGCTCGGCACCGCCTGCCGCTTGCGCAGGAGCCGGGTGCGGGCCGCGCAGTCGTAGTCCCAGGTCTCCGACGGGGTCGTCATCGACGAGTAGACGAAGCGGATCGTGGCCGTGTCGAAGGCGAGCCCGGCCCGCAGGCCGAGGGAGTAGGCCTCCTCGGCGAAGGCGACGCTGTGCTCGGTGCCGTCAGCGAGGTCTCTCACGACGATCCGCGGCTTGGCGTTCTCGATCTCCAGCCGGACCAGGTGGCCGGCCAGCAGGTGCAGGTGGCGGATCATCACCCCGGGCCGGTGCGGCACGAGGTCGGTCCAGTTGGCGCGGCCCGGATCGTCGAGCGGCGCGGTGACGATCTTGAAGTCCTCGGCGCCGTCCGCGTTGGTGCGGATGAACAGGCGGTCGCCGCGGTGCTCGACGCCGTAGATCAGCAGCGGCGTGCGCGGCTCGACGAGGCGCAGGGGGGCGTCTTCCGCGTGCCGGTCGAGCAGCCGGACCTCGGAGGTCTCGTGGTCGCTCACCGTCACGTCGAGGAAGGCGCCGGACTGCGTCTTGCCGATGTGGACGAAGTAGCCGGCATCGGCCTCCGTGTAGACGGTCTCGTCCTCGCTCTGCCCCGTGCCGACGCGGTGGCGCATCACCTTGGCGGGGCGGTGGTTGGCGTCCACCGCCACGTACCAGAAGCTCGCGCCGTCCGCGGCCCAGACCGCCTCGCCGGAGGTCGCCTCGACCCGGTCGTCGAGATCGAGGCCGGTGGCGACGTCGCGCACCCGGATCGTGTAGAGTTCCGAGCCCTTGGTGTCGGCGCTCCAGGCGAGCCGGGCGTGGTCGTCGGAATGCACCGCGGCGGCGATCTCGAAGAACGGCAGGCCCTCACCCTCGCGGTCGCCGTCGATGAGGATCGTCTCGTCCGGGTCCAAGCCCGACTCGGGCACGTCGGGTGATGTGGCCGGCCGCCGGCAGATCAGCGGGTGCTGCCCGCCCTCGCGGTGGCGGGTGTAGTAGGCGAAGGGCCCGTCCGGCTCGGGGACGCCGCTCTCGTCCTCCTGGATCCGCCCGCGCATCTCGGCGACGAGCTGCCGCCGGAGCTCCGCGCTCCCGGCGAGCGCCGCCTCGGCGAAGGCGTTCTCGGCGTTCAGGTAGGCGGCGATGTCCTCCGGCAGCGCGGCCGGGTCCTTCAGGACCGTCTGCCAGTTCTCGGCCTTCAGCCACGCGTAGTCGTCGGTGATCTCCTGCCCGTGGACGCTGAAGCGTCGCGGCCGGGCCTCGGCCACCGGCGCGCCGGTCCTGTGAGCGAGCAAGCCGTGGCCGATCTCCGTCATCGTCTCTCCCGTCGGGTCCCGTCGCGCGCGGGTGTCGCGTCCGGGTGAGGGGATGTGTCCCGCCGGGCGCGCGGATGCAAGGCGTCCGGGGGCGCGGCCGGGGCGGGCGGCGCGTATCGCCGGCCGGGACGGCGCGGCCACGGGACCGGGGCCGATCCGTTGCTTTCCGGCATCGGTGGCGCGGGAAACGGTCCGGCCGACGACGCGATCCGCCGGCGCGGTTCCGCGCCGGAGCGGCGTCTGGAGCCGCGCCGGGGCGGCCCGATCGTGCGGTCTCGGCGAAGGTCCCGAACCCGCCAGGGACTTGGCGCAGCGGCCGATTTCGGCCTCAACGCGGCACCGGAACGCCGCGGGTGCGCCACAGATCCTGACAAGTCGAGCCGAGCACAGGCCCGAGAAAATCGCTCTGGGATTATCCGGCTCCGCGATCCGTCCGACATGAAGGGGGACTTGCGGATGGTGGAATGGCCGATTCGATGCATGTTGTGTGTGCGGAGTACCGGAAACATCGTGCGAAGCGGGGGACAACGGGCGTACTGGCGGGTGTTGCGGGGTTGCTGAGTCTGCCGGCGGAGGCGGCGGAACTTCCCGATCGGCGAAAATCGCAGCTCATCGAGCACGTGCGGATCTGCTCGGCCTACGGCCAGGCCTTCTTCTTCATCCCCGGCACCGATACCTGCCTGCGCCTCTCCGGCCGCGCGCGCTACGAGTACGCCTACCAACCTTCCTACAGCCGTTCGGGGAGTGCGACCGCCACCCCGGGGGATTACAGCGGCTACCAGGGCCGCCTCCGGATCAACCTCGACGCCCGGTCCCAGACGTCCTACGGCACCCTGCGCGCCTTCCTCCGCCTCGACGCCGGGAGCCGGACCGGTTTCGCCACCATGCATGCCGGCGCGCTGAACCGGATCGGCGGCGCCTTCCCGGCCCTGGGCGTCGACCAGTTCGGGCGGGCCCAGCAGCAGTTCAACGTCGACAAGGCCTTCATCCAGTTCGCCGGCATCACCGCCGGCCGCGCCTCCTCGTTCTTCGATTTCTACGCTCACGACTTCGAGTTCATCGTCGCCTCCATCGGCTCGGACAATCCCTCGACCAACCTCGCCGCCTACACGGCGACGCTAGGCAAGGGCCTGTCCGCCTCGCTGTCGATGGAGGACCCGGTATTCCGCCGCACGCCGGTCTACGCGTCCCAGAACGCCGCGGCCTCGGCGTTCCCGAATCCCGGCGCGATCCTCTCGCCCGGGAACCCCGTCGCCCCGGTCTTCGTCGGCTACGACGCCGCCGGCCGCCCGACCGGGGTGGGCTTCGTGGACACGGTCCAGCGCAGCCGCATGCCCGACATCGTCGGCGTCCTGCGCTCCGACCAGTCCTGGGGCTCCGCGCAGCTCTCGGGGGCCGTGCACGAGGTCAACCACGGCCTGCTCAGCAGCGTCTCGTTCGCCGGCACCAACCTGGGGGCGCCCGTCTCGGTGGGCAACAACCGCACCCCGGGCGGCGCGGCCTCCGCCCTCGGCTGGGCCGTGCAGGGGGGCGTGAAGATCAACCTGCCAGCGATAGCGACCGGCGACACGCTCTACCTGCAGGGCGCCTACGGGGAGGGCACCGCCCTGTATACCGGCCTGCCGGCCTATAACGGCCCCTGGGCGCAATCGGCCACCGCGGTGCAGGGGGCGGCCTTCTCCCAGTTCTTCAGCGACGGCGTGATCAACCCCTTCACGCAGCGCCTGGAGCTGTCGACGAGCTACTCGTTCACGGCGGCGATGCTGCACTACTGGACGCCCGCGGTCCGCTCCGCCTTCTTCGGCTCCTACGGCGCCCTGAGCTTCGCCCGCGGCGCCCGCGCGGCGCAGGGCGCCTATTTCGGCGTGACCGGGACCGGGCCGGGCACCCCCGGCACGCGGTTCTTCGACCTGAGCCAGGTCCTGCGGGACAGCTACCGCTTCGTGGTCGGCGGCAACCTGATCTGGTCGCCGGTGAAGGAGTTCGATATCGGCGTCGAGGCGATCTACACGCGCTACGGGCCGCAGAGCGGCCGCATCCTCGACCTGGGCCGGTATCCCAACCAGAACGCGGCCTACGTCAACAACCTCGCCAACCCGGTCTCGACCGCCCGCCACGTCGACGTCATCCAGGTGCGCGCGCGCGTGCAGCGGGACTTCTGAGGGCGGCTGCGGATCCGGGGTGATCCAAGAGGGCTGGCGGCGATGCCGGCTCGGCCGGGAGCCGGTTCCGGCCTGGGGCGTTGAACCGCGGGCCGTGGCTTCGACCACGGTCGCCGGTTCGATCCCGAGGTGCCGACATGGACGCGACCCCCGATCCGCAGCCGGATCCGCAGGACGATCACCCCGCCGCGGACCTGGAGCGGGTGAACGACATCCTCGCCGCCTGGGCGGCGCGCTCCGCCACCGAGAGCGCCGCGCTGATCGACCGGTTCGAGGCGATGGGCTACGAAGTCCGCGGCAAGTCGGAGGGTGAGATCGCCGACATCCTGCACCGGCCGCCGACGCGCGCGGCCGTCGCTAGATAGCTGTGGGTTGTAGGTAAAAAAGCCTTGACCTTCTGATTTTTCCTGAGAAACTGGAGGCTTCGCACGTCCGTCGTCGCACACACGGAACAAAACATGAACATGCGAGTGAAGAGCGGCCGTTCCGCCTCCGCGGGGACGCGTCGCCGCGGCGCCGCTCCGGGGGATCTCCCGTCGGAGGCGGGGCGCCTGCTGGCGCGGCTCGGGGAGCCCGGCGCCTACGCGCGGCCCGACCCCCTGGTCGAGGACGCGCTGGTCGCCCGGCGCGGCGGCGACGGGATCTCGGTGGGGAGCGGCCGCTTCGCGGCCGCCTCCGGGCGCGCCCTGGCGGCGGCCGATCTGGCGACGTGGAACGCGGCCGGCACGCGCCTGACGATCAGCGAGGCCGGGCGGGCGCGCCTGCGCCGGGAGGCCCGGCCGGGCGACTTGGCCTTCGCGGACCAGCACCGCGACCTCGCCGTCGTGGAGGGCGGCGCCGGGCCGACCCTGCGCAACGCTGCCGAGAACCCCCTGGCCTGGATGGTGCGGCGGCGCGACCGGGACGGCGCGCCGCTCATCGACGCGGCCGCCTTCGAGGCCGGGGAGCGGCTGCGGCGGGACATGACCACCGCCGCCCTGCTGCCGCGGATGGGCGCGGATCTCGGGGCGCCCCGGATCGACGGCGGCGGCCCGCGCGACCCGGCCTCCGCGGCCGACCACGTGATCGCGGCCCGGCAGCGGGTGCGCGGCGCCCTCGACGCGGTCGGGAGCGACCTCTCGGGCCTGCTGATCGACCTCTGCGGATTCCTGAAGGGCCTGGAGCGGATCGAGGCCGAGCGCCGCTGGCCGGCCCGCTCCGCCAAGGTCGTGGCCCGCATCGCCCTGGGGCGGCTGGCCGAGCATTACGGGCTGGAGCGGGAGGCGACCGGTCCGGACCGAGCCCGCCTGCGCCTCTGGCGCGGGTGAGGCCGCTCAGGCCTCGGCGGCGAGCCGGACCGCGTCGCGGTGGATGCGCTCCGCCATCGCCCGGACGCCGTTGGAGCGCTTCGACGTGACGTGGGCGCCGAAGCGGAGCTGCCGGAACAGGTCGAGGCCGTCGGTCTCGGCGGCCTCCTGGGGCGTCTTGCCGGTGTAGAGCGCGATCATCAGCGCCACGAAGCCGCGGACGATGAACGAGTCGCTGAAGCCGTGCAGGACGAGGCGCGGCGTGCCGTCCGCCGGCTCCGCCCGCGTGTCGATCCAGACCTGGCTCTCGCAGCCGTGGACGCGGTTCGCCTCGGTCCGCTCCGATTCGGGCATCGGCGGCAGGGCGCGGCCGAGCTCGATCAGGTATTCGAGCCGCATGTCGTCGTCTTCGACGATCTCGAAATTCTCGATGATGGTGTCGATGGGAGGGAGCATGCTCGGCCGGGTCCGGAAAGGTCTGGGCCGCTATAGGCCGGCCGCGCCGTTGTGGCGACGGGGTCCGGCGCCGCGGGCGCTCATTGCGGGCCTGGGCGCGCCGCCGGCAGGGTCAGCCACAGGGGGTCGCCCGGGCTGGCATCGCCCGCGACGCTGATCTCCGCCTGGGCCGCGTAGGCGGCGATGAGGCGGGGGCCGAGCTTCGGGACGTTCGGTCGGCCCGACTCGGCCGTGTCGCTCACCTTCGAGACGATCGAGAGGCGCAGCGGCGCGGCGGCCTCGATGTCGATGGCGATGGCGCAGGCGACGTGCTCGGCGGTGGCGTCCAGGCACTCGGCCACGATCTCCGCGACGATCATGCCCAGGGCGTTGGCGGTGCGCGGCTCCACGAGACCGTTCCCCGAGCCGCCGACCTGGACGCCGATCCGCCCGGCCCGCCGGAGCTGCCCGAGCCCGGAGGCGAGGCGGTGCAGGTAGTCCTTGAGGTCGATCGACGCGATGTGCGGCGCCTCGTGCAGGTGCTGCTGCACCAGCGCGATCGCCCGGACCCGCTGGCCCAGCGCCTCGAAGCTGCCGCGGCAGGGGTCGGGGGCCGCCCGCCCGTAGAGGCCGATCAGGCTAACCATCACCTGGAGGTTGTTGCGGACCCGGTGGTAGACCTCGGCCAGCAGCGCCTCCTTCTCGGCCAGCGCGTGCTCGATGTGCTCCTCCGCGTGCTTGCGGTCGGTGATGTCGAAGCAGGAGCCGAGATAGCCCTGGAACCGGCCGTCCTCCACGAGGGGGCGGGCGGTGTCGAGCAGCCAGCGGTACTCGCCGTCGTGTCGCCGGAGGCGGAACTCGACGGTGAAGGGCGCCCGCGCCTCGAACGCCTCGGCGACGATCCGGGCGTGCCGCTCGAAATCCTCGGGATGCAGCCCGCTGCGCCAGCCCAGGCCGAGCTCCGCCTCCAGGGGGCGCCCGGTGAATTCCAGCCAGCACTCGTTGTGGTGGATCGCCTGACCGGCCTCGTCCGAGCGCCACATCATCAGCGGCACCACGTCGGCGAATCGCCTGAAGCTGTCGCTGAGGGCGGCGGCTTCCGCGGTGCCCTGCGCCGGGCCCCGACCAGGATCCCCCGCGGGGCCGTTGCCCAGCGGGTCTTCCGCGCCGGACCCTGGTGGCTCACCGACCATTCTGTACCCGATTCACTCTGACGAACTGCGTGAAAGGCGACGCCTGCGTGCGGATGGCGCCGGTCAACGTGTCGACCGGACGGCCGTTCCGGTCCTGAACCGCGTTCAGATCTGCCATTCACCGGGACATTAGCGGCAATACCTTTCGAGCCCGTTCAGCATCCCGCCGACATGCGGGGCCGCACCGGGCGCGCGGACGCGGCGGAGAGCCGGTCGGACGACCCCGGCCGAGGTCCGGCCCGCGCGCACCCCGTGACCCACGCGCACAACCTGTAGCTGGCTTCTGGATAACCACAGATAGTTCGTGACGCCCCGATCCGGTTGTGTCTCTTGGCAGATGATACAACCTTGAGGGTGCCGTGCTGCCTGTCCCGACCGCGACGAACGCCGCCCGCTGGCCGGTGCTCGCCGGCCTCGTCCTCCTCGGCCTGTCGGGCGGCGCCGTCGCCCGGCCGTTCTCGGAGCCCGACGACCGGAACCTCGACCGCCACGGCCACTACCGCAGCCGGGACGGGTCCGACGTCCACCGGCCGGCCAAGAGCCTCGACGGCAGGAAGCCCGCGGGCGCCACGGCCAAGTGCCGGGACGGCACGTGGAGCTTCAGCCACACCCGTCGAGGCACCTGCTCGGGTCACGGCGGCGTGGCGCACTGGGCGGGCTGAGACCGAACGATGCCTTAAGTCCTAGATCAGTCGAGAAATAGGAATTAACGCTTGACACCGGCGCGCTGCCGGGGTATCAACCAGGCACGGTCGAGACGTGTGCGGAGAGACCCCGATGTGGCCACCCCCTCCCAGCAGGGCGGACAGCCGCGCCGAGGCCCTGACGCTCCTGCGCGAGACCGACCTGACGTGCGACGCGATCGCGGCCCTTCTCGGCGTCCACCCGAAGACCGTGCACACCTGGAACGCCCGGGCCGGCTGGCCGAGGCCGCGGCAGCACCGGCCGCGGCTCCTGACGGGGCGCTGGCCGGCGGCGCGCCGGGCCGCCCTGATCCGCCTGCTGTGCACGCCTGGCGCCGATCCCGGCGACGTCACCGAGATCCTCGGTCTCGGCCGGCTCGACCCGGCGATGATGGCCACGGCCTTCGGGGCTGACCTGCCGCCGGCGGTCACCGGGCGCGGCGACCCCGCGGCCGACCCGGCGACCCTGCGGGCGCGTCTGCGCGCCCACATCGCCCGGCAGATCGCCGCCTTCGACGCGGCTCTGAGCGGGGCCGGGGCGGGCGCGGGCGACTCCGCCCGAATCCTGCGCGACCTCGGCGGCCTCAAGCGGCTCCTCGACACGGTGGATGCGGAGGGCGCGCGCGGCGCCGCGGGGGAGGGGGGCGATGGCACCGGACGCGACACCGAACCCGACACCGAGCCCGACCTGCCCGCCCTGCGCGCGGAGATCGCGCGACGCGTTGCTGGCTTTGTCGGCGGCCGGGCGGCTGCCTGACTTCCTCGAGACGCTGCCGCCGGACCTCCTCCGGGCGCTCGCGGGCGACTGGCTGCACCAGGCCCGGCCGGACCAGCTGCCGCCGCCCGACGCGGCGCCCTGGACCACCTGGGCGGTGATCGGCGGCCGCGGCAGCGGCAAGACCCGCACCGGGGCCGAGTGGGTCGACGCCCTCGCGCGCGGCGACCCGGCCTTCGCGGGCGCGCCGGTCGGGCGGATCGCCCTGGTGGGCGAGACCCATCTCGACGTGCGCGACGTGATGGTCGAGGGACCCTCCGGCCTCCTCGGCCTGCCGGCGCGGGGACGGGCCCGGCCCGCCTGGTCGCCGAGCCGCCGCCGGGTGGAGTGGAGCAACGGCGCCGTCGCGCTCGCCTTCTCGGCGGAGGAGCCCGACGCGCTGCGCGGCCCGCAATTCGGCGCCGCGTGGTGCGACGAGGCCGCCAAGTGGCGCCGGCCCGAGGTGGCCTTCGACATGCTGCAGTTCGGCCTGCGCCTCGGCGCCCGGCCGCGCAACCTCGTGACGACGACGCCCCGGCCGGTGCCGCTGATCCGCCGCCTGCTCGCCGACCCGCGCACGGTGGTGAGCCGTGCCCGGACCCACGACAACGCCGCGCATCTCGCGCCCGACTTCCTCCAGCAGGTGGTCGGGCGCTACGCCGGCACGCGGCTCGGCCGGCAGGAACTCGACGGCGAGCTCATCGCCGACCGGGACGACGGCCTGTGGACGCGCGCGGCCCTGGAGGCCGGCCGCCTCGCCGCGGCGCCCGATCTCGGGCGGATCGTCGTGGCGGTGGATCCCCCCGCCGCCTCGGGCGCGCGCTCGGACGCCTGCGGGATCGTGGCGGCCGGGCGCGCGGGCGGGCACGCCTACGTGCTGGCCGACGCGAGCCTCGCCCGCGCCACCCCGCAGGCCTGGGCGGCCGCGGCGCTGGCGCTCTACCACCGGCTCCGGGCCGACGCCCTCGTGGTCGAGGTCAACCAGGGCGGCGAGATGGCCGCCGCCGTGCTGGGCCAGTGCGACCCCGCCGTGCCGGTGACCCGGGTCCACGCCACGCGGGGCAAGTACCTGCGCGCCGAGCCGGTCTCGCTGCTCTACGCCCGCGGGCTGGTCCACCACGTCGGCGCCTTCCCGGCGCTGGAGGACGAGCTGTGCGATTTCGGTCCGGACGGCCTGTCCGGCGGGACCTCGCCCGACCGTCTCGATGCCCTGGTCTGGGCGCTCACGCACCTGATGCTGGAGCCCCGGGCCGAGCCCCGGATCCGGCGGTTGTGACAGCGGTCGCCGGAAACAATTCGGCGCGCTTCGGGTGAAGCGCGCCGGAGTCGGTTCGTGGTCTCTGGAACGAACTGCATGCTGTATACACAATGTCGTGCGCCAAATCTGTAGCGATCAGGCCACGGCACGCGGTCCTGAGCTGGGAATCCCCACCGTAATTCTCCGTATTGCGCGCCGACGGCGGGCGGATTGAGGGGCGCATCTGTCGGGTTGATCCCCGCCGTCCTTCCCGGGCGCCGCGGCCCGGCTCCGATTCCCGAACCGTCGTCGCTGCCCGACCCCGGCACATCGGCATGCCGGGTTCTTGGGCGTGCCGGGTTCCTGGGCGTGCCGGGCTCCTGGACGCCCGAGCGGTCGCTCAATCGCCGCCGCCACCGCCATCACCGCCGCCGCCGCCGTCGCCGCAGCTGCCGCCGTCGCTGCCGTGGCAGCCGCCATCGCCGAAGATCGCGCCGCCGTCGCCGCCGGAGCCCGAATCGTAGCTGAGGGAGCCGGAGCGGCGGGGCCCCCGGGAGCGCGTCGCGGAGGGCATGAGGCAGCGGAGGAAGGGGACGAGCGCGATGACGAAGATCGCGAGTTCGAGGGCCTGCTTCCTGTCCATCGGAACCTCCATCGGTTCGTCGGTCCGGACAGTCTAGCACAGGTCGGCGCCGGGCCGGTCAGGGCGGCGTGGTCAGGCTCCGCAGGGCGGCCCGGACGTCGGCGAGGGTGCCGACCAGGGCGTAGCAGGCGAAATCGTGCGCGCCGGCGGCGGCGTTCGCCAGCCGGAAGCGGCAGCTCAGGCGGTTCGCCCCGGCCTCGGGCGCGACCGCGAAGCCGGGCCGCGGCGCGTCGGGCTCCTGCTCCGGCGGACCCGGGGCCCAGACCGCGAGGGCGTGCGAGCCCTCCGGCGTCGCCAGGATCACCGGGTCCGGCCGCTCCCCCGCTCCGGGGCCGAGGGGCGCAAGCCCGCCGGTCGACGGGTCGAAGCGCCAGGCCGCGGAGAACTCCGGCGGCACCGCGGCGGCGAGGGGTTCGAGACGCAGCGCCGCCGCGGGCTCGGTCAGGTTGAAGCTCGCCTGCACCTCCACGGCGTTGCCGAGGCCCGGCAGGCCGAGGGCGACCCGCTTGCGCAGGAGCGGGGCCGGGGCCGGGATCGCGGGGCTCGCGGAGGCGGTCGGGCAGTCCGCGGGCGGCTCGTCGGCCGGGTCGGCGGGGCCGTCCCAGGCCATGCGGGTCTCGGTTTCGGCCCAGCTCCGGCCGGCGCGCAGGGCGCGGAGCCGCCGGGCCGCGGGCGCGCCGGACCCGTCCTGCGGGGTGCCGGCCTCGCTCGCCCGGCGGCAGGCGGCGCCGGAGCCGATCTCCGCCCGCGCCTGCAGGGCGTCGCCGGGCTCGGTGTCGGCGAGGAAGGTGACGCCGTCCCAGGTCAGCGTGTCCACCGCCCCGGCGACCCGCCGGGACAGGCGCAGGCTGATCTCGGACCGGCCGAAGGGGCGCGCCAGGATCAGGGTCCCGTCGGGCTCCGGCCACAGGGGCGCGGGTGCGGGCGCATCCGCGGCCCGGGCCGGCGCGGCCGGGGGCGCGGCCAGTGGCCCGGCCAGGGGCCCGCCCAGAGGCCCGACGACGAGCGCTGGGACCAGAGCCGCGACCCGCGCCGCGACGCGGGACTCCGCCCGGACCCGTCCCCGGACCCGTCCCCCGAACCGCGCCTGGGGCCGCGCCTGGGGCCGTGTGGGGATCCGGGGCTGCATCGCGTGACCATAGCTCAGGAACGGACCGGCATGTCGACCCTCCTCGAACGCCTGGCGCGGGTCGCGCGCCGCGCCGCCGGCGGCCCGGCCCTCGCCACCAAGGCCGCCGCGGCCCCGGCCTTCGCCCTCTACGCCGAGGGACGGGCCAGCTGGACGCCCCGCGATCCGGCGGCGCTCGCCCGGGCCGGCTACCAGGCCAACCCGGTCGTCCACCGGGCGGTGCGGCTCGTCGCTGAGAGCGCCGCCGGCCTGCCGCTGATCGCCACCGGCCCCGGCGCCGAGCGCGCGGGCGACCTGCTCGCCCTGCTGGCGCGGCCGAACCCCCGGGAGAGCGGGCCGCACCTCTTGGAGACGCTCTACGCCGACCTCCTCCTCACCGGCACGGCCTACCTGGAGGCGGTGAGCCTCGACGGGCGGGTCGCCGCGCTCCAGGCCCTGCGTCCCGGACGGATGCGGGTGCTGCCGGGCCCGGACGGCTGGCCGGCGGCCTATCTCTACACGGCGGGCGGGCGCAGCCGCCGGTTCGACCTGCCCGAGCCGGGAATCGCCGTGGCGCCGATCCTGGCGCTGACGCTGTTCCACCCGGAGGACGAGACCGGCGGGCTCGCCCCGATCGCGGCCGCCGCCGCCGCCCTCGACATCCACAACGCCGCGAGCGCCTGGAACAAGGCGCTGCTCGACAACGCCGCCCGGCCGTCCGGCGCCCTGGTCTTCGCCGGGGCGACGCTGTCCGAGCCGCAATTCGACCGGCTGAAGGCGGAGCTGGAGGCGAACTACCAGGGTTCCGCCAATGCCGGCCGGCCGCTGCTGCTGGAGGGCGGCCTCGACTGGAAGCCGCTCGCGCTCTCGCCGCGCGACATGGATTTCGTGGCGGCCAAGGACGCGGCCGCCCGGGAGATCGCCCTGGCCTTCGGCGTGCCGCCGCTGCTGCTCGGCCTCCCCGGCGACAACACCCACGCCAACTACGCCGAGGCCAACCGCGCCCTCTACCGCCAGACCCTGATCCCCCTCGCGGCCCGCACCGCCCGGGCGCTGGCCGGCTGGCTGGAACCCGCCTTCGGGGCGATCGACCTGGAGCCCGACCTCGACCGGATCGAGGCGCTGGCCGGCGAGCGGGAATCCCTGTGGCGCCGGGTCCAGGCCGCGGACTTCCTGTCGGCGGCGGAGAAGCGGGAGGCCGTGGGCTACCCGCCCGCGATGCCGGGGGCGCCGGGCACACCCTGAGGCGCGGGGCGCGCCCTCACTGTCCCATCCGAGGATCCCCCATGGACGGCCACTTCTCCGGCTATGCCAGCCTGTTCGGCGTGCCCGATCTCGGACGCGACGTGGTGGTGCCGGGCGCCTTCGCGGCGAGCCTCGCCCGCCGCGGGGCCGCGGGCGTGCGGCTCCTGTTCCAGCACGATCCGGCCGAGCCGATCGGCCGCTGGCTCGCCCTGCGCGAGGACGGCCGCGGCCTGTTCGCGGAGGGCGCGCTCAACCTCGCGGTGCAGCGCGCCCGCGAGGTCGACGCCCTGATGCGCGGCGGCGGCCTCGACGGGCTCTCGATCGGCTTCCGCACGCTGCGCGCCCGGAAGGGCACCGGCGGCGAGCGCCGGCTCCAGCAGGTCGACCTCTGGGAGATCTCGCTCGTGACCTTCCCGCTGCAGCCGGGGGCCAGGGCGAGCTCCGCGTCGATCCCGGCTCCGGACCCGGAGGCCGACGCGATCCGCGGCCTCGCCGGCCTGATCGCGCCGCCGGGCGCCCTCGGACCCGCCGCGAGACCCGCCGCGAGACCTGCCGCGAGACCTGCCGCTTGGCCGCTGCCGGCCGCGCGGTCCTGACTTCCACCCCCGACGAGGCCCATCATGGACGCCCAGACCCCGATCGCCGATCCCGCCCCGCTGGGCGGCCTGCCGCCGCTGGAGAACAAGGCCGCCCATTCCGACGGCGGCCCGGTCCGCTCCGCCCTGGACGAGCTCGCCGCCGCCTTCGCGGCCTTCAAGGAGACGAACGACGCGCGGATCGACCGGATCGAGGGCCGCCTCGGCGTCGACGTGCTCACCGAGGAGAAGCTCGCCCGGATCGACGCGGCCCTCGACGCCGCCCGCACCCGGCTCGACCGGATCGCCCTGGAGCGGGCCCGGCCGCCCCTCGGCCAGCCGGACGTCCGGGAGACGGGGGCCGCGCACGAGCACAAGGCCGCCTTCGACCTCTACGTCCGGGCGGGCGAGAGCGCCGGGCTCAAGCGCCTGGAGGCCAAGGCGCTCTCGGCCGGCTCCGGGCCGGACGGCGGCTACCTCGTCCCCGACACGATCGAACGGACCGTGCTCGCGCGCCTCGGGCAGGTCTCGCCGATCCGGTCGATCGCCAGCGTGCAGCCGATCTCGGGCGCCCAGTACAAGCGCGCCGTCTCGGTGGGCGCGCCGGTCACCGGCTGGGCCGCCGAGACCGCGCCGCGCCCCGAGACCGCCGCGCCGGCCCTGTCGGAGATCGCGTTCCCCGCGATGGAGCTCTACGCGATGCCGGCCGCCACCCAGACGCTCCTCGACGATTCCGTGGTCGATCTCGACGCGTGGCTCTCGGCCGAGGTGGAGACCGCCTTCGCCGAGCAGGAGGGCGTCGCCTTCGTGTCCGGCAACGGCGCGAGCCGCCCGCGGGGCTTCCTGAGCTACGACACGGTCGCCAACGCCGCCTGGGTGCCGGGCAAGATCGGCACGGTCGCCACCGGGACGGCGGGTGCGTTCCCGTCGGCGAGCCCGGGGGACGCGCTGTTCGACCTGATCTACGGGCTGCGGGCGGCCTACCGGCAGAATGCCGGCTTCGTCATGAACCGGCGCACCCAGAGCACGATCCGCAAGTTCAAGGATTCGGAGGGCAACTATCTCTGGCAGCCGCCCCTCGCCGCCGGCCGGTCCGCGACGCTGGTCGGCTTCCCGGTCACCGAGGCCGAGGCGATGCCGGACCTCGCCAAGGACAGCCTGTCGGTGGCCTTCGGCGACTTCCGCCGGGGCTACCTCGTGGTCGACCGGACGGGGATGCGGGTGCTGCGCGACCCGTACTCGGCCAAGCCCTACGTGCTGTTCTACACCACCAAGCGCGTCGGCGGCGGGGTGCAGGATTTCGACGCGCTCAAGCTCCTGAAGTTCTCCTGACGCGCGGCGGCGACCCTAGCCGGGGCAGCCCGCGCGGTCGCCGCAGCTCGCGAGCCGCCCGGCCTGCTGCTTGGCCCGCTCGAGATTGGTGCGGGCGGTGACCAGCCGCTCGCTGGCCTCCCGGCGGATCCGCACCGAGGTGCCGGGCTTCGCCTCGCGGACGTCCACGGCCTCCCAGTAGGCCATCGCGGCCTGCAGCTCGGCCTGCGCCTCCTTGAGGGTCGGAACCGGCGGCTGCGGCATCTCGGGCATCTCGGTCAGGCGGCCCTCCAGCACGGCCCGCGCCACGGCGATCTCGAACCGCCGGTCGACGCCGAACTGCGCCATCCGCTCCAGGTTCGGCTCGATCATCTCGAGGAGCGCCAGGGTCGGGACGGCCAGCGCGTGCGCGTCCCCGCCCCAGCCCGGATCGCATTTCTCGCCGTTGACCGCCCAGAAGATCCCGCGCGCGGTGGCGATGCGGCCGTTCCGCACCTCGCGGACGCGCAGGAAGAAGAAGCGCTCGCCGTAGATCGGGTCGAGCGAGCGAATACAGGCCAGACTGCCGGTTCTGGCCGCCTGATAATATGTCTCAAGATCGATTTCCACTGACGTCTCACAATTTCAAGGGCTGCATGACGCGGATCCGCTCGGGCGGACGCGCGGAAATCATGGAAACGCTGAAACAGTACGCGGACGACTCGGGCGTGGGACGGGATGAAACGAAGCGCTGCGCATGGGCGGCTCGCCTAGGGCCGATCGGCCGTGCCGGTCGACCCGATGGGGTGAGAGGGGACCGGGACCCCGGCGCCGCCTCTCGATACCGAGCAGTCCGGGTCCGGTCCCGTCGGCAGACGTCCGTCGCTGCGGGGCCCGCGCACCGCCCGGCGCGGCGCCATCCTGCAGGGCGATCGGATCCGCGTCCGAGCCGGCCCGTGAGGGCTCGACGGCCGAATACCCCTTCGTTTCCGGTAGATCAATACGATCTGTCAGGGAAGTACAGTGTTTCTGATAGAAACATGGTCTGTTAGTACGCTTTCCAGCCGAAACGCTCGTGCTGTGTCTGTTTCCGTCGGACAAACAAGATCATTTTTATGTGGCCGCGTGGCCACCGAATACATTGGCACGGGTGGCCGTTCCGATTTGGGATTGATGGCTGCGGCCATTTGCGGGAACTTATTCGAACAAGAGCTCGAAAGAACCAGAGCTTATCGGCAAGACGAATCAATTCGGCCGAAACAAATAATAGCAGCGCGGCCTGCGTGGCTGAATGCTGTCTCCAATATGGGTCTCGACGTTTTGGGGAAATCGATGAGGATCTTGAAGCACACGCTCCTCTGTTCCGCCGCGGCTCTGTCCGCGGCGAGCGCAGCGCAGGCGGCTGATCTGCCGGTCAAGAAGGCTGTCCCGATCGAGTACGTCCGCGTCTGCGGCGCGTACGGCGCCGGCTTCTTCTACATCCCCGGCACCGACACCTGCCTGCGTCTCTCCGGCCGCGCCCGGTTCGAGGGCGGCTACATGACCAGCTACTCGCGGCAGAACGGCTCGAACGTCGGTGATACGTCGGGCTACCAGGGCCGGATGCGCATCAACCTCGATGCCCGCACCCAGACCGCCTACGGCACCCTGCGCGCCTTCGTGCGCCTCGATGCCGGATCCCGCACCGGCTATTCCGGCGTCGGCCAGTCGGGCACCCAGCAGCGCATCGGCCAGGCCTTCCCGGCTCTCGGCATCGACCAGTTCGGTCGCGCCTCGCAGTTCGTGAACGTCGACAAGGCCTTCATCCAGTTCGCCGGCATGACCGCCGGTCGCGCCTCGTCGTTCTTCGACTTCTACGCCCACGACTTCGAGTTCGCCGGCGCCACGCTCGGCTCCGACATCGCCTCGACCAACCTGCTCGCCTACACGGCCACGCTCGGCAACGGCCTGTCCGCCACGATCTCGGCCGAAGACCCGGTCTTCCGCCGCAGCCCGATCTTCTCGCAGACCAACAACCCGGCCGGCGTGACGAACAACTCCAACATCGTCAATTTCGCTCAGACGAACGCTCCGGCCGAGGTGTTCATCGGCTACACCGGCGGCGTGCCGACCCGGTACAGCTTCGTCGACGTGATCCAGCGCTCGCGCATGCCCGACGTCGTCGGCGCCCTGCGCCTCGACCAGGCCTGGGGTTCGGCGCAGCTGTCGGCGGCCGTCCACGAGCTGAACGTCGGCAACGTGGCCAACGGCGCCGGCACCGGCACCGGCTCGAACATCAGCATCCCCCACACCAGCAACTCGTACGGCTGGGCGGTGCAGGGCGGCCTGAAGATCAACACGCCGTTCATCGCGCCGGGCGACGCCCTCTACCTGCAGGGCGCCTACGGCTCCGGCTCGCAGATGTACACCGGCTACTGCGCGTTCAGCGGCTGCTACTCGCAGAACCCGACGACCATCCAGGGGCAGAAGTTCGCGCAGTACTTCAACGACGCCACGGTGAACCCTTTCACGGGCCAGATGGAGCAGTCGACGAGCTTCACCGCGACGGCCTCGTACCTCCACTACTGGTCGCCGGAGTGGCGCTCGGCCTTCTTCGGGTCGTACGGTGAGATGAGCTACGGCAGCGGCGCCCGTCTGGCCCAGGGCGCGGCCTTCGCGCTGGCGAACAACACCGGTGGCAACTCGTTCGGTGTGAACGGCGTCGGCGTGCCGGGCACCCGGTTCTTCCAGCTGAGCGAGGCGCTGCGCGACACCTACCAGTTCGTGGCGGGCGGCAGCATCATCTGGTCGCCGGTCAAGGACCTCGATATCGGTGTCGAGGGCTTCTACACCCAGGTCGGCGTCAAGAACGGCCGCGTGATCGACCGCGACAAGAGCCCGACGGCCTACGCGAACGTCGCCGGCATCAACAACGGCACCTTCGTGCCGCGGACCACGACGGCGGACAGCGTGTCCACCTTCCGCTTCCGCGTCCAGCGCGACTTCTGATCCCCGATCGGGACCGGTTCGCCCTCCAAAGCTTCCCGGTCCTGATGTCCCCGTGCAAAGGGACCCCACTGAGCCCGGCCTCGCGGCCGGGCATTTTCGTATCCCCGATCGCGTCGAGTCGCGCCCCGCCCGAAGGCGGGGCGCCGCGATCCTCAGCGGCCCGCGTTGCCGTCGCGCAGGGTGCCGGTCGGCTCCTGCACGTGCGCCTCGAGGAACCAGAGGTGCTTGTCGACCGCCCGCGAGATCTCGGTGAACAGGTCGGCCGTGTCGGGGTCGCCCGCCTCGTCGGTCTCGTCGATGTTCTGCCGGACCGCGTTGGCGTAGGCGGCGTAGCTGTCGATCAGCGCGGCGATGTGGTCGGCGATGGCGTAGATGCCGGTCGGGTAGGCCGGCAGCTTGGTGCGCTCGGCGACCGCCTGGGTCGAGCCGAAGGCCGTGGCGCCGAGCTGGACCGCGCGCTCGGCGACGCTGTCGTTCAGCTCGTCGAGCTGGGTGCGGAACCCGTCGAGCATCTCGTGGACGCCGATGAACTGCGGGCCCTTGAGGTTCCAGTGGGCCTGCTTGATCGCCAGGGCGAGGTCGATGCCGTCCGCGAGCCGGGCGTTGAGCGCCTCGATCGAGACCTTCTTGGCGTTCGAGTCGGTGTTGTTGCGGGTCTTGTGCGTCCGCGGGGTGTTGCTGGTGCCGGTGTCGGCCATGCTCTCGCTCCGTGAGCCGGGAAGGTTCGGATGCGAAAAGTGCCGATCGGCCTCCGGGTTCCCGCAGGCGCGAAGGATCCGGGAGCGGGCAGCGGCTTTGCGGCGGTCAGGCCGCGGCCGGGCCGCGGCCCGACTGCGGTGAGGCCCCTCAGCGGCGGCGGCCCGGGCGGGCCATCCAGTCGGACCGGTTGCCGCGGGGCAGGGCGTCGCCGACCTGGATGCGCGACAGTTCCGCCGTGCGCGCGGCGATCCAGCCGGCATGCTCGGCCACCGGGGTCACGGCGGTGAAGCCGCCGCAGGCGGTCCGGCGCGCGCCCTGCTGCAGGGCGCCGCTCGACCAGCTCACCACGCCGACGATCCGGTAGCCGCCGGGGCCGCCGGTCAGGATCGGGCCACCGGAATCGCCCAGGCAGGCGCCGGCGCCCGAGGTCTCGGCCATGCGCCGCCGGTCGGTGACGACGGTCACCCGGTTGGCGACCTGGAGCGAGCCGATCGACACGAGGTGGGCGAGCCGCAGGATGCGCGCCGAGTTCCGCCGGTTCTCGGCCACCACGCCGAAGCCCGCGATGTCCACGGGCTGCCCGTCGGTGATCGAGCCCGCGCCCCGGGGATCGAGGGGCACGTAGTCGTTGCCGAGCGGGCGCTCGAGCTTGAGCAGCGCCAGGTCGACGCCGGGCTGGTCCTCGGGGGTCGTCCCGGGCACGAAGTCCGGGTGCATGGAGGCGGTGATCACCGCGGTCCGGTGCTGGCGGAAGTTCCGGTCGACGCTGATCACCGTGTAGCCGGCCGGCCGCATCACGCAGTGGGCCGCGCTCAGCACGAGGTCCGGGGCGATCAGGGTCCCCGAGCAGATCTCGCCCTCGGTGCTCTCGATCCGCACCACGAAGCTGCGCGCCCCGTTCGGGTCCCGCGTCGTCGTGCCGTTGATCACCGCCGCCGCGGGCGTGGGCAGCAGGCCTCCGAGGGCGCCGAGCAGCGACAGGCCCAGGAACCCGCCCCACAGGCCGCCGCGCAGGCTGCGCTCGCGGGGGCCGGCCTTTCGGATCGGGCGAGGGGACATCGGGAACTCCGGGCGCGCGCGGGCGCGGGTGGGGGACGCCGGAGGCGGCGCCGAGGGAGCCTGGGGCGAGGGGCCCCAGATCGAGTGAGCCTAGAGCAAGGCAATAGCCCGGCCAAGCTGAGGTTCCCTGCGCACGCGGCGCCGCGCCGCTACTGCACCCAGCGCGCCGTCCGGTCCCAGCCGTCGAGCACGCGGTCGATCCAGCCCCGCTGCGGCCCCACCAGGACGCCCTGGGTGAGGCCGCCGCAGGCGCCCCCGATCCAGGCCGACAGGGCCAGCACCGCCCCGTCCGGTCCCGCGATCGGGCCGCCGGAATCGCCCTGGCAGGCGCCGCCGCCCGCGCCCTTCAGCCAGACCAGGATGCGGCTCGGCCCGTAGGGCTCGATCACCGGCAGGCCGAGGCTGCGGTAGGTGCCGGTGGAGCGCGGGTCGCCGGGCTTGGCCGCGCCGTAGCCCGACAGGGTCAGGGTCTCGCCCGCCCGCGCCGGGGCGGCGCTCAGGGTCACGGGCGCGAAGCGCGGCGGCAGCGGCGTCTCGGTGCGCAGCAGCGCGAGATCGACGGAGCGCCGCCGGGAAGCGGCCGCGCCGGCGTCGTAGCCCGGATGGACCGCCTGGGCGGTGACGTCGACGAGCACCGGCGCCCCGGCGGCGTCGCGGAAATGGACGCGGTGCTCCTTGGCGTCGGCGAGGCAGTGGCCGGCGGTCAGCACCGTGTCGGGGCCGAGCACCACGCCGGTGCAGACACCGCCCTTCGACGACAGGACCATCACGGCCCCGCCGGCCGGCGCCTCGGTGCCGCCGACGATCGCCCGCGCCGGGACGGCCGCGAGCACCGGGATCGCCATCAGGATCGCCGTGACGGTCGCTACCCGCGCGGCGCGGGCCGCCGGGCGGCGCTTCGAGATCGGCATCGGACCACCTGCAGAGAGACGTGCGATGATCCCGTTACGCATCGCCGCCGCCGCCGTCGAGCCGGTGGGCGTGCCCGACCTGCGCGCCTACCTGCGCGTCGACTCCGACGCGGGCGCCGACGAGGACGGCCTGCTCCAGGCCCTGATCGCGGCGGCCCGCGCGAGCCTGGAGATCGAGACCCGGCGGATCCTGGTCCCGGGCCGGTACCGGATCGCCCTGACGGCCTGGCCGCCGGACGGGCAGGTGCCGCTGCCCCTGAGCCCGCTGGTCGCGATCCTCCGCGCCGGCCTCGCGGACCCGTCCGGAGGCGTCACCGACCTCGACGCCGGGCTGGTGCGCCTCGGCCCCGACCCGGACGGGGCACCGTCCCTGCAGGTGGATCCGGCCGCGCCGGATCCCGCCGGCCGCACGATCCTGATCGAGGTCGCGGCCGGGTACGGCGGCGACGGTCCGCCGCTTCCCGAGCCCCTGCGCCTCGCGATCCTGCGCCTCGCCGCCGCCCGCTACGAGCGTCGCGGCGACGAGCCCGACGCCGCCCGCACCGACGCCGCCGCGCTCGGCGCGCCGTTCCGGCGCCTGCGGCTGTGATCCTCGCACCCGGAGCTTCCCCGATGGCGACCTCGTTCCAACGCCCGCCCCTCGGCGCGCGGCGGCGCCGCTTCGTCCTCGAGCGGCCCCTGGAGGAGCCCGACGGGTTCGGGGGCGTGCTGCGCCGCTACGTGGCCGGCCCGGTCCTGTGGGGCGCGATCGCCCCGGCGGGACTCGCCGACCGACCGGCCGGCGGCCGCACCGACACGCGGCCCGCCTACCGCGTCACCCTGCGGAGCCGGGCCGCGCTCGACCCGACCATGCGGCTCGCCGCCGGGCCGCGCCGCTTCGCGATCCGCGCCGTCGCCGAGCCCGACGCGCGGGGCCGCGACCTGATCTGCCACGTCGAGGAGCTGCCCGGGGAGGGGCGGTCGTGAGCGATCCGGGCCCGCTCCTGGCGCTCCGCGCCGGCCTGATCGCCCGCTTCGCCGCCGACGCCGCCCTGGCCGCGCTGCTGGGCGGCCGCGTCCGGCTCTACGACGAGCCGCCGCGGGGCACGCTCCCGGTCTACGCGCTGTTCGGCGACGCCGAGATCGCGGACGAATCCGTCGACGGCGCCGAGCGCCACCGGCACAGCCACGCGATCGCGGTGATCGCCCAGGCGGGCTCGGTGCGCACCGCCCTCGACGCCGCTTCGCGCATGGCGGCGCTCCTCCGGGACGCCCCGACGCCCCTCGTCCTGCCGCTGGCCGGCTGCCGGCTCGTGACCCTCCGGGTGCGGGCCGTCCGCGCCCGGCGCGACGCCCGGACCGGCGAGGCCAGGGCGACCCTGACGGTCGAGGCCGTCACCGAGAACCTGTGAGGAGGGTGCCGATGGGCGCGCAGAAGGGCAAGGACCTGCTGATCCGGGCCGGCGACGGTGCGGGCGGCTTCGTGGCGGTGGCGGGCCTGCGCAGCCGCCAGATCACCCTCAACGCCGAGACCGTCGACGTCACCAACGCCGATTCCGCCGGGCGCTGGCGCGAGCTGCTCGCCGGGGCCGGGGTGCGGCGGGCCGCGATCGCCGGCTCGGGCGTGTTCCGCGACCAGGCCTCGGACGCGCGCCTGCGCCTGCTGTTCTTCGAGGGCGCGGTCGAGGTGTTCCAGATCGTGATCCCGGCCTTCGGGATCCTGGAGGGGCCGTTCCAGATCGCGAGCCTGGAGTACCGGGGCGACCATGCCGGTGAGGTCACCTTCGACATGAGCCTCGAATCCGGCGGCGCGCTCGCCTTCGCGGCGGTCTGAGCGCCGTGGCCAACCGGATCCGCGGCGAGGTGCCGCTCACCCTCGGCGGGCGGCGCTACACGCTCTGCCTCACCCTCGGCGCGCTCGCCGAGCTGGAGACCGCGCTCCAGGCCGGCGACCTCGCGGGCCTCGCCGCGCGCTTCGCCGGCGGGCGCGTCTCGGCCCGCGACCTGATCGCCCTCCTGGGCGTCGCCCTGCGGGGCGGCGGCCACGACCTCGACGACGCGGCGGTGGCGCGGCTGCCGCTGGCGGGCGGGCTCGACGCCGTCTCGGCCGCCCTGGGCGACGTCCTGGCGGCGGCCTTCGGGGAAGCGCCGGGCGGGGAGGCGGCGGGCGGGGAGGTACCGGGCCCGGCAAACCCTCCCTAGGGCCGGACGCGGAGCCGCCGCCGCGTCCGGCCCCGGAGCGCTTCCCCTGGGACGACGCCCTCTCCCTCGGCCTCGGCGCGCTGGGTTGGCGGCCCCGCGACTTCTGGTCGGCGACCCCGCGGGAGTTCGCCGCGGCGCTCGGCCGGCGCGCCGGCCCGGAGCCGCTGTCCCGCGCCGCCTTCGCGCGGCTCCTCGCCGCCCATCCCGACCCACCGTGAGGCACCGCCATGGCCGAGACCGACCCGCAGGCCGACTCGCTGTCCGACGACCGGATCCGGCAGCTCGAGACCCTGGACCGACTGGCGCAGAGCTTCGGCCGCAGCCTCGACACTGCCCTGACCCGCGGGGCCGCGTCCGGCCGCAGCCTCGACGGCGTGCTCGGCACCATTGGGGCGCGCCTCGCCGGCGTGGCGGCGCGGGCGGCGGCCGGGCCGATCCAGTCGGGCCTCACGGGCCTGATCGGCGCGATGCTGGGCTCCGGCGCGGAGACGGGCTTCGCCCGCGGGGGCGTGTTCCGGGGCGGCCGCGTCCAGCCCTTCGCCGCCGGCGGCGTCGTGGCCGCGCCGACCTACTTCCCCATGGCGGGCGGCGCCGGCCTGATGGGCGAGGCCGGCCCGGAGGCGATCCTCCCCCTCGGCCGCGGGCCGGACGGTCGCCTCGGCGTGGCCGCGGGCGGCGCCGCGGCGCGGCCGGTCTCCGTGACGGTCAACATCGCGACCCCCGATCCGGGCGCCTTCCGCCGCTCGGAGGCGCAGGTGACCGCGAGCCTCGCCCGGGCGGTGGCGCGCGGCCAGCGGGCGACCTGAGGCGCGCGCGGCCACAGCTCACGCCGCCCTGCGCGCCTCCGTCTCCCGCGCCCGGCTGGTGCGGCCGTCGACGCTCACCGGCGCGACGCCCTGGATCGTCACGCGGCGGACCACGCGGGGCGCCTCGCCGTAATCGTCCACCGCCCGGTGGACCGTGGCGCGGTTGTCCCAGATCGCCACGTCGCCCGTCCGCCACGACCAGCGCACGGTGTTCTCGGGCCGGGTCGCGTGGTCGTGGAAGATCGCCAGCAGGTGCTGCGAATCCGCGGTGGTCAGGCCCAGGATCCGCTGGATGAAGTGGCCGACGATCAGCGAGCGCTCCCCGGTCTCCGGGTGGACGTGGACCAGCGGGTGCTCGGTCTCGAACACGGTCCTGGTGAACACCTCGTCGTAGCGCCGCCGCCCGGCCTCCGACACGTTCACCCGGCCGCCGACATAGTCGTAGACGTTCGAGTGCAGCGCCCAGAGCTTGTCGGCGAGGTCGCGCAGGGGCTCGGGCAGGTCCGCGTAGGCCGCCGCCGTGTTGGCCCAGAGCGTGTCGCCGCCGTGGGGCGGCAGCGTCACGGCCCGCAGGATCGAGAGCGCCGGGTAGGCCGGCACGAAGGTCACGTCGGTGTGCCAGGAACTCGCCCGCTCGCCCCGGCTGCCGTCGATGTCGAGGATTCCCGCCGTGCCGGCGAGGGAGGGCACGGTCGGATGCGGGACGAGGTCGCCGAGGCGCCGGCCGAACGCCTCCTGCCCGGCCTCGTCGAGGTCCTGGTCGCGGAAGAACACCACTTTGTGGGTGTTCAGCGCCTGCCGGATCGCCGCGACCGTCCCGTCGTCCAAGTCACCCGAGAGGGTGACGCCGCGGATCTCCGCGCCGATGCGGCCGGCGACGCGGCGGATGTCGAGGGCAGGGGCGGATGCGTGCAGGGGCTGGGGGATGGCGCTCATCGGAAGGTTTCCCTGGCAGAACGGCGCCGCGTCGTGCGGATCGCGCGGTGAACCGAGATGTGCGGACCGAGAGGACTTCGGAGAACATCCGCTTCGGTGCGGCGATCTTCGATCAACTGCCGTCCCGTGTCGATGAACGGCGCTTTTGATTTTCCGGCGCCTCTCGGAAGACTTTTTTCAGCTGCTCCGATCCGGCAGCGATACCGTTCCCCGGGCGTCGCGCGGGATCTGCGGCCCGGCCTCCGTCCTCGCGGGCGGAGCGAAGCGATCCCGGAGTGCCACGGTCACGGATGTCGCGCTGCCCTGGGTCGCGTCGCTGCGCTCGCGAGGACGCCCCGGAAGACCGGCGCGGCCCTGTCGCCACCCGAACCGGAGAGGCCCGCCATGGCCGACGATTTCCACGAGGTGCTGTTCCCACTCGACGTCTCGCTGCGCGCCGGCGGCGGCCCGCAGCGGCTCACCGAGATCGTGACCCTGGCCTCGGGCCGGGAGCACCGGAACGGCCGCTGGGCCGATTCCCGCCGCTGCTACGAGGCCGGGTTCGGGATGCGCGGCCTCGACGCCCTGCACGCCGTGCTGGCCTTCTTCGAGGAGCGGCGCGGGCGGCTCTACGGATTCCGGTTCCGCGACCGGGTCGACGACCGCTCCGGGCCGCCCGGCCGACCGACGAGTCCCTCTGACCAGCCGCTAGGCACCGGCGACGGCGCCACCGCGTCCTTCCCGCTGGTCAAGACCTACGGGTTCGGCTTCGCGCCCTACAGGCGCCGGATCGCCAAGCCGGTGGCCGGCAGCGTCCGGGTGGCGGTCGGCGGCCGGGAGGTCGAGCCCGGCGCCTTCGCGTGCGACCCGACGACCGGCCTCGTCACCTTCGCGGCGGGCCGCGTCCCGCCGCCCGGCGCCGCCGTGACGGCGGGCTTCGCCTTCGACGTGCCGGTCCGGTTCGACACCGACGCGCTGACCATCGACCTCGCCGCCTTCACGGCCGGGGAGATCCCGAAGGTGCCGCTCGTCGAGATCGTGCCCTGAGGAGGCGTGACGCCATGCGCGACATCCCGGAGGCCTTCGCGGCCCATCTCGCCGGCGGGGTGACCACCCTGTGCCGCTGCTGGTCCCTGCGGCGGCGGGACGGGCTCGCCCTCGGCTTCACCGACCACGACCGCGACCTGACCGTCGCGGGCCTCGTCCACGCCGCCCGCACCGGGCTGGAGGCGGCCGAGGCCAGCGCCGAGCTCGGCTTCGCGGTCTCGGGCGGCGACGTGGCGGGAGCGCTCAGCGGCCTCGGCCTCACCGAGGCGGACATCGCCGGCGGCCTCTACGATGGCGCCGCCGTGGAGACCTGGCTGGTCGACTGGCGCGACACGGAGACCCGGCTCCTCCTCGACGTCGCCACGATCGGCGAGGTGCGCCGGGACGGCGACGCCTTCGTGGCGGAGCTGCGCGGCCTCGCGCACCGGCTCGGCGCCGAGCGGGGCCGCACCTACCGGGCGACCTGCGGCGCCGATCTCGGCGATGCCCGATGCCGGGTGGACCGCGCCGCGTGGACGACGGCCGGCCGGGTGACCGGCGTCCCGGAGCCGGCCACGCTCGCGGCGGCGCTCGCCGGGTCCTTCGCGGACGGCCTGTTCACCGGCGGGCGCCTGACCTGGACGACGGGCGCCAATGCCGGGCTCGCGGCCGACGTGCGCCTCCAGCTCGGGCCCCTGATCGAGCTCTGGACGGTGCCGCCCCGGCCGGTCGCCGCCGGCGACAGGTTCAGCCTGACGGCCGGGTGCGACAAGCGCCTCGCCACCTGCCGCGACCGCTTCGCCAACGCGGTCAATTTCCAGGGCTTCCCGCACATGCCCGGCAACGACGCGGTCATGCGGGCGGTCCCCGGCTCGGACCCCATCCTCGACGGCGGGAGCCTCTTCCGATGAGCGCGATGCGCCGCGAGATCGGCCGGGATATCGGTGTCGCGGCGCTCGGCGAGGCGCGGCTGTGGCTGGGCACGCCCTACCGCCACCAGGCGTCGCTGCGCGGCGTGGGCTGCGACTGCCTGGGCCTGCTGCGCGGGGTCTGGCGCGGGCTCTACGGCGCCGAGCCGGAGGTGCCGCCGCCCTATTCCGGCACCTGGGCGGAATCGGCCGCGCCCGGGACCGACCCGCTCACCGAGGCGGCCGCCCGCCACCTCGTGCCGGTGCCCGGACCCCTGGCGGACCTGGCGCCGCGGCCGGGCGACGTCCTGCTCTTCGCCTTCCGCCGCCACCTGCCGGCTCGCCACTGCGCCATCGCCACCGGCGCCGGCGCGATGATCCACGCCCACGACGGGGCCGCCGTCACCGAGGTGGCGCTCACCGGATGGTGGCGGCGGCACGCGACGGGGGTGTTCCGGTTTCCGGCGCGCTGCGGCGCCTACGAGGAACGCGTCGATACGGTGAGCTTGACGCCGAGCACGTCCATGATCTTGCGGACCGTCTCGTAGCGGAGCTTCGAGCCCGGCGTCAGCGCCTTGTAGAGGCTCTCCCGACCGACACCCGCTTCCCGGGCGATCTGCGCCATGCCGCGTGCCTTCGCGACATCGCCCAGGGCCGCGATGAACAGCTCGGGGTCGGGGTCGTCGAGCGCCGCCGCCACGTATTCGGCAATCGCCTCCTCACTGTCGAGGAATTCCGAGGCGTCGAACGGTGTGAAACGCATCAGGTGATTCCGTCGAGAGAGGCGGCCATGGATTTGGCCCTCTGAATGTCCCGTGTCTGACTGGACTTATCGCCGCCGCACAGGAGCAGGTACGTTACCTCGCCGCGTCGGACATAGTACACGCGAAAGCCCGGGCCATACGGGATCCGTATCTCGAACACACCTGTTCCGACCGGTTCGGCATCCCCGAAATTGCCGAGCCCCGCGCTGCGGATACGTGCCGCGATGCGTGCCCTGGCGCGGTGATCCTTCAGGCCCGTGAGCCAAGTCCGGACGGTGTCGGACAGCAGGATCGTCGTCACCGATCGAACGTATCCGATCGGATACGGACCGGCAACCCGTCCACGCGATACCGCCATCAGATCCGGAGCCCCGCCATGGCGACGCTGATCCTGTCCTCGGCCGGCGCGGCGGTCGGCACCGCCCTCGGAGGCCCGATCGGCGGCCTGGTCGGGCGCGCGCTCGGCTCCGTCGCGGGCGCGGCCCTCGGCGGCGCCCTGTCGGGGTCCGGGCGGCACGCGCGCTTCGTCGAGGGGCCGCGGCTCGCCGACGTGGCCGGGCTCACCTCCACCGAGGGCGATCCGATCCCGCGGGTCTACGGGCGGGCGCGGATCGGCGGCACCCTGATCTGGGCGACCCGACCGCTGGAGGTCGCCAACACCACCGTCGCCCGCGCGGCCGCGCCCTCCAAGGGCCTGGGCGGGCTCGCGGGCGGCCCGAGGACCGTCACCACCCGCTACAGCTACTTCGCCAACCTCGCGGTCGGCCTGTGCGAGGGCGAGATCGCCTGCGTCCGCCGGATCTGGGCGGACGGGCGGGAGATCGACCAAGCCGGCCTGACCCTGCGGGTCCATACCGGCGGCCCCGGCCAGGAGCCGGACCCGCTGATCGTCGCCAAGGAGGGCGCGGAGAACGCGCCCGCCTATCGCGGCCTCGCCTACGCGGTGTTCGAGAACCTCGCCCTCGCGGCCTTCGGCAACCGCGTCCCGCAATTCGCCTTCGAGGTGATCCGCCCGGTCAACGGCCTGTTCGACCGCGTGCGCGCCGTCGACCTGATCCCCGGCGCCAGCGAGTTCGGCCTCGATCCGGACCGCGTCACCGTCGATCTCGGGCTCGGCCGCACCGAGGCCGCCAACCGGCACCAGCTCCAGCGCGGCACCGACGTGATCGCCTCCCTCGACGCGCTCCAGGCGCTGTGCCCGAATCTGCGCCGGGTCGCCGTGGTGGCGACGTGGTTCGGCACCGACCTGCGGGCGGGATCCTGCCGGGTCGTGCCCAAGGTCGAGGCCGCCGACAAGCGCGCCCGGCCGGAGGATTGGCGCGTCGCCGGGATCGCCCGCGACCGGGCCGAGACGGTCTCGACCCTGCCGGACGGCAGCCCGGCCTACGGCGGCACGCCGGCGGATGCGGGCCTGACCCGGCTGATCGCCGAGCTGGCGCGCCGGGGGCTGGCGGTGTCGCTCTACCCGTTCGTCATGATGGACGTGCCGGCCGGCAACGCGCTCCCCGATCCGCACGCCCCCGGCGCCGCGCAGCCCGCCTATCCCTGGCGCGGCCGCATCACCTGCGATCCGGCCCCGGGCCTTCCGGGGAGCCCGGACGGGACCGCCGCGGCCGACGCGCAGGTCGCGGCCTTCTTCGCGGGTGGCTACCGCGACGCGGTCCTGCACTACGCAGACCTCGCGGCCGGCTGGGCGGCCTCGGGCACGCCCCTCGCGGCCTTCGTGATCGGCAGCGAGCTCGTCGGCCTGACCCGGGTGCGCGGCGCGGCCGGCTACCCGGCGGTGCGGGCCCTGCGCGACCTCGCCGCCGCGCTCCGCGACCGCCTCGGCCCGGCCGTCACCCTGGTCTACGCGGCGGACTGGACCGAGTACGGCGCCCATGTGGGCGACGGCGGCGCCACCGTCCGCTTCCCCCTCGACGACCTGTTCGCCGACCCGAACATCGGCGCCGTCGGGATCGACTGGTACCCGCCCGTCTCCGACTGGCGCGACGACCCGGACCACGCCGACCTCGCGGTGACGGGCGACATCGCCGACCGGGCCTATCTGAAGGCCCGGGGTGCGTCCGGCGAGGCCTTCGACTGGTACTACGCCGACGCGGCCGACCGCGCCGCCCAGGCCCGCCGGCCGATCACCGACGGCGCCGCCGGCAAGCCCTGGATCTACCGGGCCAAGGACCTCGTCGCGTGGTGGTCGAGCCCGCACGTGGAGCGCGACGGCGGCGTCGAGACCCGCACCACCGCCTGGGTGCCGGCCGGCAAGCCGATCTGGCTCACCGAGATCGGCGTTCCGGCGGTGGACAAGGGCACCAACGGCCCCAACGTCTTCCCGGACCCGAAATCGTCCGAGAGCGCCGTCCCGCCGGAATCCCGCGCCCTGCGCGACGAGCTGATCCAGCTCCGCGGGCTGGAGGCCGTGATCGCGCGGTTCGACCCGGCCGTGCCGGGCTTCCGGGAGGCCGACAACCCGGTCTCGCCGGTCTACGGCGGCCGCATGATCGATCCCGACGGGATCTTCGTCTGGGCCTGGGACGCGCGGCCCTTCCCGGCCTTCCCGACGGTGCGGGGCGTCTGGGCCGACGCCGCCAACTGGCGGGTCGGCCACTGGATCACCGGCCGGATCGAGGGCTGCGACCTCGACCTGCTGGTCCAGCGGATCCTCGCGGATTTCGGGTTCGACGCGCCGGTCTCCGTGGAGGCCGCCGCCTATCTCGACGGCTACGTGATCGACCGGCCGCTCACGGCGCGGGGCGCCCTGGAGACCCTGGCGGAGGTCTACGGTCTCGACGTCTCGGCGGTGGCCGGGACCCTGCGGCTGCGCGGTCCCCGGCGCGACCGGCCCGTGATCCTGGCCGAGACCGACCTCGTCCGGCTGTCGGAGGAGCGGCCGGTCCTGCACCAGGTCCGGGCCGAGGAGAGCGCCCTGCCGCGCTCCGTGGAGCTCGGGATCACCGATTCCGAGAGCCCGGATTACCGGCGCGCCGCGGCCTCGGCCGTGCGGCCCGCCGGCCTGCGGCGGCGCGAGACCCGGATCGAGGCGGCGATCGTCACCCGCCGGGAGACCGCCGACGGCTTGGCCGAGGCGCTGCTCGACCGGCTGATCGCGACCCGCGACACCGCGGTGTTCACGCTGAGTCCGCGCCGGGTCGAGCTGGAGCCCGGCGACCTCCTGGCGGTCCCGGCCGACGTGCCCGGCGGCGCGGTCCTGCGCCGGATCGACCGGATCGACGACGCGCCCACGGGCCGCCGGATCGAGGCGAGCGGCGTGCCGCCCCGGGCGGGGCCCGGGCGCGGGCTGCCCCGCGCGATGGCCCGGGCCGAGGTGGCGCCGCCCGCCTTTCCCGGCCCGCCGCTCGCCCTGGCCCTCGACCTGCCGGTCGACCGCGGCGACCCCACGGTCCTTCAATCCTGCGCGGTGGCGGCCGAGCCCTGGCCCGGCGCGGTCGCGATCTGGCGCGCCGCGGGCGACGGGCCGCTCGCCCTGCACCGCCTCGTCGACTACCCGGCCTGCCTCGGGCGCACCCTGTCGGCGCTGCCGCCCGGCCCGCTCTGGCGCATCCAGCGGGGCGCGCATCTCGACGTCGCCCTGCGGCGCGGCGCGACGCTGGCCTCGATCGGGGCGGGCGCGATGCTGGCCGGGGGCAACCTGTTCGCCCTGCTCGGCGCGGACGGGACCGTGGAGTTGCTCGGCGCCGCGTCCGCGGTCCTGACCGGGCCCGACACCTACCGGCTGTCCGGCTTCCTGCGCGGGCTCGCGGGCAGCGAGGCGGCGGCGGGGCGGGTCTGCCCGGCGGGGAGCCTGATCGTGCGCCTCGACGACGGCGCCGTGGCGCCCCTGGTCGACCGGCTGGACGAGGTCGGCCGCGCGTTCCGCTACCGGATCGGGCCGGCGGATCGCGACCCGGCCGACCCGGCCTTCACCGAGATCACCGCCACGGCCGGCGTCGCGGCGCTGACGCCGCTGCGGCCGGTCCACCTGCGGGCGCGGCGCGCGGCGGACGGGGTGCGGCTCTCGTGGATCCGGCGGGCCCGCCGCGACGGCGACGCCTGGGAGCCGGCCGAGATCCCGCTCGACGAGCCGGAAACCTACGCCGTGACGGTGTTCTCGGACGCCGGTACGGCCCTGCGCACGCTCCGGGCCGAGGCCCAGCACTGTCTCTACGCGGACGAGGCGGCCGATTTCGGCGGCGCCCAGACGCATGTCGACGTCGCGGTGGCGCAGATCGGTCTCGTCGCCGGGTCCGGACCCGCCTGCCGCGCCCGTATCCCCGTCCGCTCGGCCTGACCGCTCGACCTGACCGCCCGGGAGCCGCCCCATGTCCGACGCCACGCCCCATCTCGGCCTGCCGCTGATCGCCGCCAGCCAGGCGCAGAAGCACGTCACCCACAACGAGGCGCTCGGCCTTCTCGACGCGCTGGTCCAACTGGCGTGCCTGGACAAGGACCTCGCCGCGCCGCCGCCGGGCCCCGCGGAGGGCGACCGTTACCTCGTGGCCGCCGCCGAGCCCGGGGGGGCCTGGGCGGGGCTCGCGGGCCAAGTGGTGCGCTACGCCGACGGGGTCTGGACCGGCGCCGCGCCGCGGGCCGGCTGGCTCGCCTGGCTGATCGACGAGGCCGACCTCTACGTCTTCGACGGCGCGGCCTGGACGAGCCTCCGTCGCGCGCTGACCGCGCTCCAGAGCGTCGGCCGCCTCGGGATCAACACGGCGGCCGACGCCACCAACCGTCTCGCGGTGAAGTCCGACTCCGCGCTCCTGACCTGGGACGACGCCACGCCGGGCACCGGCGACATGCGGATCTTCGTCAACCGGAAATCCGCCGCCCGCGACGCCGCCCTGGTCTTCGAGACCGGCTACGCGGCGCGGGCGCTGCTGGGCACGCTCGGGAGCGACGACTTCACCCTGAAGGTCTCGCCCGACGGCGCCGCCTTCGCCACGGCGCTCACCGCCTCGGCGCGGACCGGCGGGATCGACTTCGCCTCGGCGGAGACCGCCCTCGCGGCCGCCCCCACCACCGACCTCGGCGCGGCCGGCACCCGGCGGGTGCTCGTCACCGGCGCGGCCCGGATCGCGAGCTTCGGCGCCGCCGCCGACCGGGAGCGGTTCGTGCGCTTCTCGGGCGCCGCGACCCTGGTCCACGATCCCGAAGTGCTGGTGCTGCCGACCCGCGCCGATCTCGTGACAGCCGCCGACGACACCTGCATCGCCACCTCGGATGCGGCGGGCCGCTGGCGCGTGCGCCACTACCAGCGCGCCGACGGGACGCCGCTGGCGACCGGCGCGCAGGTGCTCGGCGCGAACGGGTCGGTGCGGCTCCCGGGTGGCCTGATCGCGCAATGGGGGCTCGTCACCGCCGCCGAGGCGGATGTCGCGGTGGCGTTCGGCATCGCCTTCCCGGGGAGCTGCCTCGGCGTCTGGGCGCAGCCGGTCGCCGGCGCCGGCGACGCGCTCCACGCCGCGCAGGTCAGCGACGTGGCGGCCACCGGGTTCACGCTCCGCACCCGCCGCGCGACGTCCGGCTCCGTGGCGGGGGTCGGGTCGGTGCCGACCTACTGGCTGGCGCTGGGCGCGTGAGCGCCGCGGATCCGCAGGCGGCGCCTCGCGGCCGCTCTCAGTCCGGAACGGCGTCGAGGGCCCGGAGCATCGCCGGCTCCACGGCCGCGTAGCCCGCGCCGTTGAGGTGGATGCCGTCGTCGGTGAAGTCCCGCCGGAGCGCGCCCGCCTCCGTGGCGAGCGGCGGCCCGTAATCGACGAGGCGGGCCGGGCCCGCCGCGCAGTAGGCGCGCAGCCACCCGTTCAGGGCGCGGATCCGCGCCACCGGCCGCAGCTCGGGGCGCCAGCCCCAGAAGTCGCTCGGCATCACGGTGCCGATCGTGAGCGGCAGCCCGGCCGCGAAGGCCATCCGCCCCATGGCCATGATGTTCCCGGCGATCGCCCGGTCCGGCACCGGGCCGCCGATCTCCGCGATGTCGTTGATCCCGCAGAGCAGATGCACGCCCCGGGCGCCGACCGTGTCCCGCAGGAAGCGCGCCCGGATCTGCACGCTCGTCTCGCCCGGGACGCCCCGGGCCACGAAGCCGTGGCGCGCGAAGGTCTCGGCCCGCACTGCGCCCCAGGCGGCGGTGATCGAGTCGCCGATGAACACGAGCGGCCGGTCCTGTCCGCGTCCCACGCTTCCCTCTCGGCGCCGCCCACGGCGCGGGCCGCCTTAGCCCGGCGCGCCCGGGGAGGCCAGTTTCCGGAGCACGCCCATGCCGCCTCCCGTTCCGGCCGCGCAGGAGCCCTTCGCCGCCGCCTGCCGCCGGCTCGGCCCGCGGCTGATGCGCGATCTCGGCCTGAGCGACGTCCAGGCCGCCGGCCTGCTCGGCAATCTCGGCCACGAGACCGGCGGGTTCCGCCATCTCCAGGAGGTCGCCCCCGCAGTGCCGGGCTCCCGCGGCGGCTGGGGGCTCGCCCAGTGGACCGGGCCCCGGCGCCTCGCCATGGAGGCGTGGTGCCGGGCGCGCGGCCGCGATCCCGCCGACCCCGAGGCGGGCTACGGCTACCTCTGCGCCGAGCTGCGCGGTCCCGAGGCGCCGGCCCTCGTGGCCCTGCGGGCCACCACCACCCTCGCTGCCGCCACCGAGGCGGTCTGGCGCCGCTACGAGCGGCCCGGCGTCGTGGCGCCCGCGCGCCGCCTCGCCTGGGCCCGCCGGGCCCTCGCCGCCCTGCGCGACGGTCCCGCCGCGATGCCGGCTCAGCCGCCGGGCCGGCCCTGACCCGTCGTCACCCGATCCCGAGCCGGCCGGGTCCGCCGCGCGCTGAGAAGGAGTCCCACGATGATGCACCCGATCCGGGCGGCCGTCGCCCTGGCCGTCACCGGCCTGCCGCTCGCCGCCCTCGCCGGGCCGGCCGGCGGTGCCGCGCCCGCCGTTACTCCCGTCGCCGGCCTGCTGCCGTGGGGCGACTGGCTCTCCGGCCTGCTCCAGCCGGTGACGGCCGCCCTCGTTCCGCTCGCCGCCGCCGCCGTCACCGCCGGCATCGCCCGGGTCGCGCCCTGGGCCGCCTCGGTGCTCACCCGCGACCGGATCGAGGCCGCGATCCGCGCCGGGGCCGAGTTCGGCCAGAACGCCGTGGCCGGGGCCGCCCGGGGCCGGACCGTCAGCGCCGATCTCGGCGCCGCGGTGGTGGCCGCCGGCGCCCGGCACGTGCTCGCCACCGCCCCCGCGCACGTCGTGCGGAAGGCGGGCGGCCCCGAGGGCGTGGCCGCGCGGATCTTCCGGGCGCTGCCCCTCGATCCGCAGGCGAGCGCCGCCAACGTCCTCGCCCCAGCGCTCGCGCAGCTGCGCGGGGCGGACAAGCACCCGGCCTGAGGCCGGGCCTCGCCGCTTCGGCGGCGCGGGGGCCGTGTAACAGGGATCGTCACCATGAAGCCCCTCCGCATCGAGGCACGGCAATCCGCGCCCCCCCAGGACGCCGAGGGCGCGGGTGTCGCCCTCGGCGGGCGGCCCCGGACGATCCGCTTCCCGCCCGTCTGGCACGCGTGGTTCGCCCGGCAGTCCGAGCCGCGCCTCGCCGCCCTCGACGAGCTGGTCGACGCGCATCTCGAGCGCCGCGCGCTGCGCCGCTACCTGCGCCGGCTCAAGCACGCGACGGTGCTCGCCTTCGTCGCCGCGGCGGCGGCCGCGCACTGGTTCTCCGACCAGGTCGCGTGGCTCGCCGCGCATATCCCGGCCCTGCGGACCCTCTGGAAGCTGCTGACGGGAGGGTGAGATGCGCCTGCTCTGGGACAGGGTTCTCGACCGGGCGTGGCTCGGCCTGGCGGCCGCCGCGGCGGTGACGGTCGCCGTCCACGAGGGTGCGGCGGTCGGCCGGCTTGCCTGGACGCTGGGGTCCGGCGGCGTCGCGCAGGCCGCGCCGGCGGGGACCGGCCGGGCCGGGCCGCCGGCCCGCGCCGCGGCCTGCGGTCCCGCCCCGGCGCCGTCACCGTGAGACCGGCCGCGGCGCCTGTGGGAAGCGGCGCGCGGCGTGGAACCGGGCGCCGCCTCGGCCGTCATGTCCGCACGATGCCGCCCGCCACCGATTCGACCGCGAAGGGACTGTCCGGACCGCCGCCGACGAATGCCGGGGGCGACGCACGGCCACGTATTCAGGACGCATTCAGTGCCCTGGGCTCACATCGTCTGCCAATGCGCTACGCCATCGCCCTCGTCGCCATCAGCCTGACCGCCGCGGCCCTCGCCGCGGGCGGCCTCGGCTCCATGGCCGACGACGGGCCGGCCCCTCAGACGGGCGCGGTGTCGAGCCAGCCGCCGCTGCGGATCGAGAGCTGCCTGTCCCCCGCGGACCTGCGCGAGGAGGTCGGCGAGCGCCGGGTGATCCCGCCGGTCGCGGCGATCCGCGCGGCCCGGACGGTGATCCCCCGCGCCGAGATCCAGCGGGCGAGCCTCTGCCGTCACGCGGACGGCCTCGTCTACATGCTCACCGCCTTGCGCCGCGACGGGCATTTCGTGCACGTGATCGTCGACGCGCGCACCGGCACCGTGGCGGGACAGTATTGAGCGGGCGCGGGGACCGTTTCGGAGGGGAGTGAGCCGTGCGTCTGCTGGTCGTGGAGGATGACAAGGACATCAACCGGCAGGTCGTGGCCGCGCTGGAGGAGGCCGGCTACGTCGCCGACAAGGCCTATGACGGCGAGGAGGGCGGCTATCTCGGCGAGAGCGAGCCCTACGACGCCATCATCCTCGACATGGGCCTGCCCAAGGCCGACGGCGTCACCGTGCTGCAGAAGTGGCGCCGGGCCGGCGTGAAGACCCCGGTGATCATCCTCACGGCCCGGGACCGCTGGTCCGACAAGGTCGACGGCTTCGACGCCGGCGCCGACGACTATGTCACCAAGCCCTTCCACATGGAGGAGCTGATGGCCCGGGTGCGCGCCCTGCTGCGCCGCGCCGCCGGCCACGCCACCAGCCAGATCGCCTGCGGGCCGGTGACCCTCGACACCCGCTCCGGCAAGGTCTTCGTCGACGGCGCCCAGGTGAAGCTGACGAGCCACGAGTACCGGCTGCTCTCCTACCTGATGCACCATACCGGCCGGGTCGTGTCCCGCGCCGAACTCACCGAGCACCTCTACGACCAGGATTTCGACCGCGACTCGAACACGATCGAGGTGTTCGTGGGCCGCCTGCGCAAGAAGCTCGCGGTGGACTTGATCCAGACAGTCCGCGGCCTCGGCTACCTCGTGGACCCCAACCAGCCGCCGGCGCGGATGTGAGCGCGGCCGCGCGTTCCGGCACGCTGCCGGCCGTCTTCATGCGCGGCGGCACCAGCAAGGCGCTGATGCTGCACCGCCGGGACGTGCCGGGGGATCTCGCCGCCTGGGAGCCGGCCTTCCTCTCCGCCATGGACAGCCCCGACCCGTTCGGGCGGCAGCTCAACGGCATGGGCGGGGGCGTCTCGTCGGTCTCGAAGATCTGCGTGGTGGAGCGCTCCGCGCGGCCGGACGCCGACATCGACTACACCTTCGTGCAGGTCGTGGTCCGGGACGGCCGCATCGACCTCTCGGGCAATTGCGGCAACATGCTCGCCGCCGTGGGGCCGTTCGCGGTCGACGAGGGGCTCGTCGACGTCCCGGACGGCCCGGTGCGGCTGCGGATCTTCAACACTAACACGCGCAAGCTGATCGTGGCGGGCTTCGCGGCCGCGGGCGGCCGCAGCGTCTACCGCGGCGACCTCGCGATCCCCGGCGTCACCGGCACGGGCGCGCCGATCCAGCTCGACTTCTTGGATCCGGGCGGCGCCACGACCGGCCGGCTGCTCCCGACCGGCGCCGTCCGTCAGTGGCTCGACGTGCCGGGCCTCGGCGCGATCGAGGCCTCGCTGATCGACGCCGCCAATGCCTGCGTGTTCGTCCGCGCCGCCGATCTCGGCCTCGCCGGCACCGAGCTGCCCGCCGCCCTGGAGGCCGTGCCGGGCCTCCTCGACCGGCTGGCGCGGATCCGCCGGGCCGGCTCCGTGGCGATGGGCATCGCGCCCGATCTCGAGGCGGCGGCGCGCGTCGTCCACGTGCCCTTCGTCGGCCTCGTGGCGCCGCCGCAGGATTCCGGCAGCCTCTCCGGCGCCACGATCCGCGCCGCCGAGACCGACCTGACCGCCCGGGTCATCTCGAACGGCGTGCCGCACCAGGCGCTGCCGCTCACCGCCACCCTGTGCCTCGCGGTCGCCGCCCGGCTCGAAGGCAGCCTCGTCCACGAGGCCGCGCGCCCCACCGAAGCGGTCCTGCGGGTCGGCATGCCGTCGGGCATCCTCACCGCCGACGCCGCCGTGACCCGCGGGGCCGACGGCTGGCGGGCCGAGCGCGGCGCCTTCTTCCGCACGGCGCGCCCGCTGATGCGCGGCGCGGTGTTCTACGATGCGCCGCCGCACGTCTGAGCGACCGACGCATCCATGATCGACCTCATCGGCCTCTTCTCCCTGCGCCGCCGCTCCATCGCGGTGCGACTCGCCGTGTCGGCGTTCCTGTCGAGCTCCGCGATCCTGCTGATCGCGGCCTGGATCCTCACGACCCTCTACCGCGAGAACACCGAGCGCTCCTTCGACAGCCGGCTCCTCGTCTTCGCCAACAATCTCGCCACCGACCTCGTCTCGCCCAACGACCCCGAGAGCCGGACCTTCTCGCTCGGCGACCCGCGCTTCGACCTGCCCCTGTCCGGCTGGTACTGGCAGGTCGGCAAGCCCGACGCGAAGCCGCGCGACGTGCGCACCTCGCGCTCCCTCGTGGGCGTGCCGCTGCCGGCCGCGACCGATTCCGACGGCAAGGTCGGGGTCGGGCAGATCCGCCAGGGCTACGGCAAGGGGCAGGACGGACGCCTCCTGCGCATCATGGAGCGCGACGTCGATCTCGGCGAGGAGGGCCGCTACACGGTCCGGGTCGCGGGCCCCGCCGACGAGATCGTCAACGACGTCGACCGGTTCCGGAACTCGCTGACCATCACCTTCGGCCTGCTCGGCCTGTCGCTTGCGATCACCACGCTGCTGCAGATCCGCTTCGGCCTCGCGCCCCTCAAGAAGATGCGCGCTGCGCTCGGCGCCGTCCGCCGGGGCGAGGCCGACCGCATCACCGGCACCTATCCCCGCGACATCGCGCCGCTCACCGGCGAGGTGAACCTCCTGATCGAGACCAACCGCGAGATCCTGGAGCGCGCCCGCACCCAGGTGGGCAACCTCGCCCACGCCCTGAAGACGCCGCTCTCGATCATCGTCAACGAGGTCGGGGCCTCCGACGCCCCCGAGGAACTCGCGCAGAAGATCCGCGAGCAGGCCGCGGTGATGCGCGATCAGGTCAACTACCACCTCGACCGGGCCCGCGCCGCGGCGCTCGCCGGCACGCTCGGCACCTCCACGGAGGTCGAGCCGGCGCTCGCCGGCCTCGTGCGCACCTTCGGGAAGATCTACCGGGACAAGGACATCGCCTACGACGTCCACGTCCCGCCGGGCCTGCGCTTCCGCGGCGAGCGCCAGGATTTCGAGGAGATGGTCGGCAACCTCGTCGACAACGCGTCCAAGTGGGCCCACGGGCGGGTGGCGATCCGGGCCGAGGCGGTGAGCAAGGACGATTATCCCCACCTCGTCGTCGCCATCGAGGATGACGGTCCGGGCCTGCCGCCGGAGGCCCGGCAGGCCGTGCTCGGCCGGGGGCGCCGCCTCGACGAATCGAAGCCCGGCTCGGGACTCGGCCTGTCGATCGTGGCCGACCTCGCCGCCCTGTACCGGGGGCGCTTCACCCTGGAGCAGGCGGCGCTCGGCGGCCTGCGCGCGGTGCTGGAGGTGCCGGGGGACCTGCCGGTCGGCACGGCCGCCCACTGAGGTCGTCGGCCGCGCCCGGGCAAATCCGGGCACGTCCGGCCGCGTCCGGGTACGGGCCGGGAGGCGGCGCGCGGCCTCATGGCTCCCGCCCGGGGCCTTGTCATCGCAACAGAGTTGCGTGACACCGAGCCGCCGCCGGGAGGCGTCGTGGCATCACGCCGCCGGCTCCACAGGGCGTGGGGAGGGGCGGGCCGGTGCGGCCCGTTGGCGATAAGGTCCATGACGGCGATCTGGTTCATCCTGGCGGCCATGACCGCGGCGGCCGTGCTCGGCCTGCTCTGGCCGATGTCGCGGCGCGCCGCCGTGCCGACCGGCGAGGCCGGCGGCAGCGGGCTCGCCACCGAGACGGCGTTCTACGAGGATCAGATCGCCGAGATCGACCGCGACCTCGAGCGCGGCCTGATCGCCCCCGACGAGGCCGAGACCGCCAAGGCCGAGGCGGCGCGCCGCCTGCTCCGGTCGAGCCGCGAGGCGCAGCGCGAGGCCGAGGATTCCGGCATCGCCGAGGCCGCGCGCCCGGCCGAGCCGCGCCTGCGCCGCCGGCGCGCCGCCTCGGCCTTCGCGCTCTCCACCATCCCGCTCGTGGCGCTGATCGCCTACGGGCTCTACGGCTCGCCCGAGGTGCCGGCGCAGACCGAGGCCGACCGGCAGGCCGCCCGCGGCGGCGCCGACGAACTGATGAAGGCGGTCGGGCAGATCGAGGCGCGCCTCGCCCGGGACCCGAACGATGCGCGCGGCTGGGCCGTGCTCGCCCCGGTCTACATGCGCACCGGCCGATTCGACGACGCCGCCCGCGCCTACGGCCACCTCGCGCGGATCAAGGGCGAGACCGCCGACCTCCTAGCCGACCAGGGCGAGGCCCTCACGGCGGCCGGCGACGGCACCGTGTCGCCCGAGGCCAAGGCGCTGTTCGAGAAGGCGCAGGCCAAGGAGCCGAACGCGCCCAAGCCGCGCTTCTACCTCGCCCGCGCGGCCGAGCAGGCCGGCGACACCGGCGAGGCGATCCGCCAGCTCACCGAGCTCGAGGCCAGCAGCCCGCCGAACGCCCCGTGGCTCGGGATCGTCAAGCAGAGCCTCGCCCGCCTCAAGGGCGAGCCGCCCCCGCCCGCGACGCCCCAGGCCGCCCCCGAGATCCCGGCCGAGCAGCAGGCGGCGATTCGCGGCATGGTCGACGGGCTCGACGCCCGCCTCAAGACCGGCGGCGGCACCCCCGACGAGTGGCTGCGGCTCGTCCGGTCCCGGATGGTCCTCGGCGAGCGCGCGCAGGCGACCGACGCCCTGGCCCGCGCGCGCACGGCCCTCGCGGGCGACCCGCAGGGTCTCGCCCAGGTCGAGCAGGGCGCCCGCGCCGTGGGTCTCGGCGCCGAGGGCGCGGCGCCCGCGCCGGCCGAATCGGGCCGGGCGGGACCGGGCGTCCAGGCCGAGAAGGAGGCCGCGATGGCGGCCGTGCGCGCCATGCCGCAGGCGGAGCAGCAGGCGGCGATTCGCGGGATGGTCGAGGGACTCGACCGGCGCCTCGCCGCGCGGGGCGGCACGCCGGACGAGTGGATGCGGCTCGTGCGCTCCTACAGCGCGCTGGGCGAGCGCGACCAGGCGGTGAAGGCCCTCGACCGCGCCCGCATGGCGCTGGCCGCCAACAGCGAGGCGGTGGCGCGGCTCGACGGTCTCGCCCGTGAGCTGGAGCTTCCTGCCAAGCCGAACCCCTGACGCACCGAACCCCTGACGCACCGAACCCCTGACGCACCGAACCCCTGGCGCGCCCGTTCCCCGGCGCCACGAAATCGCGAGCCCGCCTCCGTGGAGCGGTCCGTACGACAATCGGTCCCGACGCCCGCCCTTGACCCGCGGGCGCCTGGAGCCGACACCCTCAAGACTAGAATGAGAACGGTTCCGGTCGAGGCGGGTCTCCGCGCGCCGGACCGCGGGGTGGAAGTATCGTGACGCGTAAGAAACGCCGCCTGATCCTGATCGCCGCCTGCGGCAGCGTCCTGGCGCTCGCCGTGGGGCTGATGCTGTACGCCATGAGCGGCTCGATCGTGTTCTTCCGCTCGCCCACCGACATCGCCAAGCAGGCCATCGCCCCGGGCACGCGCCTGCGGCTCGGCGGGCTGGTGAAGGACGGCTCGCTCAGGCGCGGCCCCGACCAGACGGTCGATTTCGCCGTCACCGACACGAACGAGACCGTCGAGGTCCACTACAAGGGCCTGCTGCCGGACCTGTTCCGGGAAGGGCAGGGCGTGGTCGCCGAGGGCGTGCTGGAGCCGGGCGGGCAGTTCCGCGCCGACACGGTGCTGGCCAAGCACGACGAATCCTACATGCCCCGCGAGGTGGCCGACGCGCTGAAGGCGCAGGGGCGCTGGCAGGAGGGCGGCCCGAACAAGGGCGGCCCGGCGCCGAAGCCCGCCACCGCGGCGGCGGACAGCACCCTTGGTCCCCGCAGCGAGCGGTGAGGGAACCCGCATGATCGTCGAGACCGGCCACTTCGCCCTCGCGCTCGCGCTGGCGATCTCCCTCGTTCAGGTGGTGATGCCGATCTGGGCCGCCCGCTCGGGCGATCCGGCCCTGCGCCAGACCGCCTCGCAGGCGGCGCTCGGCGCCTTCGCCTGCGTGCTCTTCGCCTTCGCGGCGCTCACCTACACGCACGTCACCTCGGACTTCTCGGTCCAGAACGTCGTCGAGAACTCGCACACGCAGAAGCCGCTGATCTACAAGATCTCCGGCGTCTGGGGGAACCACGAGGGCTCGATGCTCCTCTGGGTCTTGATCCTCACCCTGTTCGGCGCCTGCGTGGCGGCGGCCAAGAATTCGGTGCCGCCACGGCTGCGGGCCAACACCCTGGCCGTGCAGGGGCTGATCACCTTCGTGTTCGTGCTGTTCATCATCACGACCTCGAACCCGTTCACCCGGGTGATCCCGGCCCCGCTCGAAGGCAACGACCTCAACCCGCTGCTGCAGGATCCGGGTCTCGCGGTCCACCCGCCGCTCCTCTACGTCGGCTATGTCGGCTTCTCGATCAGCTTCGCCTTCGCGGTGGCCGCGCTGATCGACGGGCGGATCGACGCCGTCTGGGCGCGGGCTGTGCGGCCCTGGACCCTCGCCGCGTGGTGCTTCCTGACACTCGGGATCGCGATGGGCTCCTACTGGGCCTACTACGAGCTCGGCTGGGGCGGCTGGTGGTTCTGGGACCCGGTCGAGAACGCCTCCCTGATGCCGTGGATCGCCGGCACGGCGCTGCTGCACTCCACCGTGGTGATGGAGAAGCGCGACGCCCTGAAGGTCTGGACGGTGCTGCTCGCCATCCTGACCTTCTCGCTCTCGCTGATCGGCACCTTCCTGGTCCGCTCGGGCGTGATCACCTCGGTGCATTCCTTCGCCACCGACCCGACCCGCGGCGTCTTCATCCTGGCGATCCTGATCCTGTTCATCGGCGGCTCGCTGACGCTGTTCGCGTGGCGGGCGCCGCTGCTGCGGCAGGGGGGCTTGTTCGCGCCGATCTCCCGCGAGGGCTCGCTCGTCCTCAACAACCTGTTCCTGGTGGCGGCCTGCGCCACCGTGCTGGTCGGCACGCTCTACCCGCTGGTGCTCGAGATGCTGACGGGCGAGAAGATCACGGTCGGGCCGCCCTTCTTCAATTCCACCTTCGTGCCGCTGGCGATCCCGCTGCTGCTGATCGTGCCCATGGGCCAGGCGCTGGCCTGGAAGCGCGGCGACGTGCTCGCCGCCGCCCAGCGCCTGTTCGCCGCGCTGGCGGTCGCCCTGGTGGTCGGCTTCGCGGTGCTGGCGCTGACCTGGGGCGGGCCGGTGCTGGCGCCGGTCGGGATCGGCCTCGGCGCCTACCTGCTGATCGGGTCCGCCCTGGAGATCGTCACCCGCGCCCGCGGCTACGGGGCGAGCCGCGCCCGGTCCCTCGGACAGATCGGCCGCCGCGCCGTCGGCCTGCCGCGCTCGGCCTGGGGCACCGCCATCGCCCATGCCGGGGTCGGCGTGGTGGTGCTGGGCATCGCCGCGCAGGGCTGGGCCACCGAGGGGCTGGCGACCCTCAAGCCCGGGGAGAGCCTCGCGACGGGGCCCTACGTGGCGACCCTGGACCGGGTCGCGCCGCGCAAGGGACCGAACTACGAGGAGGCCGCCGCCTACCTGACGATCCGCACCCGCGGGGGCGACGAGGTCGGGAAGGTCGAGACCGGCAAGCGCTTCTACCCGAGCCGCAAGATGGCCGTGACGGAATCGGGGCTGCTGACCAACGGTGTCAGCCAAGTCTACGCGAGCCTCGGGGAGATCGGGCAGGACGGCGGCGTCGGCCTGCGCCTCTACTACAAGCCGCTGGTCCTGCTGATCTGGCTCGGAGCGGTGGTGATGGCGCTGGGCGGCGGCCTGTCGCTCACGGACCGGCGGATGCGCGTGGGCGTCCCCGCCAAGGCGAAGGCGCGGCCGCTCTCGGTCGCGGTGCCGGCCGAGTGATGGCGCGCCGTTCGCTCCGCCCGGCGCTGGCCGCGCTCGCCCTGCTGGCGTCACTGCCGGCCCTGGCGGTGCAGCCCGACGAGGTGCTGAAGGATCCCGCGCTGGAGCACCGCGCCCGGGAGATCTCGGCCGAACTGCGCTGCCTCGTCTGCCAGAACCAGTCGATCGACGATTCCGACGCGCCGCTCGCCAAGGACCTGCGCCTGATCGTCCGCGAGCGGCTGGAGAAGGGCGACAGCGACACGGCGGTGCTCGACTACGTCGTGGCCCGCTACGGCGAGTTCGTGCTGCTGCGCCCGGTCTTCGCGTTGCACACCCTGCTGCTGTGGCTGACCCCGGTGCTCGCGGTGCTGCTCGGCGGGCTCGGCATCTGGCGCCTCGCCCGCCGCCGCCCGCCCGCGCCGGCCCGGAACCTGTCGGCCGCCGAGCAGGCGGAGGTCGCGGCGCTGCTGCGACGGGAGTAGAATCGCCGCCGGAAGCGATTCGCCCGCCCCGTTCGGCACGAGTCTTGGATCGGGCCTCGCAGACCGCACGATCGGCGACGCGCCCGGGGCAGGACGATGACGGCCGCTACGCTCACCATCTCGAGCCGCAACTACTCCTCGTGGTCCCTGCGGGGCTGGCTGATCTGCCGGATGGCCGGGCTCGACTTCCGGACGGAGGTCCTGTCCGGAACCGACGCCACCACCCGGGCGGAGCTGCTGCACCTGTCGCCCTCGTTCCTGGTGCCCCGCCTGCGCCACGGCGACGTGGTCGTCTGGGACACGCTGGCGATCGCCGAGTATCTCGCCGAGACCTTCCCGGAGGCCGGCTTCCTGCCCGGCAACGTGGCGGAGCGCGCCCATTGCCGGTCGATCTCGGGGGAGATGCATTCCGGTTTCGTCAATCTGCGCTCGGCGCTGCCGATGAACCTGCGCGCCTTCCACCCCGATTTCCGCGTGTTCAACGGTGCCAAGGCCGATATCGAGCGCATCGTCACGATCTTCGACGATTGCCTGGACCGCTACGAGGGGCCGTACCTGTTCGGCGCGCGGCCGTGCCTCGCCGACGCGATGTTCGCCCCGGTCTGCACCCGCTTCCGCACCTACGACGTCGCGCTGCCGCCCCGCGCCGCCGCTTACCGCGACACGATCCTGCACTGGCCGCTGATGGTCGAGTGGGCGGAGGCCGCCGCCGATGAGCCGGACGAGATCGAGGAACTCGAGATGGAGTTCTGACGCGGCCGAGGCTGCCGTCTTGGAGCCCCGCCACCGTCCTTGCGAGCGGAGCGAAGCAATCCAGTCGCGCCACGCTTGCCGAGGTCGCGCTGCCCTGGATTGCTCCGCTCCGCCCGCAAGGACGGAGTGCTCTAACCGGACGTTCCGGACCCGACCTGGCGGAATGCAATTTCTTGCAGGGCACAAATTTATGTTGCGACGCACGCAACAAATCCTGACTGCCGATCGGATTTGAAAAATCGCGCTGCGGCAACAGGTTAACGAATTGGCTCCGCTCCTCGGGCCGGCGCGTTACAGCTCGACAAACGTCCTTTGTCGCCCGACCGGACAGCGCGATTGATGCCATTCGGCATTTCTGTTCCTCTTCGCATTAGAACAGGAACAGACTGGGCTGGAAACCATGGCGCGTCACGAGCCCTGGAGCGCGGAGCGCGCATCCGGGATCATCGCCGAGCACACCCATCTCGAGGGGGCCGCGCTGCCGATCCTGCACGCGCTGCAGGAAACCTTCGGCTACGTGGATTCCGGTGCCGTGCCGCTGATCGCGGACGCGCTGAACCTGTCGCGCGCCGAAGTCCACGGCTGCATCACCTTCTACCACGACTTCCGGGCGCACCCCGCCGGCCGCCACGAGGTGAAGCTGTGCCGGGCCGAGGCCTGCCAGGCCATGGGCTCGGACAAGCTGCACCGCGAGATCCTGGGCCGCCTCGGCTGCGGCTGGCACGAGACCACCGCCGACGGCAGCGCCACGGTCGAGCCGGTCTACTGCCTCGGCCTCTGCGCCAACGGCCCCGCCGCGCTGGTGGACGGTGAGCCCGTCGCGCACCTGACTGCCGACGCCCTCGAAGCTGCCCTGACGGAGGTGCGCCAGTGAGCGTCACGCTCTACGTTCCGCGCGACGCCGTCGCCCTCGGGCTCGGCGCCAACAAGGTTGCCCGCGCCCTCTTCGCCGGCGCCGAGCGCCGCGGCCTGGACGTCACCATCGTCCGCACCGGCTCCCGCGGCCTGTTCTGGCTGGAGCCGATGGTGGAGGTCGGCACCCCCGAGGGGCGCGTCGCCTACGGGCCGGTGACGGTCGAGGACGTCGATGCCCTGCTGGATGCCGGCCTGACCACGGGCGGCGACCACGCCCTGCGCCTCGGCGATCCGGAGAAGATCCCCTACCTCGCCCGGCAGCAGCGCCTGACCTTCCACCGCTGCGGCGTGGTCGACCCGGTCTCCGTGGACGATTACCGGGCCCATGGCGGCTACCGCGGCCTCGAGGCCGCCCTGAAGCTCGATGCCGAAGGCATCGTGGCGGCGGTGCGCGATTCCGGCCTGCGCGGCCGGGGCGGTGCCGGCTTCCCGGCCGGCATCAAGTGGAACACCGTGATGCTCGCCAAGGCGGACCAGAAATACGTGGTCTGCAACGCCGACGAGGGCGATTCCGGCACCTTCGCCGACCGGATGATGATGGAGGGCGACCCCTTCAACCTCATCGAGGGCATGACCATCGCGGGCGTCGCGACCGGCGCCACCCGCGGCTACATCTACCTGCGCTCCGAGTACCCGCAGGCCTTCGCCACCCTCAAGGAGGCGATCGCCAACGGCATCCAGGCCGGTGTGCTCGGCGACAACATCCTCGGTTCGGGCAAGACCTTCCACCTGGAAGTGCGCCTCGGCGCCGGCGCCTACATCTGCGGCGAGGAGACCTCGCTGCTGGAGAGCCTGGAGGGCAAGCGCGGCATCGTGCGGGCGAAGCCTCCGATCCCGGCGCTCAAGGGCTTCCTCGGCAAGCCGACGCTGGTCAACAACGTCATGACCTTCACGGCCGTGCCGTGGATCCTGGAGAACGGCGCCAGGGCCTACGCCGATTACGGCATGGGGCGGTCGCTCGGCACCCTGCCGATCCAGCTTGCCGGCAACGTCAAGCACGGCGGCCTGATCGAGATGGCCTTCGGCATCACTCTCCGGCAGGTGATCGAGGATTTCGGCGGCGGCACCCGTTCGGGCCGGCCGGTCCGGGCCGTGCAGGTCGGCGGGCCGCTCGGGGCCTACTTCCCCGACCATCTCCTCGACACGCCCCTCGACTACGAGGCGATGGCGGCCAAGAAGGGCCTCGTCGGCCACGGCGGCATCGTGGTGTTCGACGACACCGTCGACATGGCCTCCCAGGCTCGCTTCGCCTTCGAGTTCTGCGCCACCGAGTCGTGCGGCAAGTGCACCCCCTGCCGCATCGGCGCGACCCGCGGCGTCGAGACCATGGACAAGGTGATCGCCGGCATCCGGCCGGACGCGAATCTCAAGCTGGTCGAGGACCTCTGCGAGGTCATGACCGACGGGTCGCTCTGCGCCATGGGCGGGCTGACGCCCATGCCGGTGATGAGCGCGATCACCCATTTCCCCGAGGATTTCAGGCGCGCCGGCGATCTGCCGGCCGCGGCCGAGTGAGGAGACGTCGATGGGCCTGATCAAGGAGATCGACTACGGCACGCCGATCCGCGTCAGCGAGCAGACGGTGACGCTGACGATCGACGGCATGTCGGTGACGGTGCCGGCCGGCACCTCGGTGATGGCGGCGGCGATGCAGGCCGGCACCCAGATCCCGAAGCTCTGCGCCACAGACTCGCTGGAGCCGTTCGGCTCCTGCCGCCTCTGTCTCGTGGAGATCGAGGGCCGGCGCGGCACCCCGGCCTCCTGCACGACCCCGGCCGAGAACGGCATGGTGGTGCACACGCAGAACGAGAAGCTCGCCAAGCTCCGCAAGGGCGTGATGGAGCTCTACATCTCCGACCACCCCCTCGACTGCCTGACCTGCGCGGCGAACGGCGACTGCGAGCTGCAGACCCAGGCGGGCGTCGTCGGCCTGCGCGACGTGCGCTACGGCTACGAGGGCGACAACCACGTCCGGCCGAGCTCCGAGAAGTACCTGCCGAAGGACGAGTCGAACCCGTACTTCACCTACGACCCGTCGAAGTGCATCGTCTGCAACCGCTGCGTCCGGGCGTGCGAAGAGGTGCAGGGCACCTTCGCGCTGACCATCGCGGGCCGCGGCTTCGACAGCCGCGTGGCCGCCGGCCCGACCAATTTCTTCGAGTCCGAGTGCGTTTCCTGCGGCGCCTGCGTCCAGGCCTGCCCGACCGCGACGCTCCAGGAAAAGTCGATCCACGAGTTCGGCCAGCCCGAGCACGCGGAGGTCACGACCTGCGCGTATTGCGGCGTCGGCTGCTCGTTCAAGGCCGAGATGCAGGGCGAGCGCGTCGTCCGCATGGTCCCCTACAAGGGCGGCAAGGCCAACGAGGGCCATAGCTGCGTGAAGGGCCGCTTCGCCTACGGCTACGCCACCCACAAGGACCGCATCACCAAGCCGATGATCCGCGAGAAGATCACGGATCCGTGGCGCGAAGTGTCCTGGGAGGAAGCGATCGACCGGGCGGCGAGCGAGTTCAAGCGCATCCAGGCGAAATACGGAAAAGATTCGGTCGGCGGCATCACCTCGTCGCGCTGCACCAACGAGGAAGCTTACCTCGTCCAGAAGCTGGTGCGCGCCGCCTTCGGCAACAACAACGTCGATACCTGCGCCCGCGTCTGCCACTCGCCGACCGGCTACGGCCTGATGTCGACGCTCGGCACCTCGGCCGGCACCCAGGACTTCAAGTCGGTCGAGAAGTCCGACGTGATCTTGGTGATCGGCGCCAACCCGACCGACGGCCACCCGGTCTTCGGCTCGCGCATGAAGAAGCGGCTGCGCGAGGGCGCCAAGCTGATCGTCGCCGATCCGCGCAAGATCGACCTCGTGAAGTCGCCCCACATCAAGGCGGACTTCCACCTGCCGCTGAAGCCCGGCTCCAACGTCGCCTTCATCAACTCGCTGGCGCACGTGATCGTCACCGAGGGGCTGATCGACGAGGCCTATGTCCGCGAGCGCTGCGACCTCGCCGAGTTCGAGTCCTGGGCCCGGTTCATCGCCGACGAGCGCCACTCCCCGGAGAACCAGCAGTCCTTCACCGGCCTCGACCCCGAGCAGGTCCGCGGGGCGGCCCGGCTCTACGCCAAGGGCGGCGCGGCCGGCATCTACTACGGGCTGGGCGTCACCGAGCACAGCCAGGGCTCGACGATGGTCATGGGCATGGCCAACATCGCCATGGCCACCGGCAACATCGGCAAGCTCGGCGCCGGCGTGAACCCGCTGCGCGGCCAGAACAACGTGCAGGGCTCCTGCGACATGGGCTCGTTCCCGCACGAGCTGACGGGCTACCGCCACGTCTCGGACGACGCCACCCGCGAGAGCTTCGAGGCCCTCTGGGGCGCCAAGCTCGACAACGCGCCGGGCCTGCGCATCACCAACATGCTGGACGAGGCCGTCGAAGGCACGTTCAAGGGCATGTACATCCAGGGTGAGGACATCGCCCAGTCGGATCCCGACACGCACCACGTGACCTCGGGCCTGATGGCGATGGAGTGCATCGTCGTCCAGGACCTGTTCCTGAACGAGACCGCCAAGTACGCCCACGTCTTCCTGCCGGGCGCCTCGTTCCTCGAGAAGGACGGGACCTTCACCAACGCCGAGCGCCGCATCTCGCGGGTCCGCAAGGTCATGGCCCCGATGGGCGGCTACGGCGACTGGGAGGGCACGGTGCTGCTCTCCAACGCGCTGGGCTACCCCATGAACTACAATCACCCGTCCGAGATCATGGACGAGATCGCCTCGCTCACCCCGAGCTTCACCGGCGTGTCCTACGCCAAGCTCGACGAGCTCGGCTCGGTGCAGTGGCCCTGCAACGAGAAGGCGCCGCTCGGCACGCCGATGATGCACGTGGACCGGTTCGTCCGCGGCAAGGGCCGGTTCATGATCACCGAGTTCGTGGCCACCGAGGAGCGGACGGGGGCGAAGTTCCCGCTGATCCTGACCACGGGCCGGATCCTGTCCCAGTACAATGTCGGCGCGCAGACCCGGCGCACCGAGAACTCGCGCTGGCACGAGGAGGACGTGCTGGAGATCCACCCGTTCGACGCGGAGCTGCGCGGCATCGTCGACGGCGACCTCGTCGCCCTGGAGAGCCGCTCGGGCGACATCGCGCTGAAGGCCAAGATCTCGGAGCGGATGCAGCCCGGCGTGGTCTACACGACCTTCCACCACGCCAAGACCGGCGCCAACGTCATCACCACCGACTACTCGGACTGGGCGACCAACTGCCCCGAGTACAAGGTGACGGCGGTGCAGGTCCGGCGGACCAACCGGCCCTCCGACTGGCAGGCGAAGTTCTACGAGGAGGACTTCTCCCTGACCCGGATCGCTCAGACCCTCGACGCGGCAGAGTAAGAGTTTCCGATGAGCGCCGTGACGCAGGCGGACAAGCTCGTCCGCATGGCCAACCAGATCGCCACCTTCTTCCGGTCCTACCCGGAGGAGGAGGCGGTCGCCGGGATCCAGAAGCACATCAAGGCGTTCTGGACGCCCAAGATGATCGCGCATCTCGAGGCCGCCCTGCCGGAGCAGGGCGACCGGGTCGACGGCTACGTGCGGCGGGCGCTGCAGGGCGAGGAACCGGCGGCCGACAGCCCGGTGCGACCCGCGACCCGGGATCCGCAACTCGCGGGCGCGGGCGCCAGCGACGCGGGCTGAGCCGCCCGAGGCCGGGCGGGACCCACAGCCCGCGCCACGCCTGGCCGGCACGCAGTCACGCGAAGCACCCCTGTCCCGACTGGGAGCGGGGGTGCTTCGCGTTCGATGCGGTTTCCGGGTCACCGACCGGTTCCGCCGTCCTCGCGAGCGGAGCGAAGCAATCCAGCAGCGCCCCGCTCTGCACGATGGCGCGACCCTGGGTCACTTCGCTGCGCTCGTGACGACGGAGCGCGCCGTCTGAACCGGAAACCGCCTGAGTCGATGTGGAAAGGCGGTGAGCGGCGGCACCGCGGGACAGTCGGGTGCCCGGCCGTCTCCCGCCCGGCGGACCCGGCGACGCCGGCCGCCGGGCCCCGAGACGTCAGTTCTTCAGGGCGACGGTGAAGTCGGCCTCGGTCTTGCCGCGGATCTCGTCCTCGGTGACGCCGTCGGCGAGCTCGATGAGTCTCATGCCGCCGTCGCCCTTCTTGTCGATCTCGAACACGCCGAGATCGGTGATCACCAGGTCGACCACCTGCGTGCCGGTGAGCGGCAGGTCGCAGGCCTTGAGCAGCTTCGGGCTCTCGGTGCCGTCCTTGTTCTTGGCGACGTGCTCCATCACCACGACCACGCGCTTCACGCCGGCCACGAGGTCCATGGCGCCGCCCATCCCCTTCACCATCTTGCCGGGAATCATCCAGTTGGCGAGGTCGCCGTTGCCGGCCACCTGCATGGCGCCGAGGATCGACAGGTTGATGTGCCCGCCGCGGATCATCCCGAAGGAATCCGCCGAGGAGAAGTAGCTCGTCGTCGGCAGAGCGGTGATCGTCTGCTTGCCGGCGTTGATCAGGTCCGGGTCCTCCTCACCCTCGTAGGGGAAGGGGCCCATGCCCAGCATGCCGTTCTCCGACTGGAGCTGCACCGACATGCCCTCGGGGATGTAGTTCGACACCAGCGTCGGGATGCCGATCCCGAGATTCACGTAGAAGCCGTCCTCCAGCTCCTTGGCGGCGCGCGCCGCCATCTGCTCGCGGGTCCAGGCCATCGTTCTCGCTCCCTTCCCGTCCGATCAGTGCGTGCCGCCGCCGGCCGCCGCGGCCGGGGTGCTGTCGCCGCGCTTGCGCGTGGTGCGCTGCTCGATGCGCTTGTCGCGCTGCCCGACGTCGATGATGCGCTTCACGAAGATGCCGGGCGTGTGGATCGTGTCCGGATCGATCTCGCCCGGCTTCACGAGGTGCTCGACCTGCGCCACGGTCATCTTGGCGGCGGTGGCCATCATCGGGTTGAAGTTGCGCGCGGTCATCCGGTAGCGCAGGTTCCCCTCGGTGTCGCCCGTGTGGGCGTGGACCAGGGCGAGGTCGGCGAACAGGCCGCGCTCCATGACGTATTGCTCGCCGTCGAACTCGCGGACTTCCTTGCCCTCGGCGACCTTGGTGCCGACGCCGGTCTTGGTGAAGAAGGCCGGAATGCCGGCGCCGCCGGCGCGGATCCGCTCGGCCAGCGTGCCCTGCGGGTTGAACTCGATCTCCAGCTCACCGCCGAGGTACTGCCGGGCGAACTCCTTGTTCTCGCCCACGTAGGACGAGATCATCTTGGCGACCTGGCGGGTGTCCAGGAGCTTGCCGAGACCGACCCCGTCGATGCCGGCATTGTTCGACACGACGGTGAGGCCCTTGACGCCGGAGAGGCGCACCGCCTCGATCAGCTCGTCGGGGATGCCGCAGAGGCCGAAGCCGCCGCACATCACCATCATGTCGTCGCGCAGGAGGCCGGCCAGGGCCGCGGCGGCATCCGTGTAGACCTTCTTCATCGAACCGTCCTTTTCCCGCCGGACCCGACCGGCCGAAACCTCGGGACGCGCGTGTCCTCGCGCCTGCTCTTCCCGATTCCGCGCGCGAAATCCAGTGGTGCACCGCACCGGCCGGCGCGGTCCCGGGCGATCCGTAACCGGCACTGCGCTGGGGAGGGCAGGGCGGCCCTGCGCGGGCGCGGCAGACAAAACCGGCCGGGGACGCTAAGTTGCCCACTCGACGTGCAGACCCTGCCGGGCCGTGGCAGCCCGAGGGGCCGGCGCGGCGCCCGGCTTCCGGCCACAGCCGCCGCCCTCTCGGAGCATGATGTCGCTGCGCCGCCCGATCTTCATCCTCGCTCTCGGGAGCCTGATCGCGGCCGGCCTCGGCCTGCGCGACTGGCCCCTGGAGGATGGCCGGGCCACGGCCTTCGCCCGCCGCGCCTTCGACGCCTACGGACTCGGGCTGACGCTGCAGGGGCCCGCGCGCCTCGCGGTGCTGCCCTGGCCGCGCCTGACCCTCGACCGCGTCCGGCTCGCTGCCGGTTCCGACGGCCCGGTCCTGGCGGATGAGGGCCGTCTGACCATCGATCTCGACCCGCTGAGCCTCCTCGGCGGCCGCGCCGCGGTGAGCGGCCTCCGCCTGGAGGGCGCGCGGCTGTCGGACGACCCCGCCGGCTGGGCCGCCCCCCTCGCGCGCCTCGCCGAGCAGGCCCGATCCGGCGAGACGGCCCGGCCGCGCCGGATCGTCGTGCGCGACGCGCGCCTCGCCGCCGGCGACACGGCCCGGGACATCGACCTCGACATCGCGTGGCCGCTCTGGGGCAAGGCCGCCGAGGGCCGCGCCAGCCTCATCTGGCGCGGCGTGCCGACCCGGATCGCCCTCAGCCACCTGCGTCCGGCCGAGATGGCCCAGCGCCGCGGGAGCCCGTTCACCGCGGAGATCACGTGGCCGGACGGCCGCCTCGCGGCGGACGGAACGGTGGCGCCGCCGGCGGAGGGGAGCGCGCTGCCCGTCATGTCCGGGCAGGTCCGGTTCGAGACGCGATCCCTGCCGGAGAGCTTGGCCTGGATCGGCCGCGATATGCCGCTGGCGCCGCTCGCCGGCGCCTTCTCGGTCGACGGCCGGTTCGAGACGGGCGAGCGGTCCGTCTCGTGGCCGAGCCTGCGCATCGGCCTGGGTCAGAACGTGCTCGAGGGGGCCGGCGCCGTCGCGTTCGGGCCCGGCAAGGCGCCGCGCCTCTCGGTGCAGGCGACCCTGGCGGCCGAGACGCTCGATCTCACGCCTCTCGTCGCGGATCTGTCGCGGCTCCTCGACCCCGCGCCCGCGTCGATCGCCCTGGCGCCCTTCACGCGCGGCGACCTCGACCTTCGCCTGTCGGCGGCCGAGGGGCGCGCCGGCGCCGTCCGGGTGCAGGATCTGGCGGCGAGTGTCCTGGTGCGGGAGGCCGCCCTGGAGGTCGCGGTGAACCGGGCCCGGATCCAGGACGGCACGTTCAAGGGGCGCGTCAATCTGACGAGCGGGTCCGATCCGGCCGCGACCGAACTGCGCACGCAGGGAAGCCTCGACCGCGTCGACCTCGGCGCGCTGCTCGGCGAGATCGGCGCGGCCCGCTGGGTGGTGGGGCCCGTGCAGGGGCATTTCGCCCTCGAATCCAGGGCCCGGGACACGGTCGGATTGCTGGCGCACCTGAATGGCCGGGCCACGCTCGCCATGGACGGTGGTGCCATCGCGGGCCTCGACCTCGCCGACGTCATCCACCGCAACGGCGCGGTGGCGTCCGGCGCCCTGGCGCGCCGCAATGGCCGGACGGCCTTCGAACGGGCCGTGGTGACGCTGCGCTTCGCCGACGGCGTGGGCGAGATCGCCGAGTCGGGTCTCCTGGGGCCGAGCGTCGGGGCGACCCTGCACGGCCAAGTCTCGCTGCCGGAGCGTCGGCTTGATGCCAAGGGCGACCTCGTCCTGCGTCCGCCCGGCGATTCCTCCCGCGGGATCCTGTTCGCGGTGACGGGCCCCTGGAGCGCCCTGACGGCTCAGACGGTCGCGCACAGCGAGATCCCCGACCCGGTCGGCCGGTACGGGGGCGCGATGCTCCCCGACCCGCTCAAACTGCCCGCCACGCTCGGCCTGCCCGGCAACGCCCGCGCGTACGCGCCGTGACCGCGGCGCCATGGCGCCGGCTCCGGCCAAGCTCTAAGATCGGGCCTCGAACGCCTTCATGATCCCCATGCGCCGCCTGCTCATCGAGGAACCCGTGACCCGTGCGGGGCCGCTGGCCCGGCGGCTCGCCGTGTTCTCCGTCATCGCCACCGGGATCGCGCTGGTCCTCGTCCGGGATCCGCGCTCCGACACGGACGCCGCCCTCGTGGCTCTCGTGGCCGGGCTCGGCGTCGCGCTGCTGGCGGCCGCGGCCGCGATCTTCGCCTTCGTGCGGGTCTGGCGCGATGGCGCCCGCGGTCTCGGGGCCGCCCTCGCCGGATTGATCCTGGCGCTGGCGGTTCTCGGCTACCCCGCCTTCCTGGGCCTGCGCGGCCTGCGTCTTCCCGCCCTGTCGGACATCACCACCGACATCGACAATCCGCCGGCCTTCTCGCGCTCGCGGGCGGCCTTCGCGGCCCGCGGCGGACGCTACCCGGCGGACCCGAGCGCGGCTGCGCGCGAGAGCCAGCGCGGCGCCTACCCGCAGATCGCGCCGCTGACCCTCGATATCGGCGCCGACGAGGCCTTCGAACTCGCCCGGCAGGCTGCCCTGAAGAGGCACTGGCAGATCGTCGAGGCGATCCGGCCGGGCGGCCGGACCGGCAACGGCCGGATCGAGGCCGTGGCGCGGGGGCTGATCCTCAACCTGCCGGACGATGTCACCGTGCGCATCCGCCCCCGCGCCGACGGGGCGCGGATCGACGTGCGCTCGGCCTCGCGGCTCGGCGGCCGCGATTTCGGCAGCAATGCCGACCGGATCCGGGCCTATCTCGACGACGTCGCCAACCTCGCCCTCGCGGTGAAGTGAGCCGCCGCGCCTCTCAGGCCGGCGCGTAGGTGCCGTCGAGGCGGGGGGCGCCGTCGCAGGACGCGAGCCCGCGTCCGACCAGATCCTCCAGGTGGGCGAAGACCGACAGCGCCGCCGCGCCGCGGAGCCGGGGATCGAGCCCCTGGTAGATCGCAGCGACGATGTCGGCGATTCGCCCGTCGCCGGCGGCCAGCCGCGCGCGGATCGCCGCCTCGCGCTGGCGGCGATGCCCGGCGAGCCCGCGGAGGAACCGGGCGGGCTCGGGCACCGGTCCGCCATGGCCCGGCCAGTAGACCGTCTCGTCGCGCCCGCGCAGCTTGTCGAGGGAGTCCATGTAGGCCCGCATCGCGCCGTCGGGCGGCGCCACGATCGTGGTCGACCACGCCATGACGTGGTCGCCCGAGAACAGCACCCGCGCCTCCGGCAGCGCGAAGGCGAGATGGTTCATCGTGTGCCCGGGGGTCTCGACGGCCACGAGGGTCCAGCCCGGGCCGGACACGGCGTCGCCCTCCACCATGATCCGTTCCGGCGCGTGCGCCCGGTCGGCGCTCGCGTCGAGCATCGGGGTCTCCGCTTCCGACAGGGCCCGCGCGGCCCTGTGCGGCGCGCATCCGACGATCGGCGCGCCGGTGCGCGCGGCGAGCAGCCTTGCTCCGGGCGAGTGATCCCGATGGGTGTGGGTGACCACGATGGCCTCGACCCGCTCGGTGCCGAGATCCCGAAGCAGCGCCTCGACATGGGCCGGATCGTCCGGGCCCGGATCGATCACCGCGACGCGATCCTGGCCCACCACGTAGGTGCAGGTGCCGCTCGCCGTGAACGGGCCTCCGTTCGGCGCGACCCGCCGGCGGATCAGTGGCGCGACCCGGTCCAGCCGGCCGGCCGGAGGCATCGACGGATCGAAGGTCAGGGTGGTCTCGTCGGTGTCCGCCATCGCGATCCCGTGCGATCGATACGGCGGTTCCTTGGACGGTTCGCGGCCGCGTGGCAATCGCCCTCAAGGCCTAGGGGATGCGAGGCCGCGGTGCGAGGCATTCTGGGGTGGCGGCAGGACCTGCCCGCTGTCCTGCCGGTGATCCTGACGCAGGGGTGATGCTGTCCGGCGCCTGTGAGGGACGCGGACGGGGTCGCGTCCGCTCCGGGGTCGCGCGCGTCCCGCGATCAGTCCTGCCGGCGCGGTCCGCGTGCGCGCACGCGGACCGGTACGGGCGCCGGTGCCGGCATGAGACCGAGCGCGGCCGCGCGCAGGGCGTCGCCGGCCCTGTCGACGATCTCGGTCACCCGCGCCGCCATCGCGGCGGCCTTCGATCGAACGGCACTCTTGGCAGATTGCAGCATCGCAAATCCCGGATCGAGCCTTAAGACCTATCTTCGAACGCTAGCGCCCCTGTCTCGTTCCGTCACCCCATGTCGCGGCCGGCGCTCGCGCCCGCGGGGACTCACAGGACTTCGCGATGGGGGGCGGAACCGGAGCGAAACCTTGGCGTTTTCGTGTTCAGAACGACGCGGCCCGCCCGCGTTGGTACTTTCTAAGGATACGAACCATGCTCGGTTGGGCCGTAACTTTTCTCGTCGTCGCTCTCGTGGCCGCTCTGCTTGGGTTCGGCGGCATCGCCGGCACCGCCATGGAGGCGGCCAAGCTGGTCTTCTTCGTAGCGATCGTCCTGTTCGCCATCTCGGCCGTCGTCGGCCTGATGCGGGGCCGTTCGCCGACACTTTGACCGAGGGCCGGAGCGGCCGGCCCCGTTCAGCGGGCCGGCGCACGGACCCACGGAAGAGCCGTCGCCGCAGGGCGGCGGCTTTTTCCATCGCGGCGCTGCCATCGCGCCGTTGCAGGGGTGGATTGTCCCGGTGACGGGACGAGCGGTTTCAGGCCTTGCGGTCGGCGCTGTCGAGCTTGGCGATCAGTTCGGCGAAGCGATCGGGTACGGGCTGCTGCGTGACCGTGTCGTACATCGCGCGCAGCTGCGCGGCGATGCGGTTCCGGGTCTGATCGCTGAGGCCGCCCTTGCTCCTGGAGCGGTCGGACGGGTCGGAAGCGGCCGTACCGCCGGAGCTGTTCTCGGACTCCGACAAGCGATCCGAAGCGGTCTCGACGTGCGGATCGCGCGCGCGAAGACCGGCCTCCTTTCCCTGGTCCACCATCAACACGCCCCTTGTTGCCGAAGTCGGCCCGGCCGCATTGTGCTGCGGCTCGACATACGCCATGGCTGCGCCGGCAACGCCTGCGCGCCGGCATCGGTTCCGCTGGGGGGTGGAACGGAGTGCGGGCCTCCGCGTTGGGCGGTAGGCTGCGCAGGACAGAAAGCCGGCCCCGGCAGGCCCTCGGTGACGGATCGAGGCGCTCGCGGCCGGGCAACACGGCGAGGCACAGGGGATCGAATGTCGACATCGCAACTCGTGGTACAGCACCTGCCGTACCTGCGCCGCTACGCGCGCGCGCTCACGGGTAGCCAAGTGGCGGGTGACGCGTACGTCGCCGCCACCCTGGAGACCCTCGTCAACGAGCCGGACACGCTCGGTCGCAGCACCAACATCAAGGCCGACCTGTTCCGCGTCTTCACGCGGATCTGGAACTCGCTCTCGGTCAACGGCCGCAGCGAGCAGGTCCAGCACGATCTGCCGGCGGAGGTCCGCCTCGGCCAGATCACCCCGCTGCCTCGCCAGGCCTTCCTGCTCTCCTGCCTCGAGGGCTTCTCCGAGGAGGACGCGGCGATCATTCTGGGCGTCGACGTGTCCGAGGTTCGCGACCTCGTGGACGAGGCTGGTCGCGAGCTCGCCGCCGACATGGCGACCGAGATCCTCATCATCGAGGACGAGCCCCTGATCGCGATGGATCTGGAGGCGCTGGTCGAGGGTCTCGGCCACAACGTCATCGGTGTCGCCCGCACCCGCACCGAAGCGATCAAGATCGCCGGCGAGGGCAAGCGCCCCGGCCTGATCCTGGCCGACATCCAGCTCGCCGACGGCTCCTCCGGCCTCGACGCCGTGAACGACCTCCTGAAATCCTTCGAGGTGCCGGTGATCTTCATCACCGCCTATCCCGAGCGCTTCCTCACCGGTGAGCGGCCCGAGCCGGCGTTCCTGATCGCCAAGCCGTTCCAGCCCGCCAACGTCTCGGCGGTGATCAGCCAGGCGCTGTTCTTCCAGCAGACCGCCCGTCGGCGGGAAGCCAAGACGGCCTGAGATCCGGCCTGAGGTCAGGCTTGGCGGTTCGCCCCCGGGAGTGACCCGGGGCGCCCGCGACCGAGAGTGACGACAACGAAAAAGCCCCGGCTCACGCCGGGGCTTTTTCGTTGTCGGTCCGCACGCCCTCGTCGGTCGCCGCGCACAAAAAAACGGGCCGGAGAGAGCTCCAGCCCGTCGCGAAGGTTCCGGCCGATGCACAAGGGGAATGCGGGGAGGACCAGGTGGCCGGGTGCACAGAGAACGGGTGCCGGCGCGGGAGGTTCCAGGAGGGGCGCTTTTTCGTGGGGCGTGCCTTTTGTGCAACGAGCCGGGGCTGTGGATAGCGGGCGTGCGCCGCCGCACCAACAGCCGGGCTGCGTTCGAATACTCAGGCTTCGTAGACGCGAGACAGTCTAGGAACCTGCGATTGCAGGGCGCGTTGTACGAACATCCTGTCAAGCTCTCGCAATGAGGTCGGGGCGATGCTGCGGTCTGGTTTCATCCTGGGCGTGAGTGCTCCTGCGGCTCTTCTCACCGTTCTGGTCCAGCCGGTGGTTCGCGACACGGCGGATCGGTGGACGATGCCGGTCCCGACCGCGCAGACCATTTCGGCGCCGCTGCCCGGGATGCGACCCGTGTCGCTGTCGATCAGCCCGACGCGGGTGGCGGGGGTGCAGCGCCTCGACAGCCGGAACGCCCCGGTGGCCGGTGAGGCGCAGGATCTGGAGATCAAGCCGATCCTGCGGCAGCCGCCGCGGCGCATGCGCGAGGGGTGCGAGGCGGCGCTGAGCTCCCTGGTCGGTCCCGAGGCGCGTCGCATGACCCCTGGCCGCTGCATTTCCTGATCGGCGCCGACAAGGACTGGAAAGCAGAAGGCCCCGCCGTCTCGGCGGGGCCTTCTGCTGTGTGGATCGGCCCTAGATCGCGATCCGCGGCCTAAACTTGAAACGAAAACGGCGCCCGTCCCGAGGGACGCGGCGCCGCTACGCGGTACGGAACGGCAGCGGCCTCACTCGGCCCGGCCGGTCCCCGTGGACTGACCGCCCTTGCGGCCGGCGGACGAGGCGAGCTCACGATCCTGCGAGAAGGAGCGCTTCTCGGCCGGAACGCTGCGGCCGCCCTTGCTGGCGATCTCGCGCTGCCGCTCCAGGTCCATCGAGGCAAAGCCTCGCTTCGAGGTCGAATTTCCGGACGCCATCAGTTCCTCCTCAGGCTTCGCTTCACCCCGCAACAACCTTCAGCAATAACCAAGGTTCCTGTCCCGAGACCTGCTCAAGCTTCCGACAGCTAAGCTTGGCAGCAACCCCGACTTGTGTGCCGCGTTGGTCGACATTCGACCTTGGTTGAAGTCCGCGTCGGGTCCGACAGGCCCGGAGGCCCGGCGACTCGTCCCGGGCGGACGGCGCGGCCTCACGGCACGAGAGAAGGGTTTTCGCGCATGACGAACCGCAACATGGTCAAGGATGCCGCTCCGGGGGCACAGGCCACGCAGCCCAACACGCCGCCGCTGCCGCCGATGCCCGCGCCGGAAGATTCCGCCACCCCGACCACCCGCGAGGAGCCGACGGATTCGCCGCACCTGAATGCCAGTCTCAAGCGCGACGCGCCCCCTCCCGGGGGACAGGGGCTCTCGACGAAGCGCTGAGCCGGGCGAGGGCGTTCTCAGGTCCGGCGCCGGTGCGCGAGGCGCGTCAGGCCCGCGACGAGAAGGGCGATCGCCAGGATCGTGACGATCCCGGCCACCGTCAGGATCCGCTGGATGAGGGGCGTGTAGACGCCGCGCGCGGCATCGTAGCCGTAGCAGAGCAGGGTGAGCCGGTCGGCGATGCTGCCGACCCGGCCCTCGCCGGCTTCCGTCAGGGCGAGGCGCAGGTCGCGCCCGGTCAGCGCCAGGGGCGACAGCGCACGGGCTACCCGGCCGTCGGCGGTGAGGAGAAGCGCCGCCGCGGGATGCGCGAAGCTGTCGGTCCCGGCATCGTAGACAGCTTCATAGCCCAGCGCGCCGGTGAGGCGCGCGAGCGCGGCGTCCGACACGATGAGCGCCCGGGGCCGGACGGATCCCGCCCGATCCCCGAGCGTCTCCGCCAGCATGCGCCGGGCGGCCGCGGCGTCGTCGCGGGGATCGATCCCGACCAGCACGAGGGCGTAGTCGTCGATCGGCAGGCCGGTGGCCGCCAGCGCCTCCACCGACAGGGACAGCATGGGGTCGCAGACATTCCCGCAGGTGTAATCCACCGGCAGCAGAAGGGCCGCGCGGCCGCCCAGGGCCTGCCCGAGGGTGGTCGGCCGGTCGGTGCGCGCGTCGGTGGCGGCGAGGTCGAGCGGGGCCCGGGCACCCGGGGGCGGCGCGACCGCGACGCGGGCGAGGTCGGCCTTGACGAGGCGGGCCGCTGCCGGCTCTGGCGACAGGACGAGGCACAGTGCCAGGAGGGCGCCAAGACCACACCGACAGGTTGCGTAAGGCGCGGGGCTGGACAAGTGCCTGACGAACCGCATGGATAAGCGGGCCCGTCCGGCCCCGCCGTCCTGGGCGTGAGACCCGTCGCGGAGCCCCCGAATGACCCTCGACACCGAGGTTTCCTCCCTGAAGCAGGTGCCGCTGTTCCGCGAGGTGGAACCGGCGCGCCTGAAGCTCCTGGCCTTCACCAGCGAGCGGGTGCATTTCGAGCCGGGGCAACGCTTCTTCGCCCGCGGCGACGTCGCGGATGCGGCCTACGTGATCCTCTCGGGTACGGCGGACGTCAGCATCGACGGTCCCGCCGGCCCGGTGCGGCTGGCGCTCCTCGGCCAGGACGCCCTCGTCGGTGAGATGGGCATCCTGGCCGAGCAGCCCCGCTCCGCCACCGTGACGGCGCAATCCGCGGTGACCGCCCTGCGTATCGACCGCGGGGTGTTCCTGGAACTGCTGGCCCAGTTTCCACAGATCAGCATCGCCCTGATGCGCGTGCTGGCGCTGCGGCTGGAGCAGACCAACCAGGCGCTGGCCGAGAGCCGGGGCTGATCATCCCGCGTAGGTGATGAATTCCAGGAGCGAGCCGTCGGGATCCCGGAAGTAGACGCTGATCCCAGCGCCCGCGGCGCCGTGCCGCTCCACCGGGCCGAGTTCCACCGGGACCCCGGCGGCCTCGAGATGCGCGATGGCGGTCTCGATCGCGCCCGACCAGCGGAAGCACAGGTCGCTGTTGCCCGGCTGGACGGGTTTCGCCGCGACCGGTACCGACTCGACGCCCGGCCCGTGGCAATTGAGCTGGACGCCGCCGAACCGGTAGGCGAAGCCGGGACCGCGCGCGAGGATCTCGGCACCCACCACGTCGCGGTAGAAGGCGTTCGAGCGTGCCCAGTCGCTCACGTGGATCACGCAGTGATCGAGGTGTATCGCCGGGCTGAGCGGGACATCGGGAGTGACCGTCGCCTCGGTGGGAAGAGTTTCGGTCTCGGCCATCGTTCACCTCCGCTCCGGGCGCAGTAGAGCACCGCTGCGATTCAGAATTAGGGCACAACCGTGGCCGTGGGAGCGGCCCGCGCACGGCCGGCTGCGGCGCAAAAGCTACATCGTCACAGGCGCAGAGGCGGTAGGCATGGCGCGACGACCGTATCCCGCACGACAGGACCTATGATCGCCACGCTTCCCTCGGCCTGGAGCCGCCTGCGCCGGATCGTTCTCTCGCGAATCCTCCTCGCCGTCGTGGCGATCGCGCCCCTCGCGGCCTGCCAGACCCGTCCGGTCCAGGTCGCCCAGGATGACGAGGCGGCGTGGTACGTCGGCAGCAAGCCCGACAAGCCCTTCGACATTCCGCTGGTCGACACCCAGCGCCTCGATCCGAAGTACCGCCGCCAGCAGGTGAGCTACAACGGCCCCGAGCAGCCGGGGACGATCGTGGTCGACATCGACAAGCGGCAGCTCGTCCTGGTCCAGGCCGACGGCACGGCGATGCAGTACGGTGTCGGCGTCGGCAAGGCCGGCTTCTCCTGGAAGGGCGAGGCGCGGGTCGGGCGCAAGGGCGTCTGGCCGGACTGGAGCCCGACCGTCACGATGGTCTCGCTGCATCCCGACCTGCCGCGCACCCGCAAGGGCGGCCTCGACAATCCCCTCGGCGCGCGCGCCCTCTACCTCTACCAGGGCAACCGCGACATCCTGTTCCGCATTCACGGCACCAACGAGCCCTGGAGCATCGGCGAGCAGATGTCGTCGGGCTGCGTTCGGATGCTGAACGAGGATATCGCCGACCTGTATGAGCGCGTGCCGGTGGGCACCCGCGTGCTCATCAAGCGCAACGGCAAGTACCGGACCTGAGCGGGCGAGGCGCGGATTCCTGACCGGTCAGCCGGCCGGCGTCCCCGCGGCGGACGCGTCGCGGACCTCGCCGGAGACCCGCTTTGCGAGCCGGTCCAGAGCCGCTCGATCCAGATCACCCCGATCCGGGCCGCCGGGGGCCGCGGCCGGCTCGCCCGGTCGACCGTCCGGCCCCATGCCGTCGCTGGCCAGCACCGCGGCGGTGGTCAGGCCCGGACTGGTCCGGTCCGTCGGCCGCTCCGGGCCGATCGAGAGGCCGGCCCAGACGAGGAGAGCCGCGCACAGGGCCAGGCTGGCCAGCAGGGTCTTGAGAAAGGTCATGTTTCATAACGAGCGGCTCCGGGCCGTCGTTCCGTTGCCAAGCTTCGCTCCGACGGGCGGAACGCTTTGGCAACCACGGCGGTCGAAACTCGGCATCGCGCTCGCGAGGCCGATTCGGTCACCCGGCAAATTCGCCACATTGGCCGGGCACCGTCGCGGCCTCGACGCCCCCGTCACCAGCTGACTCGCCACGCGCGTGGACATTCCCGCTATGATCAGACCGATGCTCGCCCTGCTCCTCCTCTGCGGCCCCGCGGCCGCGGCCGGGACGGTCAGCGGCCCCGCGACCGTGATCGACGGTGACACGATCGAGGTGCAGGGCACGCGTATCAACCTCTACGGTATCGACGCCCCCGAGACCGCGCAGCGCTGCGAGACCGCCAATGGCCAGGAGTATCGCTGCGGCAGCAAGGCCGCGCAGGCCCTGCGCGCGCGGATCGGCGGCGGCGCGGTCACGTGCGAGCGGCGGGAGGGCGGCGTGCCCGGTCGCGTCACCGGGATCTGCCACGTCCACGGTGAGGACCTGTCCGCCTGGATGGTCGGGCAGGGCCTGGCGCTGGCCAACCGTCAAGTGACGGCTCCCTATATCCGCCAGGAGGGCCACGCCTGGGCGACCCGCCGCGGCATCTGGGCCGGCACCTTCGAGAAGCCGGCCGACTGGCGCCAGGACCGGCGCCGAGTCGAGGCCGCGGCCGGCACGAGCGCGGCCGACTAGCCGCTCCGGCGGCTCAGGCCGTCGCGTCCTGTCCCTCGGTGAATTCCCGCCAGAGGAGGACCAGGGCGGCCATCACGGCCGGCCCTAGGAACAGGCCGAGGAGCCCGAAGGTCTCGACGCCGCCGAGGATGCCGAGGAGCACCCACAGGAAGGGCAGCTTGGTCGTGCCGCCGATCAGCGCCGGGCGAATGAAGTGGTCGGCCACGAAAGTCACGACGAGGCCCGCCGCCGCCACCACGAGAGCCGCCGTCACCGACCCGGCCGCCACCAGGAGGAGCGCCGCGATCGCGATGGCCACGGCGGCGCCGAACGGGATCATCGCCGCCACCGCCGTGAAGGCGCCGAGCAGGACCGGGTGGGGCACGCCCGCGAAGTGGTAGACGATCCCGAGCACGAAGCCCTCGCCGAGGCCGACCAGCACCAGCCCGTCGACCGTGCCGTGCACGGAGGCCACCATCTGGCGGGCGACGCGCTCGCCGCGCGGCCCGAACAGCCGGTGGCAGGCGGTGAGCGACTGGTCCCGCACCGTCCGCCAGTCGCGGAACAGGAAGAACAGCGCCACGAGGCTGAAGCCGAACAGGACGATGCGGTGCAGCACCTCGCGGCCGACATTGCGGGAGGCCCCGAGCACCGAGTGGTTCTCGAACCGGCGCAGCAGGTCGGAGCCCGCCTGCGCGTGGCCGAGATTGTCGTTCCACCACGCGGTCGCCTGCGCGGCGCCGTAGGGCAGGTGCTGCAGGAATTCCGGCGCCGGCACCCCGTTCGCCTCGGCGTTCCGAACGAACTCGGCCACGTCGTGGGCCTCGCGGGCGGCCTGGATGCCGAGGATCGCGAGCGGCGCCAGGAAGACCAGCGCCACGGCCGCGGTCATCAGCGTGGGCAGGAGGATGTTGTGCTTGCCCGGCGGGAAACGGTGCTCGAGCCGCTGGTAGACAGGCCAGAGGGCGATCGCCAGGACCACCGCCCAGGCGAGCGCCGGCAGGAACTCGTGCAGGATCCAGAGGCCGAGCGCCGTCAGGGTCAGGACCAGCAGGACCCGGGCCGCTCCCTGGGAGCGCGCGCGCTCCTGCGGCGGCAGGGGCGGCGTCTCGACGCGCGCCGGCGGGGCGGCGGGCTTGGTGATCGGTGGCATCCGTCTGGTCTCCTGAGGACGCGCCTCGTCTCGCCGTCAAGCTAGGGCCGGCGCGGCCGGAGCGTACGCGCGTCCCCGCACCCGGCGGCGCACGCCTGTGGACAGGCGCTGAAACGCCGGGGAAGCGCCGCGGTTGCCGCTTCTGACACCCTCGTGTAGAGGTCGCCGCCATTCGACCGGGCCGCGTTCCAGGCCCCGTCCACGCGTCGGGCGGCCGCCCGGGCGGCGAGGGGGCTCCCGCACGACCGATCCGGAACTCGAACAGCCCGCGAGAAGACATGTCCGACGAGCCCGCCCACGGCAGCGCCACCTTCGAGCGCGTGGCCGACATCATTGCCGAGACCGCCGACATCCCGCGGGACAAGATCACGCCCGAGAGTCACGCCATCGACGACCTCGGCATCGACAGCCTCGCCTTCCTCGACATCGCCTTCGCGGTCGACAAGGCCTTCGGGATCAAGCTGCCACTCGAGCGGTGGACCCAGGAGGTCAACGAGGGCAAGGTCCCGGCCGAGGAGTACTTCGTCCTCAAGAACCTGTGCGCGCGCATCGACGGCCTCGTGGCCGAGAAGGCCGCCAAGGTCTGAACCGAGGCCGATCCGACCCGTCATGCGCCTCGAATACTTCGAGATGATCGACTCCGTGCGGCTCCTCGACAGGGCCGCCGGCCGCATCGAGGCGCTCGCCCGGGTGCCGATGGCGAGCCCGGTCTTCGAGGGCCACTTCCCCGGCCACCCCCTCGTGCCGGGTGTGCTCCTGACCGAGACGATGGCCCAGGCCTCCGGGTACCTCGTGCTCGCCCATCTCGACTTCGCCCGGATGCCGTTCCTCACCGGGGTCGACAAGGCGCGCTTCCGGTCCTTCGTCGGGCCCGGCGCGGACCTCCTCGTCACGGCCACCCTCGAGCACGACGGCTCGGGCTACGCGGTGACCAAGGCGGCGATCAGCCACGACGGCAAGGCGCTGTGCGACGCGGAACTCCGCTTCCGCACCATGCCGTTCCCGGACGGACTCGACGCGCCGATGCGCGAGCGCGCGCGGACCATCGGCCTGTTCCCCGATCCGGCTCCGGCCGAACGCGAGCCCTGAGCCAGCCATGAGCCAGCCATGAGCCGCCCCGTCGTCGTCACCGGCCTCGGCCTCGTCTCCTGCGCGGGCGAGGGCATTGACGCCCACCTGGCCGCCCTCGCCGATGAGGCGGCCCCGCGCACCGACAGCGAGACCTTCGCGCCCTATCCGGTCCATCCGGCCCCGGCGATCGTCTGGGACGGCCAGATCCCCAAGCGCAGCGACCAGCGCCAGATGGAGGCGTGGCAGCGGCTCGGCGTCTACGCCGCCGGCCTCGCCCTCGACGCGGCGTGCGTGAAGGACGACGCCGCCTTCAAGCAGGCGCTCCACCTCGTCGTGGCCGCGGGCGGCGGCGAGCGCGACTACGCGGCGGACGGAGCGATCCTGACCGGCCTGCGCGACGCCGCCGATCCGGGCGCCTACCTGAACGAGCGGCTCCAGAACGATCTCCGCCCGACCCTGTTCCTCGCCCAGCTCTCGAACCTGCTCGCCGGCAACATCGCCATCGTGCACGGGGTGACGGGCGCCTCGCGCACGTTCATGGGCGAGGAATCCGCCGGGGTCGACGCCCTGCGGATCGCCCAGGCACGGGTGGCGTCGGGCCAGATCGACGCGATCCTGGTCGGCGGCTCCTACAGCGCCGAGCGGCCGGACGTTCTGGTGATCCACGAGATGGGCGGCTACCTCGCCCGCGACGCCTACCGCCCGGTCTTCGCGCGGGGCGAGTCCGGTGGCGGGGCGGGCGGGTTCATCCTCGGGAGTTGCGCGGCCTTCCTGATGCTCGAATCCGCCGCCCACGCCGCGGCGCGCGGCGCCCGCGCCCTGGCCCGGCTGGAGCCGGTGGCGAGCGATCGGACCCGGCGCGCGCCGGGCAGTGTCGCCGGCAGCCTCGAGACGCTCTGGCGACAGGCCGGCCTCTCGGCTCCCGACACCGTCCTCTCCGGCGCTACCGGGGTGGCCCCGATCACCGCGGAGGAGCGGGACGCGCTGGCGCGGCTCGCACCGGGCGCGCGCCGGCGCGCCCTCGGGGACGTGATCGGGCACGGACTCGAAGTGGCGGCGCCGTTCGGGGCGGCCCTCGCCGCCGCCCTCGTCGCCGCCGGCGGTGCGCGCGAGGTCGCCGTGACGGCCGTCGGCCACCGGCGCGGCGAAGGGATCCTGCGCCTCGTCCCGGCCTGAGCGAACCCGCGTCACGGGGCCCATGTCGGCCGCGTCCGATCGTCCGGTCGGCAGCACAGCTTTCGCGCGGACGCGCCGTATTGAAATCCCTTATCCCGTTGTTCAAGCGACCGTTCCGGCGCCGCTCAACCGGAATTTCCGGAAAGAGTTTCCCGCATCGCTCCGGCGCTGGCCGAGGGAAATATTTCTCTGCGCTTGCCAAAGAACCGCCGGCGGTCTACTTCTACCCCATCGGCACGTGTCCGGATATCTTGGACCGTTACGCCTTCGCAGGGCGGTTCTGACTTTCCTATCGCTATCGGTCGATGCCGGCGCCCCCTCGTTCGGGCGGGTGCCATCTCTCACTATGCCTGCGAAGATCAAGGACTTCCATGAGCACCGGAACCGTCAAGTGGTTCAACGAGACCAAGGGCTACGGCTTCATCCAGCCGGATGACGGCGGCAAGGACGTGTTCGTCCACATCTCGGCCGTCGAGCGCGCCGGCCTGCGCGGCCTGAACGAGGGCCAGAAGGTCACGTACGAGCTGGAGACCGACCGTCGCAGCGGCAAGCAGTCCGCCGGTCAGCTCCAGACGGCCTGATCGTCGTCCTCAGCGTTTCTCCGGAAGCCGCTCCTCTGGGAGCGGCTTCTTCGTATCTGCCATCGTGTTTCTAACCCCCCCCCTCTGCGGGTGACGGCCTTCGCCGCATCCGATCCAGGAGTGTCTGTGAGCTTTTTGAACAAGCAGGGTGTCGCCGATCGCCTCGAGACTGCCGCCAAGGCGCGCTCCGAGATGCTGGCCCGGTTCCGGGCCCGCCCGTCCGCCGACGACCCGGCCGTCCTCGCCCGCCAATCCGCCCGCCGCGCTGTGGTCGATGCCCGCGAAGTCCGCGCTGCCGAGCGCGCCGCCCAGCGTCAGGCCGAGATCGAGCGCGCCGCCGCCCTCGCCGAGGCGGAACGCCTCGCCGAGATCGAGCGCAAGCACGCCGAGCAGCTGGCCGCCCAGGAGCGCGCCAAGGCCCTGCAGGCCGAGCAGAAGGCCCAGCGCGACGCGCGCTATCTCGCCCGCAAGGCGAAGGCTCAGAAGAAGCGCTGAGGCGCGTTCCGCAGCGATGCCCGTCCAGGAGCTCGGCATGTCCCACAAGTTCAAGGTCGGCGAGCGCGTCTGCCGGTCCCGCCTGGGCATCCCGGGCGAGACGGGCGAGGCCGAGGTGTTCGAGATCCTGCGGCTGATGCCGGCGGATCAGACCGGCGAGCCGAGCTATCGGATCCGGACGAAGACCGGCGAGCGGGCGATCCGCGAGGGTGATCTCGTCGCCGCCCCGCAGGCCTGATCCGGACGCCTCAGAGCGTCCGGAACATCACCAGCGCGTCGACCGGCCCGAGCGTCGGGTGCCGGAAGGCGCCCGGCAGCCGGCCGACCACGTCGAAGCCGAAGCTCTCCCAGAGCCGGACGGCCCGGGCGTTGGTGCTCACCACGAAGTTGAACTGCATCGCCGCGAAGCCCCGCGCCCGCGCCCGATCGAGGGCGTGCGCGCACATGGCCCGCGCGACCCCGCGGCCGAGGGTGGCCGCTCCCGTCATGAAGCCGCAATTGGCGACATGGGCGCCCCCGCCAGCCTGGTTCGCGCGCAGGTAGTACGTGCCGAGCACCGTCCCTGCCTGCTCGGCCACGAAGGTCTCGCGGTCGGGGCCGGTCCAGTACGCGAGGGCCTCGGCCTCGCCGAGGTCGCGGTCCAGCGCGTAGGTCTCACCGGCCCGGATGGTCGGCACGATGATGCCGGTGATGGCCGCGTGGTCGGCCGCCTGCGCGGCCCGGATATGCAGACTCACCCGAATTGCTCCCGCAGGATGCGCTCGTCGAGGCTGTGGCCGGGATCGTGCAGCAGCACGAGCTCGGTGGCGCGGTCGAGGGACGTCTCCACCGTGCAGACCCGGCGGAACTCCGTGTGGTCGGCCACCGCCGCGACCGGGCGGTGCGGGGCGTCGAGGACGTCGATCCGGATCCGGGCGTAGTCCGGCAGAAGTGCGCCGCGCCAGCGCCGGGGGCGGAAGGCCGAGATCGGTGTCAGCGCCAGAAGCTTGGCGTCGAGCGGTAGGATCGGTCCCCCGACCGACAGGTTGTAGGCCGTGGAGCCCGCCGCGGTGGCGACGAGCACGCCGTCGGCGATCAGCAGGTCGAGCCGGACATTGCCGTCGACGGCGATCTTCAGCTTGGCGGTCTGGTGGGTCTGGCGCAGCAGGTAGACCTCGTTGATCGCCCGCGCCCGGTGGGATCGGCCCTCCGTGTCGAGCACGTCCATCACGAGCGGGTGGATGACGCTGCGCTGGGCGTTCTCCAGATGCTCCAGGAGGTCGTCGTCGCGGAACTCGTTCATCAGGAAGCCGACCGTGCCGCGGTTCATCCCGTAGATCGGCTTCGGGTGGTCCATGAAGCGGTGCAGCACCTGGAGCATCAGGCCGTCACCGCCCAGGGCCACGACGACGTCGGCCTCCTCGGGCGGGACGTGGTCGTAGCGCCGCATCAGGGCGGCCGCGGCCTCGCGGGCGTAGCCGGTCGGGCTCGCCACGAAGGCGATCTTCTGGAAACGCGGCATGGATCAGGCGCAGCCGCGCAGGCGCGTCGGGATCGCCTCAGGGTTCACGTCACGGCTCCAGTCTGACGAGCGAACCGCCCGGTTGACGTCCTTGCCCGGCATGCGCCTCACTCCGCGAGCACACGCGCAATTGGAGGCATAGCATGGAGCGTCCGCTCCTCGTCTACACCACCTTTCCCGACCTCGCCTCGGCGCTGAACATCGGCGAGGCGCTGGTCCGCGAGCGACTCATCGCCTGCATCAACGTGCTGCCGGGCATGCAGTCCGTCTACAGCTGGAAGGGTGCGGTGGAGCGCGGTGCCGAGGTCGCAGCCATCCTCAAGAGCCGCGAAGGTCTGGCCGACGCGCTGGCGGTCGCGCTGAAGGCCCGCCACCCCTACGACACGCCGATCATCCTGCATCTGCCGGTCGCCGGGGCGGACGCCGACACGGCCGCCTGGATCCTGGCGGAGACGCAGCCCGGTGAGCCGTTCGAGAACGGGACCCAGGCGGACTGATCCGGCAGACTGCGCCGCGCTGCTTCCCACCCTGACCCTTCCGGCCGGTTCCGGCAGTGTGCCGGACAGGGTCCAGACGGCTGTGGACAAGCGCGCTTTGCCGTCGGTGCGGGCGCCACAATGGCTCGTCAGACACTGGTGCCATTGGCGTAGTCGTGGAGTCGAATTAAAAAGACATAAATATACGAATCTATACGAAAGATATCCGATGTTGAATTATGGAACGAGAATTTATACTGAGCGATTGGAGTAGAAGATTGAATTCATCTGGTGTGCTTGGCTAGAAAACCTCCGTGCGTACACCGCACGCGATGCGACGCGGAGGAAAATCATGGGACGTTTCAGGAATGCAGGACGGTTGGGGTTGGTCCTGCTCGCCGCAGTCGCGGGCGCCGTGCATGCGCAAGCGGCCGGGGCGCCGAAGAGCGAGCCGCTGATGACCGTCGCGCCGGCGCCGTCCGGTCCCGCCGGCCTCGCATCGGCCGATCCGCCCGCCTTGCGGTACGGTGTCCTCTATGCCGACGACAAGGGCCACAGCCATGTCCAGTATTGCGACCTGAAGAACTTCATCTTCAAGAGCTACGCGCCTCCGGCAGCGCCGCAATATGTCGGCTTCCCGCCGGGTGAGGTGACGTCGATCAAGTACGCGGTCCTGCCGGTCGGCTATGTCGGTACGTGGCACACGGCGCCGGGTCTCCAATGGGTGATCACCCTGTCGGGCCGCTGGTCCGTGGAGGCTACGGACGGGTCGGTGCTGGAGCAGGGCCCCGGCGAGGTGGAATTCAACGCCGATATGGGATCGACACCGCAGGGGCCTGAGGGCCATGTCGGACACCTGACCCGGCAGGTCGGCGACGTGCCGAACGTGCAACTCATCGTCTCGCTGAAGCCGCAGGTCGGAAAGGCCCGCTCCACCGATCCGTGCCAGCCGTCCCAGCCGTGAAGCACGGCGCGGGCCGGCGACGCTCGTTCCGCCGGCCCGTGCGGGTCAGCCGCCGCTCACCGGATAGCTGCGGCCCTTCCAGGTCGCTGCGCCGGCCCGTTCACGGCGCAGGAGCACGTTCCACTGAATCGCCAGGGCCACCGCGACCGCCGCGGGATGGAGCGGGATCGTCGCCCACGGGGCCCGGACCGCGACGGTGACGGCCGTTCGGGTCGCCAGGGACAGGCCGAGTGCCAGGGCGGCCGGGGTCAGGGCGGAGGCCGGCAGCAGCCCGAGCAGACCGGCCAGGACGAGGAGCGGCGGCAGAATCTGACCGCAGCCGAGGAGCAAGGTCCAGATCGGAAGGGCGCGGGGCGTGGCCATGCCCTCGTGGGCGTTCTTGGAGAAGCCGGCCCAGGCCTGGGCGAAGCCGTCGTACATCCGGCAGGTGGCCAGCGCGGCGGCGGCCACGAGATCCGTCCGGTAGCCCGCGGCCCGGAACAAGCGGGGCAGGCGGACTCCGTCGTGCAGGGAGGTGCGGATCGCGCCGTGGCCACCGGTGGCCGCGTAGGCCCCCCGATCCATCAGGATCAGTTGACCGCAGGCCGCGCCGAGCGACGGGTCGGACAGGCGGCGCATCAGCGGCACGGGCAGGAAGCCGAGGAGCAGGAAGTCGATCATCGGCACCGTCAGCATCTCGCCGACCGTGTCGGTCCGCTGCCGGGGCACACCGCTGACGAGGGCCGCGCCGGTGCGGCGAGCCTGCGCCGCGAGGGCGGCGGCTGCCCCGGCCTCGAGGCGCACATCGGCGTCGATGAACAGCAGGTGGTCGCCGTGGGCGAGCCCGGCCATGTGGCTGCAGGCGTGGTTCTTGCCCGTCCATCCGTCGGGCAGGGCCGGCACCGGGACGAGACGCAGGCGCGGGTCGCCGACGGCGCGCACGATCTCGGCGGTCGCGTCGGTGGAATGGTCGTCGCCGACGATCACCTCCACCGGGACCGCGGCGCTGGCGAGCGCCGCCCGCACGGTGGCGTCGATGTTGCCGGCCTCATTGCGCGCCGGGATCAGGATCGAGACGAGACCGGCCCCAGTCTCCACCACGGGCCGGCGCAGGACCGCGAGATTCACCGCCGCCAGGATGGCCGGCAGGAGGGCGGTGGCGAGGCAGAGGTACGCCAGGGCCGTGAGGATCGAGTCGGTCATCGTCTGCGCCGGCAGGGGGGCGCGCCACGATAGGGGATCGGGCGGGATCTGGCGCGCGCGGGCGGTCTCATCCGGCGCGATCCTGACCGCCCGCGGCGCGGTGCGCCGGATCGAACCGGCGGCCGGAGAGGCGGGCCGACAGGCGCCGCCACAGGTCGTAGAGGCCGCCGACGCCCTTCCGGCCGGAAAGCAGGGTGCGGAAGCGTCCGGGCTCCCGGCTGATCACGTCGGCGCTCAGGCGGTCGAGGGTTCGGGTCAGTTCGGATTCCAGGCGCGCGAGGCGCTGATCGCGCGGGAGCGCGGCGAGTTCGGATCCGGCGATCCCCGGCCCGAAGGCCGCGAAGGCTCCCGCGCCGCGCTCGTCCCAGAAGGTGTACTCGACGGCGAGCGGGACGAAGAGCGCGTCGGGGGCGATCTCGGCGAGCCGCGCGACGCCGGGACGCAGGGCCAGCGGCCGCGCGCGGGCGTCGGCGAAGCGGCCCTGCGCGGTGATCCAGAGCATGCCGTCGCGGGCTCCGAGGATCGACCGAGCGGCTGCCAGGAACTGCGCCGCCCCGCGCGGGCTGTCGAGGTCGACGCCGAAGGCCCCGATCCGCTCGAAGATGCGGTAGCGCGCCAGCATCGCGGCGTCGAACGGCGCGCGGCTCGCCCGCTCCGGATAGAGCCGGCCGCCCAGCACGATGATCAGCGCGGCGTCCCACCAAGCCGGATGGTTGCAGTAGACCACGATCGCGCCGGGATGGTTCGCGTCAGGTGGCGTGCTCCAGAGGGGCAGCCGCAGGGCGTCGAGGTGGCGGTGCAGGTATCGCTCGAACCACGCCACCATAAAGGCGCGGATCCGGGGCGAGACCGAGGGCAGGGGGGCGCCGTGCGCGCCTCTCGCGCCCCCCGCACCGGGGGGCGGAGATGGCGGCGTCGCGGTCACGCCGAGGCGCGCAGGGCGCCGCGCGCGTCCTGGTCATGCGCGTCGGCGGCGATCCAGCCCGACATCATCACCATCGGCATGCCGGGCCCCGGATGGGCGGCGCCGCCCGCGAGGTAGAGGCCGCGCACCTGCCGCGACCGGTTGCCGGGCTTGAACGCCCCCATCACGCGCCCGTGGGAGGCTAGGCCGTAGATCGCGCCGTTCAGGACCTTGTAGCGCTCGTGGATGTCCTGCGGCGTGAGGTGGCGCTCGACGACGATACGCTCTTCGAGGTCCGGCATGCCGGCGGTGCGCTTGAGCTTGTCGAGGATCGTGCGGCGGTAGTTCTGGAACAGCGGCCCGTCCGGACGCCAGTCGTGGTGCGGCCGCAGATACGGCGTGTGCACGAGGACGTAGAGCGCCTCGCCGCCCTCGGGCGCCACGCTCGGATCGGTGGAGGAGGGAGCTGCCAGATAGGCGGTGGGGTCCGGGGCAGGCTCGCCCTTGTTGTAGATGTAGTCGAACTCCTCCTCCGGGTCGCGGGAGAAGACGAAGTCGTGGTGGTTGAGGTGCTCGTAGCGCTTGTTCAGGCCGAGATAGAGCACCACGCCCGAGCAGGCCGGTTCGGGGTTCTTCTTGGCGTAGGCCTTGGCGGCCTCGCCGCCCACGAGCTCGCGGTAGGTGCGGACCGAGTCCATGTTGGAGATCACGGCGTCGTAGGGCGTGACCCCCGCGGCCGTCCGCACGCCCCGGACCGCGCCGTTGGCGGTCTCGATCCCGGTCACCTCGGTGTCGGTCTTGCACGTGGCGCCGAGTTCCTGGGCAAGCTTCGCCAGCCCCTCGGCGACGGCGCGGGTGCCGCCCATCGGGTACCAGACGCCGTCGGCCGTCTGCATGTGGGCGATGGCGCAGAGCACCGCCGGCGCGCCGTAGGGCGAGGAGCCGACATACTGCACGAAGTGGTCGAGCATCTGCGCGAGCCGCGCGTCCTTGACCTTGCCGCGGATCGTCGAGGCCACCGAGGCGTGCATGCGGAGTGACAGTACGTCGCGCAGCGTGCCCGGGTTCATGTTGGCGCGGATGTTGATCGTGTCGAACAGGTCCTCGACCGGCTTCCAGAAGAAGAATTTCTCGGACACGCCGTGAAGATGCTCGGAGATGGTGATGAACTTCTTGTAGCCCTCGCCGGTGCCGGGGGCGAAGCGCTCCATGTCGCCGGCCATCCGCTCGACGTCCTGCATCAGGTCGATATGCGTGCCGTCGTCGAAGAAGCAGCGCCACTGCGGGTCCAGGCGGCGCAGGTCCATGTAGTCGTGGACCGAGCGGCCGGACTCCGCGAAGATCCGCTCCAGCACCCGGGGCACGGTCAGGATCGTCGGCCCCATGTCGAAGCGGAAGCCGCCCTCGTGGAGCACCGCCGCCTTTCCGCCGAGCCAGCCGTTCTTGTCGTAGACCGTCACGCGGTGGCCCCGCGCGGCGGCGACGCACGCGGCGGCGAGTCCGCCGAGCCCGCTGCCGATGACGGCGACCGTGGAATCCTGGCTCATCCTGCTGGCTGGCTCCCCGGGCCGAGGAAGGCGTGGCCCGCAGAGCGAAGCTAGACCTGGGGCCGGGCGGGTCAACGCGCCACCCGGTCGCGGTCGCCTAGTGGCGGCGCTCGCCTGTGGACAGGCGCGCCAGGAAGTTCCCGATCTCCCGCCGGCGGAGCCCGGCCTCCAGCACTTCGGGCCCGACGCCGTGACGCCAGGCCAGGCGGCGCGCGGTCTCCGGGTCGTGGCCCTGGAGCGTCGCGACTTCGTCGGCATAGGCGGCCACGGCCCGCGAGTTCTCGGCGAGTCCCGCCTCGACAATGGCGGTGTCGCAGAGGCGCAGCATCGCGGCCAGCTCGTCGAGGTCGAGCTCGGGATGATACTGCGTTCCCCAGAACCAGCCGCGATCCCGGCGGATCTCGAGGGCCTGGATGCCGAGAACGCGGTTGCCGGCGAGTACGCGGGCGCCCAGGGGCGGCTCTAGGACGGCGTCGGAGTGGATCGCCGGGGCATCCCAGGTCGCCGGACGGCCGGCCAGCAGAGCGTGAGTCCGGCCCTCCTCGGTCGGGGTGATCGCCCGGGCGAAGCCGTATTCCGGCCCGCGGGGATTCTCGGCGGCGCGCCCGCCCGCCACCGTGGCGGCGACCTGCACTCCCCAGCACGAGCCGAAGACCGCGCGCCCGGCCTCGAAGGCCGCGCGCATCAGGTCGAGCTGCCGGTTCACGGCCGGCGTGCCCTCCGAGACCTTGAGGGTCGAGCCGGTGAAGATCAGGCCATCGAACTCCGCGAGACCCGCCGGCAGGGCCGCGTCGGCGTCGGCGGCGTTGACGTGCCGGCAGACGGAGCCCGGCGCGAGGTCCCGCACCACCGCCGCGTAGGACTCGGCCGAGGTTCGTCCGGTGGCCGCGACGTGGCGGTCGCGGGCAGCGCGATCGTTGCCGTCGGCGATGAGCAGGCGGAGCATGCGGGATACCGGGGAGCGCGGCCGTAGCGGAGGCGCCTCTATGTCGGTGCACACCGCGTCGCAGGAACGGCGCGGATCGTCGCGGGAGGCGGCCGCTGAAATCTGGCCCGACTCCTCCAAACGGGTGATGCGCCCCGCGAGGCCGGGTTTACCCCTGCCGTCTCGGACTCCGAGGAACGATCAGCGCGGAGGACAGGATGCCAGATCTCGCCGAGGTGGAGCTCTACTGCGCGGAAGCCCGGGATATCCTCGCTCACGCGGAGAACATCGTTGCCGACCTGGACCGGAGAGGTGCCTGCGAGGGGCACTGCCTGATGGCGAACCAGGGCCTCGCGGCGCTGCGGAACCTCGACCGCATCATCGAGCGGCACCGCAGGCGGCTGGCGTTCCTGGCCCTGCCCAACGCGGTCGGCCCGTCCCCACCTCCGTCCCCTCCGCGGAAGCGGAACTGGCTGCTCTTCCTCCGGCGGCGCGGCGGGTACGCGGGCCATGGCATCGAGGCGCATTCCTAAGGCTTCCCCGGAGGATCGGGCGAGCCACGCGAGGCGCGCAGATCCCCGCCTGCCGGTGACGCGGCGGTGCGACGGCCTGTCGAGAACCCTGCTGGTCGGGATCGTGCTGCTCGTCCTGGGGTTGGCCATCCCGGCCACCGCCCGGCGAGCACCCCCGCCGTTGCACCAGGCGGCCGAGATCGAGGCCCTGGTCAACAGGGCGGCCGACATGCTGGAGGCCGAGGGCGCGCGAGCGTTCGACGCGTTCCGGCGCAAGGGGAGCACCTGGCGATACGGGGACGTCTACCTGTTCGTCGTCGACCTGCGGGGGATCGTCCTCTTCAACGCCGCCCATCCGAATCGCGAGGGCCACGACCTGCTCCACGAGCGCGACGCCGACGGGAAGCAGTTCCACCACGATTTCATCGACGCCGTCACGCGGTTCGGGGCCGGATGGGTCGACTACATGTTCCCGAAGCCCGGCCAGTCGGCGCCGAGCGTGAAATGGAGCTACGTCTGCGCGACGCGCGTGGCCGGCGTGGAGGCGCTGGTCGGTGCCGGCGTCTACGTGGAGTAGCGCCGTCCGGGTCGGGACGCCGGGACCTAGGCCGTCCGCCGCGCCGCCAACGCGAGGGCGAACGCGAGACCGGCCAGGGTCAGCGCCGCCAGGACGCCCAGGGCCGGGGCCGCGGCGGAGAAGCCCTCGCCCAGGGCGCTCTGGTAGGCCTCGATCGCCCAGGCGTTCGGGGTGAGCCATCCGGCCTGCTGCAGCCAGGGCGGCATCAGGAACCGCGGGACCATCGAGCCTCCGACCGCCGAGAGCAGCAGCACCCCGAAGGTCGAGGCGAGATGCGCCTGCTGGCGCGAGGCCGCGAGCGCGCAGGCCGCGAGCGCCAGACCGGCCGCCATCGCGGAGACCAGCAGGCAGGCGGCCAGGAAGGCCGGCCAGTGCGGACCGATCTCGACGCCGTAGAGAAGCGCAGCGGCCAGGAAGATCAGTCCGGCCTGGACGAGCCCCTGCAGCGTCAGGAAGGCGAACTTTCCGAGCACCACGACGGGCAATCCACCCGGCCCGGCCATCAGCCGCTCGGTGAGGCCCGTCTCGCGCTCCTCGACCAGGGACATGGCGCCCTGCATGGCGGCGAAGAGCAGGAACACCGCGGTGATCGCGCCGGCGTAGTAGCTCACCCGGGCATTGGCGGTCCCGGACGCGGTGCTGCGGCGCTCCACCAGGGAGGCGAAGCTGAACGGTTCCTTCTTGGCACGCTGCTCGGCGAAGGCCTCGTCGAGGAACCGGCGCTCGTCTGGACCGATCTTGCCCGTGCGCTCGACGTCGGCGACGACCCGCGACAGGACCACGTCGGGCAGCGCCTCGTTCAGGACCCGCTGGAGCTGGCCGAGGGCGATCGGTGTCGCCAGCGCCTTGGCGGGGTTCTCGACCAGCACCACCGGCTGGTCCGCGGAACCGGGCGCGGCCTCAGCAGGGGCGGCGATCAGGTCTCCACGCAGGACCAGCGCCACGTCGACCTCGCCGGCCCGCACCGCCTGCGCCACGGCGTCGATGTCGGGCGCGGGCAGCCGCGTCACCCGGAGCGAGGGATCGGCCGCGAGCGCGTCGGCGAGGCGCTGTGTTGCCGCGGTGTGGACGAGGTCGGCCAAGCCGAGATGGATGCGGATCCGGTCGCCGATCGCACCGGAGAAGATCGCCGCGAAGATCGAGAAGATCACGGTCGGCAGCACGAAAGCCATCACCAGCGCGGCCCGGTCGCGCAGGAGGGTCAGGAGCATCACCCGGAAGGCGGCAGCGATCATCCGGCGGCCCCGACCCGGAGCGGGGTGGCTTCGGGATCCGTCAGTTCCCGCGGGCGGAGGGCGTCGAGATAGAGCGTCTCCAGCCGCGGCGCCCGCACCCGGATCTCGGCCACCGGCACGTTCTGGGCGCGCAGGGCGCCGAGCAGCGCCGCGCCGTCGAGGCCGGCCCGTTCGACCGACCGCCAGACGAGGCCGCCAGCCTCGGCGGGCACGAAGCCGGCCCGGCGCAGCACGCCCTCGGCCTGTCCCGTCACCGGGCCGGTGAGGCTCAGCTCCCGCTCGGGCGCGCCCGTGCGCAACTGCGCGAGCAGGTCGGCGAGACGGCCGGCACGCACGACCCGGCCCTGGGCCAGGAACGCGACCCGGGAGGCGAGGCGTTCCGCCTCGGCGAAATCGTGGGTGGCAATCAGGATCGCGGTGCCGGCGGCCTTCAGGCGATCGAGCACCGCGTGGATCGCGGCCCGCGCGGCGAGGTCGACGCCGCTGGTCGGCTCGTCGAGGAGCACCAGCCGGGGCCGGTTCATCAGGCTCGCGGCGATGTTCACCCGGCGCCGGTACCCGCCCGACAGGACGCCGACCGGGCGCCGAGCCACGTCGCCGATGTCGGCCATGGCCAGGGCGGCCTCCACGGCCGCCTTCCGGTCGCGGCGGGAAACCCCCGCCAGCTGCCCGAACACGCCGAGATTCTCCGATACGGTCAGCCGCGGATAGAGGGCGATCTCCTGCGGCACCCATCCGATGGCGCGGCGGGCCTGTCCCGCGCGGTACGGGTCCGCTCCGGCCACGCGCACCGAGCCCGCACTGGGCGCGAGCCGCCCCGCCACGAGGCGCATCAGCGAGGACTTACCGGCCCCGTTCGGTCCAAGCAGCGCCAAGGTGTCGCCAGTGCCGAGGTCGAGATCGACCTGATCCAGCACCCGTCGGCCGCGGAGGTCGAGGCCGACGCCCGCGAGCCGGACGAGGGGGGCGTCCATCGGTTCACCGACCCGGCAGGGCACGGCCGAGGCGCACCCGTACGGCGGCGCCGGGCTCCCGGAGGGCGAAGGCCGCCTCGGCGAAGTCGGGTCGCGCTCGCCGCCCGACGGCCCCCGAGAAGCCGTAGGGCTCGAGCGGCAGGCCGAGGCCGGTGCGGTCGAGGCGCCCGTTGCCGTTGGCGTCCTGGTAGGCTGCCACCGCGTAGGTTCCCGGCGGGACATCCCGGAAGGTGAACCGCGCCCGGTCAGTGGTGGCCGGCGCGTCGTCCCCCCTGAGACACGACGTCTCCGAGAGACCGCCCTGACAGAGCGCGACGCGCACCTGGCCGCCCCCGGGCTCGATGCCGTCGACCTCGACCTGGACGGCGGCGGCCCATGCCGGCACGGCCGCGGCGCAGAACCAGGCCGCCACGGCAACCGTCACGCGTCCTCTCGGCCTCCGGAGAAGGCTCCGGTCGGTCGCCGCGCTCACGAGGCCTCGCTGGAGGTGGCCAGCGGGGCGGTGTCGGGGATGCCGGCCGCGGCGGCGGCGCGGGCACCGGCAAGCTCCTCGATCAGCAGCCGGGCCGATATGCGGGCTCCTTCGTAGATCACCGGCAGGCCCGAGCCCGGATGGGTGCCGCCACCGACGATGTAGAGCCCCGGTCCGAAACGATTGTGCGGCCGGAAATACAGCATCTGCATCAGGTCGTGGGCGAGGTTGAAGGTGGCGCCCTCGTGGACGGCGAAATCCTCCTCCCACTGGGTCGGGTCGATGATCCGCTCGTAGCGGATGCGGGACTCGAGATCGTCGATTCCGAGGAGCTTCAGCCGTTCCAGGACCAGGGCGCGGTAGGTCTCCCGCATCGCCGCCCAGTCGATCCCCGCCTTCAGGTTGGGCACCGGCACCAGCACGTAGAGGGCTGTGTGTCCGGGCGGCGCCATGCCGCCATCCGTGTAGCCCGCGTGCTGCACGTACAGGGACGGCTGCATCGGCAGCGTGCCCTCCGTGATCTCGCGGATGTTCTTCTCGTAGCCGTCGGCCAAGAGGATCGTGTGATGCCCGAGGCTGTCGGGCATTTTCCCCTCGAGGCCGAGATATAGCATGAAGGTCGAGCAGGAGAGCCGAGCCTTCCGGATCTTGGCGTCGCGCCAGCGCGGCCGGTGCCGCTCCGGGACGAGGGCGCGCACGACCTTCGCGAAGTCACCGTTGATCAGCACCGCGTCGGCGTTGAAAGTCTCGCCGTCCGCCACCAATCCAGTGGCGCGCTTGCCGTCGAACAGCACCTCCTCGACGTTGCTGTTGAGCCGGAGGTCCACGCCCATGCGGCCGGCCAAGCCCGCCATCGCCTCGGAGACGGCGCCGCAGCCGCCCACCGGGTGATAGACCCCGTGCTCGTATTCGAGGAACGACAGGATGGTGAACAGGCTCGGGCACCGGAACGGCGACATGCCGAGGTACTTGGTCTGAAACGAGAAGGCGAGGCGCACCCGCGGGTCGGCGAAGTGGCGCTTGAGGTCTCGGTCCACGCTCCGGCCCGGATGCAGGTAGGGCAGGGCGGCCAGCATGGCCGGGCTCGCCATGCTGCGCAGGGTGTGGAAGGCCTGTTCCAGGACCGGCTTGAAGTAGTTCAGCTTGGTCCGGTTCTCGGAGAAGAAGGCCTTGACGTTCTTGGCGTCGTCCGGCGCGAGGCGGGCGACCTCGCGCTCCAGGCGCTCGACGTCGCCGGTCGCGCGGATCGTTCCCGAGATCCCCTCCGCGCCCTCGAACACGAGGTGGTACTGCGGGTCGAGCCGCTCGAGCTTGACGTGGTCTTCCAGCCGTTCGCCGCAGCTCGCGAAAATATCCGCAAGAATCTGTGGATAGAGGAAGAACGTCGGGCCGATATCGAACCGGTAACCGCCGGGAGCCTCGACGGTCTTCGTCCGACCCCCGACCTGCGGGTCCTTCTCGAAGATGGTGACGTGGATCCCGGCCCGCGCGAGCAGTAGGGCGGCGGCCAGTCCGCCCGGTCCGGCCCCGACCACGGCCACCCGGCGTCCGGTCAGCGCCCGCAACCCATCCCCAGACTGAAGCAACGTCCCCGACTCCTCACAGAATCCCGATACCCCGTCCAGCCAAGCTAGCTTCGCATCATCGCGCGGCAATTGCAGCCGTTTGTCGCGCGCACAACGCTGTATACGATCATACGGTGGATACACATCCGCAAGGTTTCTCGACGCGAGCCGCGTCGCGGACCGCCCGTGGCCTCACCGGCGGCCTCGCCAGCGCCGGATCGCGTGTCGGGCCGTCCTCGGTGGAGCGGGCGCGTCAGCGCTGGCCCAGACGCTCGTACCAGGCGTGGGCCTGGGCGGGCGTCCGCTCGAACGTCCGGGTGCCGTGGGGCCTCCGCGTCTGGCGCCATTCCCGCGGCGTCACCCCGAATCGAGCGCGGAAGGCGCGGCTCAGGTGGGCGGGATCCTTGAAGCCGTGCTCGCTCGCCAGGCGCACGAGCGCCCGCGTCTCGAGCGGATCCTCCAGGGCGATCCGGATCGCCTCCAACCGCTTCTCCCAGACGCGGTGCATGACGCCGCCGACGTTCTGGAAGGCGCGGTACAGCACGGTCCGCGAGACGCCCACCCCGTCGGCGAGGCGGTCCGGCGATAGGTCGGGCGAGGCCAGGTGGAGATCCATCAGGCGCTCGACGAGGGCGACGAAGCCGGCATCCAATTCCGGGCCCTGCAGCACGTCCGAGGCCGCGGACGGATCAAACAGGCGGCGGACGAAACCGGTCAACTCACCCGCGATCGCCGGCTCGTCGTCGGCGGTGGCCGTCGGCAGCCGGCGGTACAGGGCGTGCAGCCGGGCGACGAGCAGACGGTTCCGCTCCCTGTCGAGGAAGATCGGGATCCGCTCGACCGCGCAGTCGGCTAGCAGGCGTCGCGGGATGGTCAGCCCGATCGCGCTGGAGCTCACCCCGCGGGCATCGAGTTCCCGGCCCATATTGGCGGCCATAATCCGGTTGCGCTGCTGCACCACCGGGCTGCCCGCGACGTCCCCGGACAGGCCACCCGACACCTAGAGCATGAACGTGAAGTGATCCGGCGTCGCCGCGGCGTGGCGGCGATCGCGGACCATGTGCTGGGCCGAGAAGACCATCCGGCTGGCGAGGATGTCCCCCAGGACCGTGCAGGACGGGTTCCCGCGCGGCACCGGAGCCCCTTTGATCTGCTCGATCCGAACGATGGGTGCCATCAGATCGCGCCAGGCGGCGAAGGCCTGCGCGGGTTCGAGGGGATCGGTGTTGAAGTGAAGCGTCGGGAGACTCGACATGCGATCCGGCGCGGCGTCGTGACGGTCTTGAGATCTCAGCTTGCGCACACCCGCGCGCGGCGTCGAGATGTCCATGTGTTGCAGGCGGACGATTGTGTGCCGGCCCTATTTGGCGGCGTCCGCGCGGAGAATACTGAGTTCAGGAAACGGCCGGCCTGGGCGAAGGGAGCTGTCGTCGCGGCGCGTTCACGTCCTGCCGAGGCGCCCCTGGCCGTGCGCGATGGTGTAGAGGGCGACGCCCGCCGCGGTGGCGACGTTGAGCGAGTCGAAGCCGGCGGCCATCGGGATCCGGATCGGACGCGACCGGGCCAGCGTCGCCGCATCGAGGCCGGGTCCCTCGGTGCCGAGGATCAGGAGCGCGCGCGCCGGGACGTCGAGCGTGTCCAGAGTTTCGGTCGCCCCCGGGCTGAAGGCCAGCGGCTGGAGATCGAGGGTTTCGGCGAGCCGCAGCCAGTCCTGCCCTTCCGGCAGCCGCGCGAAAGGCTGGATCAGGGCGGCCCCTGCGGAGACGCGGATGCTCTTGCGGTAGAGCGGGTCGCAGCTCGCCCGGTCGAGGAGCACGGCGTCGGCCCCGAAGGCCGCCGCGTTGCGGAAGGCGGCGCCGACATTGTCGTGATTGGTCAGGCCCGCGAGGCCGACCACGAGGGCGGGGGCGGGCGGCGGCGGTACGAGGTCGGCCGCGCCGGGCTCCGGCCCGCGCAGGCCGACCGCGAGGACCCCGCGGTGGATCGGGAAGCCCGTCACGGCGCTCATCACCGCCTTCGAGGCGCCGAACACGGGCGGCGGCTCCGCGGCGGCGGCGACGTCGGCGGCGAGTCCGGGCCAGCGCTCAGGCGCGAGGAGGATCGATTCGGCGCGGAAGCGGCTGCGGCGCCCGAGGAGCAGCCGCAGGGTCACCTCGCCCTCGACGATGAAGCGCCCGGCGCGGCCCACGAGGTCGCGCTCGCGCATCCGGGTGTAGGGCTCGAGGCGGGGATCGTCCGGGTCGGCGAGGAGCTCCGGGACCGGAGTCACCTCAGCCCTGGGACCGGTCGGAGCGGTTCGCCAGCGGGTCGGCCTCGGCCTTGGTCGGCACCTTCACCAGGGCCTCGCCGTCGAGGACTGTCTCACCGCCCACCGAGCACTTGCAGGCGAGGCGCGCGCGCCGCCGCTCAGGCATGAGTTCGGCCACCGTCACGGTGACGTCGACGACGTCGCCGATCCGCACCGGGGCGCGGAAGTTCAGGGTCTGGGAGATGTAGACGGCGCCGGGCCCCGGCAGGCGGGTGCCGAGCACCGCCGAGATCAGCCCGGCCGTGTAGAGGCCGTGGGCGATGCGTGTGCCGAACGGCGTGCGCGCGGCGAAGTGCTCGGACAGGTGGATCGGGTTGCGGTCGCCGGTGATCTCGGCGAAGCCCACCACGTCCGAGGAGGCGATGGTCTTCGAGAGGGTCTCCGACAGGCCGACCTCGAGATCCTCGAAATAGAGCACGCGCAGTTCGGGCAGCATGACGCGGCAGACCTCCGGTTCCGGCCGGTCATTCGTCTCGTGCAGCCGGCTCCGGCAACGGCGTCGCACGATCCCGGCGGCGAATCCACCCGGACAAAGGCGTAACGGCGTCGAACTTTCTTGAGCCGCGGACAGGCTTTTCTCAACGGCCGCTCGACAGCGCCGCGCGCGTCGGCGAAGAGGCGTCCCGTGATCGCCGATGATGCGCCCCGGCCCGCGCCGCCCGCCCTCCGCCCGATCGTCGCCCGCGTGGCGGCGCTCAACCTCGGCTATTTCGGCATCGAGATCGCGGTGGCGCTCGCCATCGGCTCGGTGGCGCTGATCGCCGACAGCCTCGATTTCCTCGAGGACGCGGCGATCAACCTGCTGATCTTCGCGGGTCTCGGCTGGAGCGCGCGCAACCGCGCCCGCCTCGGGACCGCCATGGCGGGGATCCTGCTCCTGCCGGCGCTGGCGGGGGCCTGGGCGGCCTACGGCAAGATCGCTGACTTCACCGCCCCCGCGGCACTGCCCCTGACCCTCGCGGGGCTCGGGGCGCTCGCCGTGAACCTCACCTGCGCGCTCATGCTCGCCCGGCACCGCTCCGGCTCGGGCAGCCTGACCCGGGCGGCCTACCTCTCGGCGCGCAACGACGCCGTCGCCAACCTGGCGATCATCGCCGCCGGTCTGGTGACGGCCCTCCACCCGTCCCCCTGGCCCGACCTCGTGGTGGCGGCCGGGATCGTGATCCTCAACGCCGACTCGGCCGCCGACATCCTCAAGGCAGCCGCGGCCGAGCGCAGAGCCGCGCGGTAGCGGTCCCGAGCGGCGACACGGCAGCGACCATCATGCGCATCTTCCCCATCTCGGACCTGCACCTGGAGCGGCGTCCCCTCGACCGGATCGCGCCGCCCGCGGAGCCGTTCGACCTGCTCGCCTGCCCAGGCGACCTCCACGAGGGACATCCCGAGCGGGGGCTCGCGGCGCTGCTGCACCTCGCGCAGGGACGGCCGATCGTGCTGGTGCCGGGCAACCATGAGCGCTACGCGCCGACCGGGGACCGGCGGACCGCGCCGGAGCTGATCGCCGCCCTCGAGGCCGAGGTCGGCCGCCTCAACGGGCTCGGCGCGCGGATCCATCTGCTCCAGCACGCGCGGAGCTGCGTCATCGACGGTGTCCGCTTCGTCGGCACCACCCTGTGGAGCGACTGGACCCTCGCGGGGCGCTGGCTCGCACCGGACGCGCCGAACCGGCCCGACGATCCGGTGGCCTACGCGGCGTCGCGCATGACCGACCCAGTGACGGGCTCGCGGGAGTATCTCGGATCGATCCGCAAGGCCGACGGCAGCCCCTGGCAGCCGGCGGACGCGATGGCGGAACACCGGATCGAGCGGGCGGCCCTGCACGCGGCGCTCCGGACCCCGCACGACGGACCGACCGTGGTGGTGACCCATCACCCGGCGAGCCCGCTCGCGGCCGACCGCTTCCAGGACGCGCCCGGCGTCCCCTGGTGGGTGCCGGCCTTCTACGCCAGCACGGCCCTCGACGACCTCGCGGAGGCCGAGCGGCCGGAGCTGTGGATCTCCGGGCATTTCCACGCCGGCCACGACCTGCGGATCGGCCGTTGCCGCTGGATCTCGAACCCGGTGGAGGGCACGACCTACCGCGGCGACTTCGTCGTCGAAGTCGAGGGGCGGTGATTTAGTCCCCTCGCCAAGAGAACGGTCTGTCGACGCCGTGCGATCGCGCACAGCTTGGCCGTAACGGCGGGATGCTGTCGGAGTGAACGCCCGTCAAACCCTGATCGGCCCCGAATGACGGGGCTCAGGTTCGGGGTTTTCATGGCCGGATTTAGCCTGACGTCACGTTGGGTCGCGGCGGCGGCTCTTGCCGTCTCGGCCCCGATCGCCGCCGCGTCGACGGCCACGACCGCGCGGGCGGCGTCCGCGGCGCAGCCGGGACAGACGGTCGGCCTGCCGGTGGGCGACCAGCTGCCGGTCGGCCTGTATTTCGTGAACCTGTCGAGCTTCGGCGTGCGCGGCACGCTCCCGCGCGACTCGTCGACCAACGTCAACCTGCCGACCTTCGCGTGGGCGACGCCCTGGGATGTTGCCGGTGCGCGCCTGCAGTTCTTCTTCACCCAGCCGGTCGCGGCGGCGAGCAGCCAGGGCGCGCCCTATCAGAGCGGCGTCGGGCAGCAGCTGCTGGCGGCCCAGCTCGCCTGGGACCTCGGCGGCGACGTCGGCTTCAGCTACCTGTTCGGCGGCTACCTGCCGATCCAGACGCGGTTCCTGACGCAGTCGGCCTCGCTGACCCACCGCTTCGCGCTGAGCTACACCGGCCAGGGCTGGAACCTCACGGCGAACCTGCTCTACGGCGTCTTCCTCGACACGCGCTCGCCCAGCGGCACCCTCTACCCGGACTACATGAACCTCGACCTGACCATGACGAAGAAATTCGGCTCCTGGCAGATCGGCGCGGTGGCCTTCGGGTCGACGGACCTTCCTACCGGCGTGGCGAGCTACCGTCCGCAGGGCCAGATCGCGGTGGGCGGTCTCGTCGGCTACAATTTCGGGCCCGTGAACCTGCAGGCCTACCTCACGCACGACGTGGTCGAGCGCAATTACGGCGGCCGCGAGGTCCGCGGCTGGCTGCGCGCGATCGTGCCGCTGTATCAGGACAAGAACGAGGTCGAGCCGGGCCGCACTCTCGTGACGCGGCGGCAGGCCGAGTAGCCGAGCCGGCTGAAACTGTCCGGGCCGGTGTCATCCCTGGCATAGGCCGCGGGGCCGGGCGGGGGGCCGTACGAACGGGGCCTCCGAGATCGTCGCATCTCGGAGGCCCCTTCGTGCGTCCAGGACGGCGCCGCCGATCCGGCGCGGATTCGCGCCCCGACTGACGGGGCGCGGCGGAAGCCTCAGCCGTGCACCAGCACGTTGCGGAACTGCCAGGGATCGCTGGTGTCGATGTCCTCCGGGAACAGGCCCGGGCGGTCGGTGAGCGGCGTCCAGTCCGTGTACACGCCCACGACTGGGCCGAGATACGGGGTCTGGACCTCCAGGCAGCGGCGGAAGTCCATCTCGTCGGCCTCGACGATGCCGGCCTCCGGATTCTCCAGGGCCCAGACCATGCCGGCGAGCACCGCCGAGGTCACCTGCAGGCCGGTGGCGTTCTGGTACGGGGCAACCCGGCGGGTCTCCTCGATGGAGAGCTGCGAGCCGTACCAGTAGGCGTTCTTCGCGTGGCCGTAGACGAGCACGCCGAGCTCGTCGATGCCGTCGACGATCTCGGTCTCGTCGAGGATGTGGTGCTGCTCCTGCACCTGCGCCGCCTTGCCGAACATCTCGTGGAGCGACAGCACGGCGTCGTCGGCCGGGTGGTAGGCGTAGTGGCAGGTCGGCCGGAAGACCGGCTTATCGCCCTCGCGCACCGTGTAGTAGTCGGAGATGGAGATCGCCTCGTTGTGGGTGACGAGGAAGCCGAACTGCGACCCGGCGGTCGGCACCCAGGTGCGCACCCGCGTGTCGGCGCCCGGCTGCAGCAGGTAGATCGCGCAGCGCGACCCCTTCTCCTGCTCGCGGGCGTTGGCGGGCTTCCAGGTCTCGTGCGTCCCCCAGCCCAGCTCGGCCGGCTGGTTGCCCTCGGAGACGAAGCCCTCGACCGACCACGTGTTCACGAAGACGCCCCGCGGCTTCGGATTCTTGGCGCGCTGCGTGTCCCGCTCGGCGATGTGGACGCCCTTCACGCCCAGATCCTTCATCAGGGCGGCCCACTCGGCCTTGGTCTTCGGCTCGGGCCGCTGCAGGCCGGTATCCTGGGCGATGTTCAGGAGCGCCTGCTTGACGAACCACGAGACCATGCCGGGATTGGCGCCGCAGCACGACACGGCCGTGGTGCCACCGGGCTTCTGCGCGCGGGCGTCGAGGATGTTCTCGCGGAGCGCGTAGTTGGTGCGGTCGCCCTGGCTCTTGGTCTTGTCGAAGTAGAAGCCCGGCCAGGGCTCGGCCACGGTGTCGATGTAGAGGGCGCCGAGTTCGCGGCAGAGCTCCATGATGGCGCGCGAGGAGGTGTCGACCGACAGGTTGACGCAGAAGCCCTGGCCGCCGCCCTCGGTGAGGAGCGGGGTGAGCACGTCGCGGTAGTTCTCCGGCGTCAGGGCCACCTTCTCGAAGCGCAGTCCGTGCTTCTCGGCGAGCGGCCGGTGCGTGTCGACCGGGTCGATCACGGTGAAGCGGGCGCGGTCGTACTCGAAATGGCGCTCGATGAGCGGCAGGGTGCCCCGGCCGATCGAGCCGAAGCCGATCATCACGATGGGGCCGGTGATGCGGCCATGGATCGGGTGACGCGTCGGCTGGTCGGTCATGCGGGATATCCTCGTCTGGCGGACGCCGGGCGCGTCCGCTCATCTGGCTCGCGGGCGGGTTATGGCGCGCGTGTGACAGTGCGGCGACAGGCCCGCGCCGCCGGAGCGGTGCCGGAGCGGTCCAGGGTCCGAGTCGCCGGAAACGCGCTCAATGGCGGCTTGCCCGTCGCCGGTCAACCGCGCCCGCGGAACCCTTCGTTAACGTCCCCTTACCCGAAAGTCGCGCGGAGTATGAACTCAGCGCATGCGTCCCCCATCATCTGTCCAGTGGCAAGCTCGGGACGCGGGCCTCATATTGCGATGCAGCAAGGTCGCGCAGAGGGCCGCAGAAACTTGGGGAGCTTGGAAACGCCCGGGACCTCGCACCTGGAGTCCGTCATGCTCGCGCTCATCACCGCCCGGATCCCCGGCCCTGCCGTCGAGACCGCCGATCGCGATCCCGGCTTCCTGACCCTCGTCTTCGCGGTCGCCCGCACGCTGCGCGTCGGCGCGGAGAGTGCCTTCGCCCGCCGCTGCGCGCTCGCGCGCTCGATCGGTGGCCCGAATCCTCTCTGAGACGCGCGCAACCCACCGGCGCCGCCTCCGGCGATTGCGTCGCCCCGGCTTGGGCATTAGGCGGCACTGCCGCCCAATGGCTCTCCGGGGGATCGTGATTCCATGTCGACATTTCGTGCGCTTCTGCGTCTCAGCCTGATCGCGACGTCGCTTGCGGCGGTCCCGAACCTGGCGGCGCGCGCGCAGGATGCCGAACCCGACGCCGCTCCGGCCGCCGAGGCGCCCGCGAAGCCGAAGCCCAAGCCGCGGCCGAAGCCGGCTCCCCACAAGGCGGCCAAGCCTGCCGAGGCGGCGAAGCCCGAGGAGGCCGCCACGCCGGCGGCCGCTGCGGCGCACGCCGTGTGGCCCGCCGGCGCCAGCACCGTCAGCGAGAGCTACGGCGACTGGACGATGACCTGCACGCGCCCGAGCGACAAGGTCACCTGCATCGTGGCCCAGTCCCAGGGCGATTCGCGGACCGGCCGGCGCAAGTTCGGCTTCGAACTGCAGACGCCCGCGAACGGCCGGGCCGAGGGGATCGTGCTGATGCCCTTCGGGCTCGCCATCGAGCCGGGCGTGACCTTCAAGCTCGACGAGCAGACCCTCGGCAAGGGCGCCCCCTACACGACCTGCAGCGCCGAGGGCTGCATCGTGGCGATCAGCTTCCCGACGCTCGCCCTCGACGGCATGCGCACCGCCAAGGCCCTCACCGTGACCGGCGAGAAGGCGGGCGGGACCGAGCCGGCCACCGTCACGGTGCCCCTGACGGGCTTCTCGCAGGCCTTCGATCGCGCCGTCGCCCTCGGCGGCTGAGCCGCGCGGCGGCCCGCGGCCTTTTCCGGTTACGGTTAAGCCAGCGTTAGCCGCGGTCGAGCAGGATCCCGCCGAGAAGTGGCGCCGCGCGCCGCGGTCCCTCGGGTGCCGCGCGCCGGGTTCGGATCGGCGAGGCGATGGGATCGGTGGGCGGGCGACCCCGGAACGGTCGAGGACGCGGCGCGCGGGTGCTGACCGCGGCGCTGGCGCTGCTCGCCCTTCTGGCAGGGATCGCGCCCGCGCTGGCCGCGCGGCTCGTCAGCACCAAGGGCAGCGAGGTCGGCACCGGGGCCGGCGGCTACGGCCGGATCGTGCTCACCTTCGACAAGCCGGTCGCGGTCAAGGCGAAGCTCGCCGGCGGCGTCCTGCTCCTGAGCTACGGCGAGCGGGTGGCGCCCGGGCCCGAGCACCTCACGGACGAGATGCCGGCCTTCATCGCTAGCGTCCGCCGCGATCCCGACGGCACGGGGCTCCGCCTCGCCCTGCAGCGCCCTTACCGGGCCAACGTCCAGTCGGCCGGCGAGCGCGTGTTCGTGGACCTGCTTCCGGAGGGGTGGTCCGGCCTCATGCCGCCGCTGCCGGCCGAGGTGATTGCCGACCTCGCCCGCCGGGCCCGGGCGGCCGAGGAGGCGCTCAGGGCGCGCACGCCGGAGCCGGTGCGCCGGGCGCTGTCGCTCGAGCTCGCGCTGCTTCCGACCCTGACGCGGCTGTCGCTGCGCCTCCCCGCGGAGGCCGTCTCCACGGTGACCGCCGAGGGATCCGTGACGCGCGTGCGGGTGATCGGCGCCTGGACGATCGATCCGAGCGGCACCCGCGGCCGTCCGCGCCCCGGAATCGCCAAGCTGGCGACGGAGACCGACACGAACTCGGCGAGTCTGCTGATCACGCCCGAGGACGGGTTCAGGATCGGCACCGAGCGCGAGGACGGCGCCATGTACGTGGACGTGGTCCGCCCCAAGCCTCCGGAGCCGGCCGCGACCGCCGTCGACGTGCCGGGTCCCGCCGCCGCGAAGCAGGCGCCGCCGCTGCCGGTCGCGCCGCGCCCGGCCCAGGTCAGTGCGCCAGTCACTGCGCCAGTCACGGCGCCCGTCGCTGCGCCAGTCACTGCGCCGGCGGTCGCGCCGCGCCCCCCCGAGCCGCCGCCGACGCGCCGGGCCGGCGGCGGCTTGCTCTTCCCGTTTCAAACCCTCCCGCCGGCGGTCCTGTTCGAGCGCGGCGGGATCGCGACGCTGGTCTTCGAGACCGCCGAGCCGGTGGTCGTCCCGCCGGCGAGCCAGGGCCTCGCGCCGATGGGCGCACCCGCCCGGACGGGGCCGCTCACGGTCGTGCGGTTCCCGGTTCCGCCGGGTCGGCTCGTCGATCTCAACGCCGTCACCACCGGGACCGGCGTGGCCTGGGAACTCTCGGCGGGCAGTGCGCTGAGTCCGAGCGACACGATCGATCCCGTCCGCAAGCCCGATCCGTCCGGCCGCATCGCCGTCACCCTGACGCTGCCGCATCCCGGATCGGCGACGTGGCTCGCCCTCGACGATGAGCGGATCGCGGTGGTCACGTCGGCCGCGCAGCGCCCCGTCGGCAATCCGAAGAACCGTCGCTTCGTCGATTTCGAGATCCTGCCGAGCCGGCACGGCCTCGCGGTGCTCGCCGGCGCCGACGATCTGGCGGTGCGGCCCGAACTCGACGGCGTCTCGATCGGCCGCGAGGGCGGACTCGCCGCGTCCATGGCGGCGCGCAAGCCGGACGTGGCGCTCGTCGACGCGGGGGCCCTCGCGATCGCGAAGGAGCCCTGGGAGCGCGCCAGGATGGGGAATGTCCGCGCGACCCTGCGCGGCCTCTTCGACGCGGCCGTCGCGGCGACGCCGACCGAGCGCGGTCCGGCCCGCTTGGCGCTGGCCCGCGCGGATCTCGCCAACGGCCTCGATTACGAGGGCCTCACCGCACTGGAGATCGCGGCCGCCGACGATCCGCTCCTGGCCATCCAGCGCGACACCGCCGTCCTGCGGGGCATCGCCCTGGTCCGGATCGGCCGGAGCGCGGAGGCGCTGAAGGCCCTCAGCGTCCCGCTCCTGAGCGACGATCGCGAGGCCGCCCTGTGGCGCGCGATGGCCTCGGCCGGGGCGGGCGACTGGAAGACGGCGGAAACGGGCTTCCTCAAGGTGCTGCCGCTGGCCGACGGCTATCCCGCGGACGTCGCGCAGACGATCCGGGCCCGGGCCGCCGAATCGGCGATCGAGAACGGCGATGCCGAGACCGCTGCCGCGCGCGCCGAGGCCGAGCGCGACCTGCCGCCCTGGATCCGCGACCGGCTGGCGATGGTCCGCGCCCGCGTGGCCGAGGCGACCGGCCAGACCGAGGCGGCCCTGGACGCCTACGCGCGCCTCGACAACTCGGCCGTCCGCCCGGTCTCGGTCGAGGCCGCGCTGAGGGGCGCGCTCCTGGCGCAGGCCTCCGGCAAGCTCGCGCCCGACGCCGCCATCGAGCGGCTGGAGCGGCTCGCCCTGACCTGGCACGGGGGCCCGGTCGAGGACGGCATCACCGCCGGTCTCGCCCGCCTCTATCTCGCCGCCGGCCGGTGGCGCGACGCTTTCACGGTGGTGCGCCGGGCCAACGTCTTCGCGCCGAACGCCCCAGCGACCGCGGCGCTGGCGCGGGACGCGCAGACGGCCTTCGAGAACCTCTACCTCACCGACAAGGGCGACAAGCTCTCCGGGATCGAGGCCGTGTCGCTTTTCTTCGATTTCCGTGAGCTGAGCCCGATCGGGCGGCGCGGCGACGAGGTGGTGCGCCGTCTGGCCGACCGCCTCGTGACCCTCGACCTCCTCGATTCGGCCGCCGACCTGCTGCAGTACCAGATCGACAACCGCCTCACCGGCCCGGCGCGATCCGCGGTGGCGGCGCGCCTCGCGACGGTCCGGCTGATGGACGACAAGCCGATGGAGGCCCTGAAGATCCTCGACGCCACCGAGCTGCCCGAGCTTCCGGGCGAACTCAAGCGCGCCCGCGGGCTGGTCCGCGCCAGGGCCCTGTCGGACCTGACCCGCACCGACCTCGCGCTGGAAACGATCGAGGACGAGAGCGGTCCGGATATCGAGCGTCTTCGCGCCGACATTTACTGGGGCGCGCGCCGCTGGCGCGAGGCCGGGGAGGCCCACGAGGCCCTGCTGGGCGATACGTGGCAGTCCGGCCAGCCGCTGGACGATCAGGCGCGCGCCGACATCGTGCGCGCCGCGATCGCCTACGATCTCGCGCACGAGGCCGTGGGCCTGGAGCGGCTGAAGGCGAAATTCTCTGAGGGGATGGCGGCGAGCCCGGACGCCCGCACCTTCGCGCTCCTGACCGGCACCGACCCGACCCGGGCACCGGGCTTCCGGGACATCGCGGCGCGCGCCACGAAGGTCCAGACGCTGTCGGCCTTCCTCGCCGAGTATCGCAAGCGCTATCCGGATGCCGCCGCGCCCGCGCGCGGTCGACCCGAGGCGCCGGGTGCAGGCGGCGAGGCGCCCGCCGCCGGTGCCCAGGGCGGACAGCAGCAGAGCAGCGCCGGGACACCCGGCGCGCCGCCCGGGTGAGCGCGGCGGTCGTCGTCGACCCGGACGCCTTCCTCGAGACCGAGCGCGGCCGCGTCTGGACGCCCGAACGGAACGCCGAGGCGTGGCGGCTGGCCCTCGCGGCGCTGCGCGCGGCGCTCGCCGCGGACTCGGTCGAGCGGCTCGTGGTCGTGTGCGGGCTGCAGGGGGCCGGCAAATCGACCTGGATCGCCCGGCAGCGGCCCCGGCTCGGCCGCGTCTACTTCGACGCCGCCTTGCCCGGCCGGCGGCACCGTGCGCCGATCCTCGCCATCGCGCGAGCCTGCGGCGTTGCCGCGGAGGCGGTTTGGATCCGCGCGCCGCTCGCGGTCGCCCTCGAGGGGAATCGGCGGCGCGCCGCCGACCGACAGGTTCCCGAAGAGAGCATCCGCTCCGTCGACCGTCTGTTCGAGCCGCCGTCGCGCGCGGAGGGCTTCGCGGCGGTCCGGATCGTCGACGCGACGTCCCGCGCCGGCTGACGGCCCGGCACGGCCGCCGTCAGCCGCCGTAGCTCTGGACCAGGGAGCCGGCCACCAGGGTCCAGCCGTCGACCAGCACGAAGAAGATCAGCTTGAACGGCAGCGCGACCGTGGCCGGCGGGACCATCATCATGCCGACCGCCATCAGCACCGAGGCGACCACGAGGTCGATGATCAGGAACGGGATGAACAGAAGGAAGCCGATCTCGAAGGCGCGGCGCAGCTCCGAGATCATGAAGGCCGGCGTGACGATCTCCAGGCCGACATCCTCGGGGCCCTTCGGTGTCGGCACCTTGGCGAGGTCGAGGAACAGCTTCAAGTCCTTCTCGCGGACGTTGCGCAGCATGAAGGTCTTGAACGGCGCCGAGGCGCGCTCGAACGCCTGCGCCTGCGTGATCCGGCCGGCGATCAGCGGCTCGATACCGGCGCTGTAGGCGGCGCGGCCGGTCGGGGCCATCACGAAGGCGGTCAGGAACAGCGCGAGGCTGACGAGCACCGCTGTCGGCGGCGCCGTCTGGGTGCCCAGCGCCGACCGCAGGATCGACAGCACGACGACGATGCGGGTGAAGGCCGTGGCCATCACCAGCACCGAGGGGGCCACCGCCAGGACGGTGATCAGCGCCACGAGCTGGAGGGCGCGCTCGGTGGTGCCGCCGGCACCGAGATCGAGGGTGACGCTCTGCGCGAGGGCCGGACCGGCGGCGAGCACTCCGCCGGCCAGCGCGACCAGTGCGGCGAGCGCGACCGGCGGCAGGCGCAGATTCGGGACCTGGCGCATCGGGCGTGTCGGCACGGGAAGGTCTCGAGTCACGGACGGTCGCAGGTGGGTGTGGCCGGGCGAACGCCGGCGCGGCGGGCCTCGAGATTCTGCCAGACGAGGAGGGCCGGCAGGCCGAGCACCACGTCGGGCACGCGGCGGGCGAGCGACAGGGCGAGGGCGGTCCCCGCGTCGATGCCGAACAGGCCGCAGACCAGCACCAGCCCGCCCTCCTGGACGCCGAGCCCGCTCGGGACCACGAAGGCGGCGGCCTTGATCGCCTGGCTCAGCGCCTCGATCACCAGAATGTCGGCCCAGCCGACATGGTCCACGCCGATGCAGGCGAGGACGACCGCGACCTCGACCGTGCCGAGCAGCCAGGCCAGGGCGTGGAGCGCGAGCGACTGGGCGAGGTGGCCCCGGCGGCCCGGAGCCCAGACCGTGTCCAGGGCGCCCTGGATCCGGCGGTTCGGCTCGGGGCGCGCCTCGGCGTCGCGCACGAAGCGCCGGCCGAGGGCGGCGAGGCGATCCTCGAGCACCCGCACGATGCCGGTCCGCTGGAGGGCGAAGAAGGCCGCCACCGCCAGCCCGGCCACGACGAGCGTCCGCAGCGTCCAGCTGGCCAGGGCGGCCGCTTCGGCGCCCTCGACCCGGCTCAGGAGGCCGGCGCCGAGGCCGGCGAACAGGGCGAGCGTTCCCACCTGAAACAGCATGTCGGCCAGCACGGAGGCGGCCGCCAGGGAGCCGGCGACGCCCCAGAAGGTGAGGAGGCGGGCGCCCAGCACGTCGCCGCCCACCGAGGCCACGGGCAGCAGCACGTTGATGCCTTCGCGGACGAAGCGCAGGATCATGCAGGCCGAAGCCGTCGCGGGCGCCAGCCCGTCGAGAATGCGCGCCCAGGCGAGGCCGCAGAGCAGGATCACCACGATCCGCACCAGCGTGACGCCGGCGAAGCCCGCCACGCCGATCCGTCCGAAGGCCGCGGCCACCGCGGCGAGATCGTTGGTCGCCACGAGCCAGACGGCGAGGCCGAGGCCGATCAGGGTGCCGAACAGCGGCAGGCGACGCAGCACGGCGTGGGCCGCCCGCCGCTTCCGGGAAACAGGGTCGCCGGTCACGGTGTGCGGGCCTCGCGTCGAGAGGCGGGCAAGAGCGCGCTCCAGGTTGTGCCGGTCAGCGGACCGGCGGCGATTCGTCGGGTGGTATCGCCGCTAGAGCGGTATTGGGGCCGAATTCGGGGACCCTGCGACGCGGCAGGACGGGATTGAGCACCGCGGCGAGCGCCTCGGCGGGCCCGGCGGCGGGATCGAGCAGGACGACCCGGCCCTCGGCCAGGCTCGCGCCGGTCGCGACCGCCACGGCGCGCTTCGGACAGGGGCCGAGGCAGCCCGATTCCACGATGCGCAACTTCCGCCGGCGTCCGCCGCCGCCGTCGCGGGCGGCCCGCTTCCCGGCCTTCTTCAGCAGCGCGCAGACGTCCCGCCCGCGCAGGCCCTGCCGCTTCGCGCATTTCGAGCAGACGACGACGATCTCGGAGAGTTTGGTCTTGGCCGTGCGGCCGGTCGGGCAGCCATCAGGGGAGCCATCCGGGGCCGCGGCACGCGGTTCTGTCATCATTCAGAGACTGTAGGACGCGATACCGACCCCGGGCTACGGCGCCCGTCGCCGCGGTGCAGCAGCCGGGCGGCGGGCGGGCTGGGCGCCATAAAAAGGGCCTAAAAGAACGGGATTCCGGTAACCGCGCACGGGCCGCCCCTCGGCCGGCGCCGCGGCAGCGGAACCGGCGCAGACCCAGGAACAAAGAGCGGATGAGCTTCGACGACGTCAAGGACGACACGCGCGAAGGCGAGATCGTGACGTTCGCCGCTCCGACCATGACGGAGCTGCGGCGCAGCGCGGAGACGATCCGGCCGGTGCCGGAGAAGCGGACTGCCCGGGCCCTCGTGGCGACCGTGCGGCAGCGCCTCGACTGGAGCCGTCTGCCGGGCCTGCGTCCCCGCGAGGAGGACACCTCGACCTACGGCGCGCGGATCATCCGCCGCGTCGGCCTGTTCGTGCTCCTGCCGACCCTGGTGGTCGGCCTGTACCTGTTCGCGTTCGCGTCCAATCAGTACGTCGCGGAAGCCCAGTTCGCGGTCCGCGGCAACGTCGAGCCGATGGAGAACATCTCGCTCGGCCAGTACACGAACCTCATCCAGAAGCACAACAGCCAGGACAGCTTCATCGTCCGCGACTACATCAACAGCCAGACGCTCGTCGAGGCGCTGGAGAAGAGTATCGGCATCTCCAAGATGTTCTCGCGGTCCGAGGCGGATTTCTGGGCCCGCTTCGACCCCAGTGATCCGATCGAGGACCTGACCAAATACTGGCGCAAGCACGTCGAGGCGCATATCGACTCGATCTCGGGCGTGATCCGCCTGTCCGTGCGCGCCTTCACGCCGGAGGACGCCCTGACCATCGCCCAGGCGGTGGTGTCGCGCTCCGAGGCGCTGATCAACGACATCTCCAAGCGCGCCCAGGCCGACATGGTCGCCCAGGCCGAGGCCGACGCGAAGGTCGCCCAGGACCGGCTGCGCAAGGCGCACGTGGCGCTGCAGGCATTCCGCAATCAGTGGGGTGTGATCGATCCGATCAAGACCGCCGAGGGCACGCTGACCACGCTGACCCTGCTGCGGAAGGACAAGCTCAAGGCCGAGAACGACCTGCAGGTCCTGCGCGGCTCCAGCCTCGACGAGCGCTCGCGCTCGATCCAGACGCTGGTGGCCAACATCGCGGCCATCGACCAGCAGATGAAGTCGCTTCAGGACGAGCTGACGAGCGCCAACGCCGCCGCCGGCGGCCAGAACATGACCGAGGCGCTGCTCCAGTACGAGGGCCTGCTGGTCGAGCGGACCATCGCCGAGAAGCTGGAGGAATCGGCCCACAGCCTGCTCGACCGGGCGCGCATCTCGGCGAGCAAGCAGCACATCTTCCTGGCCACGTTCGTGCCGCCGGTCCTGCCGACCGACAGCCTCTATCCCGAGCGGGGCCACTCCCTCCTGGTGTCGTTCTTCTGCTTCCTGGTGATCTGGAGCTCGTCCGCGCTGCTGATCGCCGGCATCCGCGACCAGAGGATGTAGCGGCATCCGCGGCTCCCGGGATCTGGATCCCGGGCCGCGCGATCTGTAGAGGGAGGCGGCCCGGCCAACCGGGCGCACCTGGATGAGCGAAGTCTAACGGTCCATGTCGGATTTCTCCGATCTCGTCGCGAAGGCGATCCAGCCGTCGATGACCCGTGAGGAGCGCGAGGCGGTCTACACGGTCGTGCGGCAGGCCGTGCTCCGGCTGCAGGAGCGGGAGGCGTTCCCGCCGGACGACCCGCGGGTCGCCCTCCAGCGCCACCTCGTCGAGGAGACGATCCGCGACGTCGAGGGCGACGTCGCCCGCTACGAATCCCTGCGCAAGCTCGACGCGGCTTTCGCGGCCCAGGCCGAGGCCCACAAGGCGGCCCAGAGCGGGCGGCGCTAGGGCGTCACCGCCGGTCCGCCCCCGTCACGGCACGGGTAAGCCCGGCCCTTCACATCCGTGACGTTCGCCGTCGTCCGGCGCGTCCGCGCCGGGGCCGCTCCGTGGATGCGCGTCAGCCGCAGGCGACGCTCGCCCGGACGCTGCCGGGCTCGGCCACGTCGAGGCCCGCCGACACGTACTCGTTGAGCTTGTTGCGCAGGGTCCGGATCGAGATGCCGAGGATCTTGGCCGCGTGGGTCCGGTTACCGAGGCAGTGGTCCAGCGTGTCGAGGATCAGGTCGCACTCGACCTGCGCCACGGTCCGGCCCACCAGCCCGCGGGTGGCGGCCTCGGCGACCTGGGCGGCGCGCGCGGCCGGCCCCTCGACCGCGAAGGTCTCGCCCTCGGGCGACAGGATCGCCTCCGGGCCGATCGCGTCGCCCGAGGCGAGCAGCACCGCCCGGTGCAGGGTGTTCTCCAACTCGCGCACGTTGCCGCGCCACGGGTTCCGCAGCACGAGCGCCCGGGCCTCCGCGGAGAGCGGGCGGACCGGCATCCCGTTCACCGCGGCGTATTTGCGGGCGAAGTGGGTGGCGAGTTCGAGGATGTCGGCCGGGCGCTCGCGCAGCGGCGGGAGCCGCAGGCCGACGACGTTGAGCCGGTAGAGCAGGTCCTCCCGGAACGTGCCCTTGCGGACCTCCTCGGCGAGGTTGCGGTTCGAGGTGGCGAGCACGCGGATGTCGACCCGTACCGGGGCGGTCCCGCCGACCCGGTCAATGACCCGCTCCTGCAGGGCGCGCAGCAGCTTCGCCTGCAGGCGCACGTCCATCTCGGAGATCTCGTCGAGGAGCAGCGTGCCGCCGTTGGCCTCCTCGAACCGGCCGATGCGCCGGGCGACCGCGCCGGTGAACGCGCCCTTCTCGTGGCCGAACAGCTCGGATTCGAGCAGGGCCTCGGGGATCGCCGCGCAGTTCACCGAGACGAAGGGCTTGCCCGCCCGGTTGGACTTCTGGTGGACGTGCCGGGCCAGCACCTCCTTGCCGGTGCCGCTCTCCCCGGTGATCAGCACCGAGGCCTCGGAGCGGGCGACCTGCTCGGCGAGCTTGACCACCCGCTCCATGGACGGGTCGCGCCAGACGAAGGCGGCGCGGTCGGTGGCGACCGCCTCCAGCACCGCCGCGATCATCTCGGGATCGGGCGGGAGCGGGATGTACTCCTTGGCGCCCGCCCGGATCGCCGCCACGGCGGCCGAGGCGTCCGCCGAGACGCCGCAGGCGACCACCGGCGTGCGGATCCGCTCTCCCTCCAGCGCGGTGACGAGGTCGCGGATCGGCAGACCCACGTCGATCATGATGAGATCGGCGCCCCGCGCGCGCAGGACGGTGAGGCCCTGCGGCACGGCGTCGGCCTGCGTGACGGCGGCGCCGCGCTGCATCGCGATCTTCGAGGCGGTGATCAGCTCGCCGTTGAGCCGCCCGATCATCAGGAGCCGCATGGTTCGTCCCTCTCAAAACCCGCGCGCGGACAGCACACCGGCGTCCGCGGCTGAAAATCACTCACCCTTGACGATCTCGGTCATCGTCACGCCGAGCCGGTCCTCGACGAGGACGACCTCGCCGCGGGCCACCAGCCGGTTGTTGACGAACACGTCGATCGCCTCGCCGACCTTCCGGTCGAGTTCGAGCACCGCGCCGGGCGCGAGCCGGAGCAGGTCGCCGATCGGCATCCGTGCGGAGCCCAGCACCGCCGAGACCATCACGGGCACGTCGAAGAGCTGCTCCAGGTCGGCCGCGGTCTTCGGGGTGGTGGGCGCGTCGCGGATCGAGCCCGCGGCGTAGTCGGTGTCGTGCTCGCCGAGCTGGGGCAGGCTGAAATCGTCGGACATCAGGATCTCCTCACGGGCCCGTCGGCAGGCCGAGGGCGTCGAGCACCGCCGCCTCGATGCGGGCGCGCTCCCGAACGATGCCGCCGTCCGCCCACTCGATGCGGGCGTCGCCCGCCGCCATGTCGGGGTCGCCCAGCACCACGAGCCGGCCCTCGTAGCCGCGCTCGCGCGCGAGGCGCTTCACCAGGGTCTCGGCCTCCTCGACCAAGCCGTCGTGCACCCGCACCACCAAGTGCGGCACGCCGCGCAGGTGCTGGAGCGCCGTCCGGGCCGCCTCGCCGATGCCGGCGAGCGGGGCGGCGTCGAGGGCGTCGCCCGCGACCTTGCGGGCGATCAGCATCGCCACCTCGACCGCCTGCGCCTCGCGCTCGGCGTCACGCGCGTCGGCTTGGGCGATCAGGCCCGCGGCGGCGAGCGCCAGGCGGGTCATGGCGTCGGCGAGCCGGCCCTGGACCTGCGCCTCGGCCTGGACCCGGCCCTCCTGCATGCCGCGAGCATGGGCCTCGGCCTCGGAACGGGCCGCGGTCTCGGCGGCGCGCAGGGCCTCGGCGCTGGGGCGGCCGCTGCGGAAGTCGGTCTCGAACAGGAACGGCTTCGCGCTCCGGGCGGATTGGGCGCTCAATAGACCAGCTCCTCCTCGGCGCTATTCTTGGCGATCATGATCTCGCCCTTCTCGGCGAGGTCCTTGGCGATCTCGGTCATCTTGGCCTGCGCCTCATCCACCTCCTTGAGGCGGACCGGCCCGAGCGAGGCCATCTCGTCCGTGAGGTTCTTGGCCGCGCGGGTCGACATCTGCCTCAGGAAGAAGCCGCGGGTCGGCTCGTTGGCGCCCTTGAGCGCGCGGCACAGGGTCTCGTTGTCGATGCTGCGCAGCAAGGTCTGGACGCTGCCCGGATCGAGTTTCAGCAGGTCCTCGAAGGTGAACATCAGCTCGCGGATCCGCTTGGCCGAGCCGCGGTTCGCCTGGTCGAGGGCGGCGAGGAAGCGGCCCTCCGTCTGCCGGTCGAAGGCGTTGAACACGTCGGCCATCATCTCGTGGGCGTCGCGGCGCTGGGTCTGGGCGATGGTCGACACGAACTCGACCCGCAGCGTCTCCTCGATGTGGCGCAGCGCCTCCTTCTGCACCGTCTCCATGCGCAGCATCCGGTTGAGCACGTCGATGGCGAAGTCCTCCGGCAGGATGGTGAGCACCTTCGCCGCGTAGTCGGCGCGCACCCGCGACAGCACCACCGCCACCGTCTGGGGGTACTCGTTGCGCAGGAACGACGCGAGGATCTCCGGGTCGACCTGGGCGATCGAGGCCCAGACGCGCTTGCCCGACGCGCCCTTGATCTCCGCCATGATCAGCGAGACCTGATCGCTGGGGAAGATCTTGAGGAGCAGCGCCTCGGTCCGCTCGAAGTTCGACGAGATGCCGCCGCTGTTGCCGAGCTTGGTCACGAACTCGATGATGAGCTTCTCGACGGTCTGCGCCTCCAGCGTGCCGAGCTGGACCATGGCGGCGCTGACCTTCTTGATCTCCTCCTCCTCGAGCATCTGCCAGATCGGGGCGCCTTCCTCCTCCCCGAGCATCAGCAGGAGCGCGGCGGCGCGCTGCGGCCCGGGCATCGACGCGAACGAATCGCCGCCCGCCGTCGCCAGCGTGTTCGCCAGACCCAGTGCCGCACCTGCCGCCATCGTGTTGCCCTCGACGCCCTACGCTTCACTCTTCCTGGATCCAGGTGCGCAGCACCTCGACGGTCTCGGACGGGCTCGCCCGGACCATGTCGACCACGCGCTGGACCGTCTCGGCCTGGACCTGGCCGTTGATCTTGGCGAACTCCATCAGCCGCGCGGTCGGGTTGTCGCGGTCGATGACCGTCACGGTCTGGCCCGGACCCGCGACCGCGGCGGCGTCGCCGGGGAGCGCCATTCCGGACGCGGTCAGGACCGGGGCATCCGGGACCGGCGCGAGCACCTGGCGCACCAGGGGGCGGACCACCGTGAGCAGGACGATGAGCGTCAGCAGCGCCAGGACGGCGAGCTCGGCCATGCGCAGCACGTCCTCCTTGGTGGGAGCGAGCAGCGACTGGATCAGCGTGGGCTCGGTGAATTGCGGCACGCTCGGCGCCTCCGCGAAGCGCAGGTTCACCACCTCGATCTGGTCGCCGCGTGCCTTGTCGAAGCCGACGGCGCCGCGCACCAGCGCGGTGATCCTCTCGATCTCGGCGGGCGTGCGCGGGCTGTAAGTCTGCTTGCCGTCGGGGGCGGTGGCGTAGACGCCGTCGAGCACCACGGCGACCGACAGGCGCTTGATCCGGCCGCTCTCGGCGATCTCGGTCTTGGTGACCCGGGAGATCTCGTAGTTGGTGGTTTCCTCGTTCTTGTTGGTCGCGTCCTTGGGCGTCGGCGTCTTGTCGCCGCCATTGGCGCCGGGCAGCTCGTTGCCGACGCTGACCTGTCCCTCGGCATTGCCGGTGACCGCCGATTCGGTGCGGGTCTGGGCGGAGCGCACGACCCGGCTCTCGGGATCGAAGGTCTCGGAGCGGCTCTCGACCCGGTTGAGGTCGAGTTCCGCGTTGACCTGGACGCGCGCCCGGCCCGGGCCGACGATGCCGGCGACGACGTCCTCGATCTGGCCGCGCAGGCGCCGTTCGAGGCCGACCTGCCGGTCCTCGAACCCGCCGGCGACGTCGGCCGCGGCGTCCCGGGCGCCGTCGGCCAGAAGCCGGCCGCGCTCATCGACGATCGAGATCCGTTCGGGCTTGAGGCCCTCCACCGCGGAGGCCACGAGATGGCGGATCGCCCGGACCTGCCCGGAATCGAGATCGCCCATCAGCTTCAGCACGATCGCCGCGCTCGGGCTCTCCCGGTCCCGCTCGAACAGGCGGCGCTCCGGCAGCACGAGGTGGACGCGGGCCGCCTGGACCCGCCCGATCGCCCGGATCGAGCGCGCCAGTTCGCCCTCCAGGGCACGCAGGTGGTTCACGTTCTGAACGAAGTTGGTGGACGAGAACGCGTCGCCCTTGTCGAAGATCTCGTAGCCGACGCCGCCCTGGGTCGGCAGGCCCTTGCCGGCGAGGTCCATGCGCAGCTTGGCGAGGTCCGGGCGGGGGGCCAGGATCGTCTGCCCGGCATCGCCCCGCGTCTCGTAGCGGATGCCGCGGCTGTCCAGCTCCCGGACCACGGAGGCCGAGTCCTGCATCGACAGGTCGGAGAACAGCACGCCCATGTCGGGGCGCGAGACCCGCAGGATGATGAAGGCGAAGAAGCCGATGAGCGTCAGCGTCACCGCCGCCATGGCGGCGATTCGGGCCGGTCCGAACTTCGTGACGAGATCGAGAACCGGCTTCACGGGAGGATTCGCTGCACTCTAACGCTGGCGGACCCCGGCGGCCCGCTCGGCAGAAATTGCCCAGGTCGTGGTTAGCGGGTCGTTAATGCGGGGGTGTCCCGCGGGCTCGGATGCGGGCGCCGGAACGACCGAAGCCGCGCCCGGGGTCCGGACGCGGCTTCGTGAGTCCTCGGATTCGACCGGGCCAGCCCCTCGGCGCCGTCTGAGGTCGTCGCTGCGGGCGGGTGGCCTTCGCGTCGGTCCGGGGCCGCGAAGCGGGTCCCTCGACCAGAGTCGCCGACGCGCCGGGTCCGGCACCCGCGGCCTCGATGAGACCCGGAAGCGCCGGCGGCGTCCCGGGATAGGGGCGCCCGGCACGGGCGCCGCGGATCAGTGACGGTAGTGCTGGATCCGGGTCGTCCGCAGGCCGGCGAGGCCGTGCTGGTCGATGGAGAACTGCCAGCTGAGGAATTCCTCTGTGGTCAGCGTGTAGCGCTTGCACGCCTCCTCCAGGCTGAGGAGACCGCCGCGCACCGCGGCCACGACCTCGGCCTTGCGCCGGATCACCCAGCGACGGGTGCTCGGGGGCGGAAGGTCCGCGATCGTCAGGGGGCTGCCGTCGGGCCCGATCACGTACTTCACTCTCGGGCGGCTCGGTTCGGTCATGATACGCTCTACACTCGACTGACCTGTCGAGCATTGAAGGTACTTGTGCCCGCTTAAGAGATGTTGAAGCGAGTCACTCGGATGTGATTCGTTAAGTGCCACTTGTGGACAACCCGATGGTCTGCACGCTGGACAGCGGCACGCGCTGCGAACCGATCACCAGCACCGGCGACGTTCCGCTGAGATCGACCTCGTCGACCGTGCCCGTGAGGCTCGTATCGACCGAAACGCTCGAGCCGGTGGCATCCGTGGCCGCCACCTTGATCGAGTAGTTCCCGTCGGGCGCGGTCAGGCCGGCCGAGGTCTTGCCGTTCCACGTGTAGGTCTGGCTGCCGGCATTGAGCGCGGTGGTCTGCGTGGCCACGACGTTGCTCTTCGAGTCCAGGACCGTGATCACCGCCTTCGAGGCGGCCCGGGCCGGGTTCAGCGTCCAGGAGGCGGAGCCGCCGGACAGCTGCGAGGCGCTGCCGTCGGCCGACACGGTCTTCCCGATGTAGCTCGTGGCCGAGGCCGAGCTCGCCGATTGCGAGGCGCTCAGGATGCTGTCGAGGCGGTCGTTGGTCTTGAGCTGCTGCTCGACGCCGGCGAACTGCACCAGCTGCTGCGTGAACTGGTTGGTGTCCATCGGGTCGAGGGGGTTCTGGTTCTTGAGCTGCGTGGTCAGCAGCGTCAGGAACTGCGTGAAGTTGCTGGCGATCTCGGTGGCGTTGCCGCTGCTGCTCGTGGACGAGCCCGTCGTGTTCGTCGTGCTCGTCAGGCTCGATATACCGCTCGTCATGCTGATCTCTCCTGTGCCGCGTCCTGGCGCAGGGGCCGGATGCGCGTCGTGTCTGTGTGGGTCCGCGATGCGGGCGCCGCGCGTACCGCCTAGATCCTCATGTCGAGGCCGCCGTAGCCGCGCAGGACGCGGATCGGGGCGACCTCGTGCGGGGCTTCCGCCTGATCGCGCGACCAGCCCGTGCTGCCCCCGCGTGGGGAATCGCCCGGCTGACCGCCGCTGCCGCCGCTCTGGGCGCTTCCGTCGCCCCGCAGCGACAGGTTGATCCCGCCGGCCGAGGGATCGAAGCCGGCCTGGGTCAGCGCCTGCTGCAGCTGGCCGGCGTCGCGCTGGAGCAGCGCGAGGGTCTCGGGCCGGTCGACCACCAAGTGGGTCATGACGCGGCCGTGCGCCTTGTCGATCTCCAGCTTGACGTCGATGCGCCCGAGCTCGGCCGGGTCGAGCCGGATCTGGAACTCGTTGGATCCGCGCAGCGACCTCAGGCCGATGGTCATCGGCACCTGGCCGATCGGGATGGGTGGGTCGGTCTGGAGCGACGCGGTCTGCGTCGGCGCGGCGGTCTCCTGGGCCGCGCGCGTCGTGTCCACGGCCTGGCCGGATGTCGCGGGCGGCGCCGGACCACCCTGCGCCGCCGCGGGCAGCGTCTGAAGCGGACCTGCGCCCTGGCTCGCGTCGGTCAGGGCGGTGAGGAAATCCTGGGCCGCCGCATCGGACGTCGCGGCCGCCGCGCCGCCGGCCGTCAGGCCGTCGACCGGGACGCTGCTCGGTCCGACTTTGCCGGGTTCGTGACCGGCGCCCGCCGATGCCGGAGCGGTCCCGGCGATGCTGGGGACGGCCCCGGCCGCGCGGTCGCCGCCCTGAGCGTTCGTGCCGGAAGGGCCCGCGGCTGCGCCGGTTCCGGAGAGAGCCGCCGAGCCGTCCTGCGCTGGTGCCGTGCCGGTACCCGCATCCGTCTCAGCCTCGGCCTCGGTCTTGACCGTCCCGGTCGCGCCGCCCCCCTCGGACAGCGCGGCGATGAGGGCCAGAAGGGAGGCGGACGGCCCCGAGGCCGCGGGCTGCGCGGGGGCCTCGGCCTTCTGCGGCGGCACCGCCGCGTCGCCCTCGGGGCCTGCGGTGCCGGCCGCCTCGGCGGCCGGATCCTGCCCGGCGGCGACGGCCTCGGAACCCTGCTGCGCGGCGGCTCCCGCCCGGCCGGTCTCGGCGGTGTGCGCCGCGCCCGCCTTCGGAGCCTCGGCGCGCGCGCCCGCGGCGGAGGGCGGTCCCTCGGCCCGCGCGGCCGAGGCCGGCGCATCCGCCGGCTTGGCGAGGCTGACCCTCTTGTCCGCGACCCGGGCCTCGGTCTGAAGCGCCGCATCCCGGGCGCGGTCGCCGGCCACCCGCGCGGCGTCGGCCTGATCGCGCAGGTCGGCCTGACGGGCGCGGGCCGAGGCGGCGACGTCGCGCTGATCGGCGGCGCGGGCCCGCGCCGTCTCGGCGTCGTCGCGGGCCTGGGCCGCGCTCAGGGCGGCGCCGAAGCGGTCCTGCGCGGAATTGCCGGCGCGGGCCGCCACGCCCGCGGCCTCCCAGCCCGAACGCTGCGCCTGCGCGTTCCGCGCGGACGGAATCCACGTGGTGACATCCAAACGATCCGCCGCGCCGCTCGCCATTCCGGACTCCTCTGGGCCGCACAGCAGCAAGGCGCGCGCCACCGTGCCGGCCGGATAAGTCTCTGAAAAATCTCGTTCTCTGCTTGCAGCACGTGGGTCGGACCTGATCGAAGCTGCCGCCCGCCCGGCAGGATCTGCCGAGTGTCCGATCTCGCTGCCCTGGAAAGCCGGGCGAAGTCCCGCTATAGACGGCCCGTGCAGCCAGGGAGCTTCCGGGCCGGCGGCTGCGGACCCTCGCGATGAACGCCCTCGATCTTCCCAAAGCCCCCCACGAGACGCGCGTCGTCGTCGCCATGTCGGGCGGCGTCGATTCCTCCGTGGTCGCGGGCCTGCTGAAGCGGCAGGGCTTCGACGTGGTCGGCGTCACGCTCCAGCTCTACGACCACGGCGCGGCGAGCCACCGCAAGGGCGCGTGCTGCGCCGGCCAGGACATCCACGACGCCCGGGCGGCGGCGGAGCATCTCGGCATCCCGCACTACGTCCTCGATTACGAGGATCGCTTCCGCGACGAAGTCATCGAGAAGTTCGCCGAGAGCTACCTCGCGGGCGAGACGCCGATCCCCTGTGTCGAGTGCAACCGCACGGTGAAGTTCCGCGACCTGCTGGGCCTCGCCCGCGACCTCGACGCCGACGCGCTCGCCACCGGCCACTACGTGGCCAGCCGGGCGCTCCCGGGCGGCGGCCGCGCGCTCCACCGCGCCCTCGATCCCGCCCGTGACCAGAGCTACTTCCTCTACGCGACCACGGCGGAGCAGCTGGACTTCCTGCGCTTCCCCCTGGGCGAGATGGAGAAGACCGAGACCCGCGCGCTCGCGAAGGATCTCGGCCTGTCCCTCGCCGAGAAGCCGGACAGCCAGGACATCTGCTTCGTGCCGCAGGGCCGCTACAGCGACGTGATCGCGCGTCTGCGCCCCGACGCGGCGCGGCCCGGCGAGATCGTCGACCTCGCCGGCCACGTCCTCGGCCGGCACGACGGGATCGTGCATTACACGGTGGGCCAGCGGAAGGGCCTCGGCCTGTCCGGGCCCGAGCCGCTCTACGTCGTGCGGCTGGAGCCGGACTCGGCCCGCGTTGTGGTCGGGCCGCGCACGGCGCTGGCCACGACCCGGATCCGCCTCTCGGACCTCAACTGGCTCGGCGAGGGGCCGGTGGCGGCCGTGCGCGACCTGCCGGTGGCGGTCCGCGTGCGCTCGACCCGTCCGCCGCGCCCGGCGACGCTGACGGTCGGGCCGGACGGCGCGGCCGAGGTCGTGCTCGCCGAGCCCGAGGACGGCGTGTCGCCGGGGCAGGCCTGCGCGATCTACGCGGATGACGGCCCTCGGGCCCGGGTCCTGGGCGGCGGCACCATCCGGCGTGTCGACGCGTTGTCGGCCCGGCCCCGCGAGGCCGCCTGATCTCAACCTCTGGAACCTTCGAACGATGCTGAGCGAGCCGCAGATGGCCGGGCCGAGCACGGCCCTGATGCGCAAGGCCTATGCCCGCTGGGCCCCCGTCTACGACGTGGTCTACGACAAGCTCACCGAGCCCGCGGCCCGCGCCGCCGTCGAGGCGGCGGCCGAGCATGGGCCGCGGATCCTGGAGGCCGGCGTCGGCACCGGGCTGGCGCTGGGCTACTATCCGAAGGCCAGCTTCGTCTGCGGCGTCGACCTCTCCGAGGACATGCTCAAGCGCGCCCGCGCCAAGGTCCGGCGCCGGAACCTGTCCCACGTGAAGGGCCTCCAAGTGATGGACGTCTGCCACTTGGGCTACGCCGACGCGAGCTTCGACGCCGTCGTGGCCCAGTTCCTGATCACCCTGGTGCCCGACCCCGAGGCCGCGATGTCGGAGTTCCTGCGGGTGGTGCGCCCGGGCGGCGGCATCGTCCTCGCCAACCATTTCGGCCAGAGCGACGGCCCTCTGGCCCGGGTCGAGGAAGTCGTGGCGCCGCTCTGCACGAAGATCGGTTGGTCGTCGGACTTCAAGGCGACGCGGATCGAGGCCTGGGCGCGGCGCAACGGCGTCGAGGTCCTGGGATTGAAGCCGACCTTCCCGGGCGGGTTCTTCAAGATCCTGCGGATGCGCAAGCCCGGGTGAGCGAGACCGGCAACGCCCCCGTCGCCGAAGGCCGCGTCGAGAACCGCGAGGGGCGCTGGAAGCGCCTGCGGCGCTGGCTCCCGCTGGCGCTGCTCCTGACGGTGTCGGCGGTGGTCCTGGTCTCGGGAGCCGCGCAACTCCTCAGCCTCGACCGCCTGCTCGCGTCCCGCCTCTGGCTGCGCGGCTTCGTCGAGGCCGGGTATCTCCGCGCGCTGGTCGCGGCCTACTGCCTCTATGTCGGGGCCGTCGTCGTGTCGGTACCGGCCACGCTGATCCTCACGATGGTCTGCGGCTTCCTGTTCGGCATCGTGCCGGGGGCGCTCACCGCGGTCTGTGCGGCCACGACCGGGGCGGCCATCGTTTTCGCGATCGGCCGCGGGCCCGGCGCCGACCTGCTGCGGCGCATGGGCGGCACGCGCCTCGCCGGGCTGGCCGAGGGCTTCCGGCGCGACGCCTTCGGCTACATCGCGGTGCTCCGCCTCCTGCCGCTGTTCCCGTTCTGGGTGACCAACCTCGCGCCCGCCGCCTTCGGGGTGAAGATGCGGGTCTTCGTGCTCGCGACGTTCCTGGGGCTGCTGCCGGGCGCGGTCGTGTACGCCACCACGGGCGCGGGCATCGAGGACGTCGTCGCCGCCCACGAGGCCGCCAGGGCCGCCTGCCTCGCGACGGGGGCGGGCGGCTGCGACCAGGCCCTGACCCTGCGCGCCCTGGTCACGCCCAAGATGGTTGCAGGTCTCGCGATGCTGGCGGTCTTCGCCCTGGTCAGCATGCTGCTGAGCCGCCGCGCCCGACGCGGCTGAGATGCGCCGCCGAGACGCGCGATCCGCCGCCGGCTGTGTTTTTCGGTGTCTGAGGGCGCGTGCAACCGCTTGGAGGGGGATATCGTATAGTGCTCGCCGCCGGGAGCCTGTATTCCCGCCTGCGAATCTGTGGCTTGCGAACATGTATCCCGCGAAGGCCGAACCCGGCTCGAGCTTTCTCAATCCTCTCTCCGCCGATCCTCATCCGCGATGCCGGCGCGGAGCGTGACCGGCGTGTCCCTCGAGTCCCATCAGGCCGCGGCACCGGCGACGCCGGCGCCCGCACCGGCCCGCGACGTCCCCGAGCGGCGCACCGCGCGCCTCGGCCTGTCCGGGCGCCTGTTCCTCGTCACCGTCGCGTTCGTGGTGGTAGCCGAGGTGCTGACCTACGTGCCGGCGGTGGCCAATTACCGGATCGAATGGATGTCCGACCGCCTGGCGGCCGCGCAAGTCGCCGCTCTGGTGCTCGACGGGCGGACCGGCGAGCCGGTCTCCGAGCCGCTCGAGAGCCGGCTCCTGGCCGGCGTGAACGCCCGCGCCATCGCCGTCCGCGGCGGCGGCGCCCAGCGTCTGCTCGCCATCGAGCCCATGCCCGAGCAGGTCGCCGACACCGTCGACCTGCGCGACGTCACCGCCCTGTCGGCGATCCGGGGCGCGTGGCGCACCCTCGTGGCGCCGGTCCACGAGCCGATCCGCGTGGTCGGGGAGGGCGGCATCGGCTTCGACCGGGTCGAGATCCTGCTCGACGAGGCGCCGCTGCGCACCGCCATGATCGACTACGCGCTGCGCCTGCTGGTCTCCTCGCTGATCATCGCGGCGGCCGCCGCCGGTCTCGTCTTCGTGGTGCTGCAGGTGCTGATCGTGCGCCCCGTGCGGCGGCTCGCCACCAGCATCACGGCCTTCGCGGATGATCCGGAGGATGCCGGGCGGATCATCGCGCCGTCCCGCCGCAGCGACGAGATCGGCCAGGCCGAGCGGGCGCTCGGGCGGATGCAGCGCAGCCTCGCCGACCAGCTCCGGCAGAAGCGGCGACTCGCCGAACTGGGCTTGGCGGTCAGCAAGATCAGCCACGAACTGCGCAACCTGCTGACCGGCGCGCAGCTCCTGGGCGACCGCCTGGAGGGGACCGAGGATCCGACCGTGCAGCGCGTGGCCCCCCGCCTCGTCGGGACGCTGGCCCGCGCTATCCGCTTCTGCGAGGCGACCCTCGCCTACGGGCGCGTCTCCGAGCGCGCGCCGCTCCTCACCAGCACGCCGCTGGCACCGGTCTTCGCGGAACTTCCGGATCTCGCCGCGCTGGCGGCGCATCCGGTCAGCGTCCAGGTCGCGGCGGGCGATCTCTCCGTGCAGGCCGATCCGGAGCAGCTCGGGCGGGCGCTGGCCAACCTCGTGCGCAATGCCGTGCAGGCGCTGGACGGGGCGGCCGTGCCGGAGGCCGCCGTGAGCGTGGTCGCTGCCCGCGCGGCACCGGGCCGGGTCACGATCCTGGTCGCCGATAACGGTCCCGGTCTCCCGGCGCGCGCGCGGGAGAACCTGTTCGCGCCGTTCCAGGGATCCATGCGGTCCGGTGGCACGGGCCTCGGGCTGCCGATCGCCGCCGAGCTGATCGGGATCAACGGCGGCACCCTCACCCTCGACGATTGCGAGGCCGAGGGGCTGAGCGGCGCGCGCTTCCGGATCGTGCTGCCGGAAGGCTGACGGGACCGGACCCGCGGGACGTCGCCCCGCTGCCGCTACTCTGCCGCGGCCCGGACGGGCTCCCCGACCCGGATGCCGAGATCGGCCAGCAGCGCCGCGTCGTCGTCCTGCCCGTTATTGGCGGTGGTGAGCAGCCGCTCGCCGTAGAAGATCGAGTTGGCGCCGGCGAGGAAGCACAGCACCTGGGCCTCGCGGGTGAGGCTCTTGCGGCCGGCGCTGAGCCGCACGCGGGAGCGCGGCATCACGATCCGCGCCGTGGCGCACATGCGCACGAGATCGAACGGATCGACCGCCGGCTGGTCCTCCAGCGGGGTGCCGGGCACCGCCACGAGGGCGTTGATCGGCACGCTCTCCGGGTGGGGAGCGTGGTTGGACAGAACCTGAAGCATCGCGGCGCGGTCGGTGACACCTTCGCCCATCCCGACGATACCGCCGCAGCACACGCCGATCCCGGCCTCGCGGACGTTCGCGAGGGTCTGCAGGCGCTCGTCGTAGGTGCGGGTGGAGATGATGTCCTCGTAGAAATCCGGCCCGGTATCGAGGTTGTGGTTGTAGGAGGTCAGCCCGGCCTCGGCGAGGCGTCCGGCCTGCGAGGGCGTGAGCATGCCGAGCGTCACGCAGGCCTCCATGCCGAGGCCGCGCACGCCGCGCACCATGGCGAGCACCGCGTCGAATTCCGGGCCGTCCTTCGGCTGGCGCCACGCGGCGCCCATGCAGAAGCGCTGGGCGCCGGCGGCCTTGGCGGCGGCCGCCTCGGCCAGCACCGTCTCCACGGGCATCAGCCGCTCGCGCGCGACGCCCGCGCCCTTGTGATGGGCCGATTGCGGGCAGTAGGCGCAATCCTCCGGGCAGCCGCCGGTCTTGATCGACAGGAGAGACGCCCGCTGGATGTCGGCGGGGTCGTTGTGCCGGCGGTGCACCTGCGCGGCCCGGAACACGAGGTCCATCAGCGGCAGGTCGTGGATCGCGCGGATCTCCGCCACGCTCCAGTCGTGGCGGATGTCGCCGAGGTCGGGCTGCTGGGAACCGGGGAGGGAAGTCGCGCTCATGCGGTGTTTGAGCCGGATCGGCGGACAGAAATCAAGCGGGCCTCGCGCCCGAACCTCCGACCGAGGGGTCGGTCTGGACGATCATGCCGTACCAGCCCAGCCCGCGATAGGTCTCGTATCCCGGTGTCCGATGGTACGCCGTGACCGTGCCCGACCGCGGATCCCGCACGACTCCGCTCGTCTCGCCGTCCATCCGGCAGGAGACCCGCTCGGTCAGGAGACCGACCTGATCCGAGGCGGCCAGCACCCGGCCGCCGGCATCGACCAGCAGGGCGCGGGTGCGCCCTCGATCTTCCGGCGCGACCCGGATCCCCGAAACGATGGCGTGGGCCTGCGGTGCCCAGTCGAAGTGGATCGCCAGGACGCCGAGCGGTGCGCCGGTCGCCTGACCGCCCGCCCGCACGCTCGCCGCGTAGGTGGCGACCTGCGCGCCGCCCAGCGCATCCTCCTGCCGCACGTCGGCGCAGACGAAGGCGTCGCCGCTCTCCAGGGCGAGCGCCTCCCGGAACCACGCTTCCCCCGCGACGCTCCGGCCCTGCAGTCCCGGGTAGCGATCGGCGCGGCCGGTCGCGAGGATGCGGCCGTCCAGGCCGCAGATCCAGAGATCGAGATAGACCGTGTAGGCCGAGAGGATGATGCCGAGGCGGTCGCCCGCGAAGGCCGCCGCGGCCGGGCCGGGATCGGCCGCGCAGGCGACGACGGCGGCGTCGGTCGCCCACCAGCGCACGTCGCAGGTCCGCTCGTAGAGGTTGCGATCGATCAGCTCGACCGCGTTGAGCGCGAGATCGACCAGGCGTTCTCCCTGGACGCGGCCCGCCATCGTCTCGACGGTGCGCTGCAGCTCGACGATGCGGCCGGACAGGTGAAGCTCCAGCTCGCCGGCGATGACGTCCACGGATTCGCCGAGGGCGCGCACTTCCTGGGCGACGACCGCGAAGCCGCGTCCCTCATCTCCGGCCCGCGCGGCCTCGATGAGCGCGTTGAGGGCGAGGATCTTGGTCTGCGCCGTGATCCGCCGGATCCGGCCGGTCTTCTCCTGCGCCGCCTGCTTGACGGCATCGGCCAGGATCTCGATCGACCTGAGCGTCGGCGGCTCGGACTCCGATCCGGAGGTCCGGCCATTGGGGAAATCAGTTTTCGCACTCATGCCGGGCCCGATCGACGAGGCGGGCATTTTACAGCTATAATATAATACAGTCTTAACCGATCAAGGCCGGCGATATAACTTACAATACTAAAATCAATCCATAATTCAATCGAGAGTATATAGGTCCCGTCGGTCGCGGGTGCCGGGCGCTCGCCATTATCGGTGACGTTGCCCGGGCGCGGGGCCGCCGCCCGGGCTCGGGCGGCGGCCCCGTCTGTCAGTGCGTCGGCTCGCCGGCCGAGACCTTGGCGGTCCAGTCGTCGAAGGCGATGACCTTCTGCCGCTGCTCGCCGAGCCGGTCGATGCGCAGGACCATCTCGTCCCCGGCCTTGAGGTAGCGCGGCGGCTTCATGCCGAGGCCGACGCCAGGCGGCGTGCCGGTGGTGATCACGTCGCCCGGCTCCAGCAGCATGAAGTGCGACGCGTAGGCGACGAGTTGGGGAACGTCGAAGATCATCGTTGCGGTCGAGCCGGTCTGACGGCGCTCGCCGTTCACGTCGAGGCTCATGGCGAGGTTCTTCAGGTCGGGAATCTCGTCGAGGGTCACCAGCCATGGGCCGAGGGGGCCGAAGGTCGGCGCGCTCTTGCCCTTGGTCCAGGTCGGACCGCGGTTCATCTGCCACTCGCGCTCGGAGACGTCGTTGCAGATGCAGGCGCCCGCAACGTAGCTCAGCGCCTCGTTGGCGTGGACGTAGCTGGCGCGCCGCCCGATCACCACGGCGAGCTCCACCTCCCAGTCGGTGCTGTGCGACCCCTTGGGAATGATGACCGTGTCGTTCGGCCCGCACAGGCTGGACGGGGCCTTGTTGAAGATGATCGGCTCCGCGGGGATCGGCGAGCCGGTCTCGGCGGCGTGGTCGGCGAAGTTCAGGCCGATGGCGACGACGTTCCGGGTGCCGCCGACGCAGGGGCCGAGCCGCACGTCCGGGGGCAGCTTCGGCAGGGTCTCGGGATCCAGGGCGCGCAGCCGCACCAGCGAGTCGGGCGCGAGGGCCGGCCCGGCGATGTCGCGCACGATGCCCGACAGGTCGCGCAGCCCCCCGCTGGCATCCACGAGGCCGGGCTTCTCGTCGCCGCTCGGGCCGTGCCGGAAGAGCTTCATGGCCGCACTCCTCATCCTTCCCTGAACCGGTCTGCGCCGGACGCCGGGACCATGGCCGGGCCTCGACCCGGGTGCAAGGCCGGCCGCGTCGGCGTGTCGGTCCGCCGGGTGTCGCCGCAGGGCAACAGGACGGCGGAAAAGTGCAGGGTCGGCGACGTTCGGATATATTGTTCCTGTCGCCATCTCGGTGTGACAGCTCGGATCAAGACTGAAAAATCTCGATCATCACGGGCTTTCGCTCGTGAAGGTGCCGTTTACCGCTCCTTATCTACTACTATTCCTCTCGGTGCCGAAAATGGTCGGGGTCATTGCGGTTCCGCACCCGAAACCGGCACCATGCATGGAAGGTCGCCGCATAACGGGTCTCGAACAATCGACGGCGCCCAGCAGAACGAAGGCTTGGGGGAAGAGATGGGCGGGACGGTTCGCGCTGCGATGCTGGCGGCGACGGCGGTGGTCCTCGGCGCCGGGCAGGTGCAGGCGGGGGCGTTCGGGATCCGGGAGCAGAGCACCGAGGCCCAGGGGCTGGCCTTCGCGGGCGCGGCGTCGGGATCGGGCGGCGTCTCGTCGATGTTCTGGAATCCCGCGACGATCACGATGAACCCGGGCTTCGTCGCGGAGCAGAACTTCACCTATATCGGCCTGTCCTCGGAGATCCGGCCCGCGCCGGGCACCAATCCGGGCTTCGCGCGGCTGGGCGGCTCGGGTGAGCTGGGCCAGGGCGCCGTCGTGCCGGCGGGCGCGACCTCGTACCAGCTGAACGACCGCCTGTGGCTCGGCCTCTCGACCGGCGCCCCCTTCGGCCTCGTCACCAAGCCGCGGGACGTGTGGGCCGGCGAGGTCTACGGACGCTCGTCGCGGATCTTCTCGCTGGCGATCAACCCGGTCATCGGCTTCAAGGTCAACGAGTGGCTCTCGATCGCGGCCGGCCCGAACATCGAGTATTTCCGCCTGACCCTGCGGCAGGCGCTGCCGATCCCCGGCATCCTGCCGACCTCGTATCCGAGCTCCTTCCTCAAGGGTGAGTCCTGGGGCGCGGGCTTCACCGCCGGCGCCACGCTCACGCCCCGCGACGGGACCGTGCTGGGCATCGGCTACCGTTCCTCGGTGCACCACGACATCGACGGCTCGATCGGCGTCCCGCTCGTCGCCCTGGCGCCGCTGGCCGGACAGGTCCGCGCCAAGCTGAACACGCCCGAGAAGCTGAGCGTCGGCCTGACCCAGGCGGTCTCGCCGGTGGCGCGGGTGAATCTCGGCTTCGAGTGGGACAACTGGTCGAGGCTCGGCACCATCGGCATCGTATCGAAGACGATCGGCCTGCCGGTGAACAACCTGCCGCTCAACTACAAAGACGGGTTCACCTACGCGATCGGCGCCGAGTACGACGCGTCGCCGAACCTGACGCTGCGGACCGGCTTCGCCTACGAGACCTCGCCCATCGACTTCCGGAACCGCTCGGTGCGCCTGCCGGACGGCGACCGGTACAACGTCTCGGTCGGCGCCAGCTACCGCTGGAGCCAGCAGCTGACGCTGAACCTCGCCTACTCGCACTTCTTCCTGGACCGCTCGCGGATCCTCGCGGGCATCGGCCGCGACTACAACATCAGCAACATCGCCTTCGCGGGCGTGGTGGATTCCAGCGCCGACATCGTCTCGGTGGGCTTCCGCTACGTCTTCGGCGCGCCGCCGGCCCCGGCCCCGGCGCCGCTCGTGCGGAAGTACTGACGGGCAGCTCCGGTCGTGTCCTTCGCTGCCGCCGTCTTCGCGAGCGGAATGAAGCGATCCAGGGCAGCGCCACGCCGACAGGTGTCGCGCTGCCCCGGGTCACGTCGCTCCACTCGTGATGTCGGGGCGGCTCCGTGACCATCGGGGCCGATCACCCATCGATCCGAGCGCGTCGCGCGCCTCAGGCGCGCATCCGCACGTATGTGCCGGGCGCCGGCCCTAAGGATTGCAGCGCGTCGCCGCCCGGCTGCCGGGCCGGCACCCGCTCCGGGGCCTGCGCCTCAATCCACTGGAACCAGTAGGGCCACCACGAGCCCTTGGTCTCGACCGCGGCCCTGATCCACTCCTCGAGCGTCCCCTTCACGGGGCCGCCGGTCCAGTAGCCGTATTTCGGCTTGGACGGCGGGTTGATCACGCCGGCGATGTGGCCGGAGCCGGCGAGGACGAAATCGACCTTCCCGCCGAAGACCTTCGAACCCTCGAAGACCGACAGCGCCGGCGCGATGTGGTCCTCGCGGGTCGCGAGGTTGAAGATCGGCACCTGGACCTTCCTGAGGTCGAGGCGGACGTTGCCGAGCACCATCCGCCCCTGCGCCAGCGTGTTGTCGAGGTAGCAGTTGCGCAGGTAGAACGAGTGGTTGGCCGCCGGCATCCGGGTGGCATCGGAGTTCCAGTACAGCAGGTCGAAGGCCGAGGGTGCCTTGCCCTTGATGTAGTTGTTCACGACGTAGGGCCAGATCAGGTCGTTCGGCCGGAGCATGTTGAAGGCGTTCGCCATGCGGGCGCCCTCCAGGTAGCCCTGCTCGGCCATGCGCGCCTCGACCTGGCGGATCTGCTCCTCGTCGGCGAAGACCTTCAAGTCGCCCGCGTGGGTGAAGTCGACCTGTGTGGTGAGCAGCGTCGCGCTCTTGATCCGCCGGTTGCCGGTGGCCGCCTGCATGGCGAGCGTCACCGCGAGCAGCGTGCCGCCGACGCAGTAGCCCGCCGCCGTGACCTCGCTCTCACCGGTGGCGACGCCGATCGCGTCGATGGCCGCCTCGATCCCCTCGCGCATGTAGGACTCGAAGTCCTTGTCGGCGTGGCGGGAATCGGGATTGACCCAGGAGATGCAGAAGACCGTCAGGCCCTGGTCGACCATCCACTTCAGGAAGCTCTTCTGCGGATTGAGGTCGAGGATGTAGAACTTGTTGATCCAGGGCGGGACCATCAGGAACGGGCGCCGCAGCACGGTCTCGGTGGTGGGCGCGTACTGGATCAGCTCGATCAGGTCGTTGCGGAACACCACCTCGCCGGGGGTGACCGCCATGTTGCGCCCGACCTCGAACCCGCTCGGGTCGGTCTGGCGCACGCGCAGCTGCCCGCCGCCGGCCGCCAGATCCTCCTCGTACATCTTGAGGCCGCGGACGAGATTGGCGCCGTTCTCCTGCAGGGTGTGGCGGATCAGCTCCGGGTTGGTCGGCAGGAAGTTCGAGGGCGACAGCATGCTGGTCACTTGGCGCAGGTAGAACTGCGCCTTGTGACGCGTGTGCGCGTCGAGCCCCTCGGCCTCGTCGACGAGGCTCTCCGCCCAGCGGGTGGCGAGCAGGTAGGCCTGCTTGAGGAAGTCGAAATACGGGTTGGTCGTCCACTCGGCGTGGGCGAAGCGCGCGTCCCGGGGCTCGGGCAGCGCCACCGGATCGGCGGGCTGGCCCTGCAGGCGCAGGTAGGTCGAGCCCCAGAGCGACAGGAAAGCCTGCGACAGGCGCGCCTGAGCCTCGGCGCTGCGGTTCGGATCGGCGAGCCAGGTCTCGGCCACCTGACCGAGCACCTTGGCCGCCTCGTTCATCTCGCTGCCGGGTGCGGCCGCCTGGCCCTCGGGCCCGAGGAGGCGGGCGACGTTGCGCCCCATCGCCTCGACGAACTGACCGGCATTGCGGGAAATCGCCTCGAAATCCGGCATAGGGGCGACCGTGCCGTCCGGCATCGCGCCGTTCGAGACCGACTTCGGAGGGGCGGTCCGATCCGGCGCCTGCGGGCTCGTCAAACGTGCCTCCCTGTGCTTCATCTGTTGACCCGATGGCGCGGGCCTCGTTTCCGACAAAATAAGGAGCGAGCCAGAGTTTTCGCCAGCCCGGCTCAGGACGTCGCCGAAACATCCGGCCGATCTTTTCATACGCATGTGACGATGGATCGTGCCATTTTGAACCCCGCTATCCGCCCGCATCGCGCCGGTCCGCTGCGCCGCCTGACGCGCGCGGCCGGCCTGGGCGTGCTGGTCGGCGCGCTCGGGGCCTGCTCGGGCGACGTCGTCCGCTCGCTGGCCTCCGATGCAGGCTACGGGCCGCGGGTCGTCGCGGCCCCGGATTTCGTCACGGACACCCGCAGCAAGGCGCAGCCCGACTTCATGCCGGTTGGCGTCGACGCGCCGAAGCGGCCGGTCCGGGCCAAGTCGGTCACGGGCCAGAAGGCCCTGGAGGCGGAGCTGGAGGGTGCCCGCGGCCGCAACGAGGCCCGGGGGCGGGCCGCCGAGAGCGCCGGGCGGGGCGCGGCCGCCACCGTCAAGCCGGCTCCGGCGGCGCAGTAGCCGGCCCTTTTTCAGGGTCGGCGGCGGCCCGCAACTCTGGTAGAGCACGTGGTTCGCCCGACCGGCCCAAACGAGAGACGCCGGATCCGGGACGCGCCGATGGACACGCCCATGACCGACTTCCACCGCATCAAGCGACTGCCGCCCTACGTCTTCGAGCAGGTCAACCGGATCAAGGCTGCCGCCCGCGCGCAGGGCGCCGACATCATCGATCTCGGCATGGGCAACCCCGATCTGGACGCCCCGAAGCACGTCATCGCCAAGCTGTGCGAGACGGCCGGGCGGCCGCGCACGGATCGCTACTCGGCCTCCAAGGGCATCGCGGGCCTGCGCAAGGCCCAGGCGGGCTATTACCAGCGGCGCTTCGGCGTGACCCTGAACCCCGACACCCAGGTGGTGGCGACTCTCGGGTCCAAGGAAGGGTTCGCCAACATGGCCCAGGCGATCACCGCGCCGGGCGACGTCGTGCTGGTGCCGAACCCGAGCTACCCGATCCACGCCTTCGGCTTCCTGATGGCCGGCGGCGTCATCCGCTCCGTGCCGGCCGAGCCGACCCCGGCGATGTTCCCCGCCCTGGAGCGGGCCATGCGCCACTCGATCCCGAAGCCGGTGGCGCTGGTCGTCTGCTACCCGTCGAACCCGACCGCCTACGTGGCGAGCCTCGACTTCTACCGCGACCTCGTGGCCTTCGCGAAGCAGCACGAGCTGATCCTGCTGTCGGACCTCGCCTACGCGGAAGTCTATTTCGACAACAACCCGCCGCCCTCGGTGCTGCAGGTGCCCGGCGCCATTGACTGCACGGTGGAGTTCACCTCGCTGTCGAAGACCTACTCGATGGCCGGCTGGCGGATGGGCTTCGCGGTGGGCAACGAGCGCCTGCTCGCGGCGCTCACCCGGGTGAAATCCTACCTCGATTACGGCGCCTTCACGCCGATCCAGGTCGCCGCGACGGCCGCCCTCAACGGCCCGGACGATTGCATCCACGAGATGCGCAGCATCTACAGGAAGCGTCGCGACGCGCTGGTGGAGTCCTTCGGCAAGGCCGGCTGGACCATCCCGTCGCCCGCCTCGTCGATGTTTGCCTGGGTGCCGATCCCCGAGCGGTACCGGGAACTCGGCAGCCTCGAATTCTCCAAGCTGCTCCTGGAGAAGTCCGACGTGGCGGTCGCGCCCGGCATCGGCTTCGGCGAGTTCGGTGACGAGTACGTCCGCATCGCGCTCGTGGAGAACGAGCAGCGCATCCGGCAGGCGGCGCGCAATATCCGCCGGTTCTTCGACGGCACCGACAAGACGCTGCACAACGTCCTGCCGATGGCCCGGACCGGCTAGACCGGCCCGCGCAAATTGTTGCCGCGGGGCGACAGACGCCGTCAAAGGTGTCGGCGCCCCGCGCCGGCGCTTGTCAGCGCGGGGCGCGATGGCCAGGGTCAGGTGCGGGGGTCTTCCCGCGTCCCGAGTCTCGCATGCGCCGCCTGAACCTCATCGCCGCCCTGCTGCTCGCCGCCGCGGCCTCGGCCTGCGCGCCGAACCCGATCATCGCCCGGGACCCGATCCCTGCGCCAGGGCCGGCGGACGTGTACGCGTGCGACTCGAAGCCGTTGCCGGTCAACGCCTTCACGACCGATTGCCGCCCCGTCCCGGCGAGCCCGCAGGTCGTGCTGCGCGCGCGGGGCTGAACCCGCCCGGAATTTCGGTAACCGGTCGATTCGGACGGGCCGGACAAGCCGCCCGCGATCAGCTAGACTGTAGGCCAGATGCCGGCCCGCCCGGCCCCCTGACGGAGCATCGCGTGAGCACCAAGACCCTGATCGCCGCCGGATTGCTCGCCCTCCTGGCGGGGCAGGGCGCCTCGGCCTCCGACGCCGCCTACCCGCCGGCGCCCTACCAGCCCCGCGCCTTCGTGTTCACCGCCCCGAACGGCCCGACGGTCCTGCAGACCGAGGGCTGCTGCCAGGTGGTGGTGCCGCCGGGCCGGCCCGATCTCGCCCAGCCCGCCGTGCCGGTGGCCGAGGTGATGAACGGCGGCGGCTTCGGCTACACTGGGTTCGACTACTACAACGACCAGATCACCGAGGGGCGGTTCGGCGCGCGCAAGCGGCCGCGGGAGTACGTGATCGCTCCGTCCTACATCGTGCCGCCGCGCTACTGAGCCGCCGGGCGTTCCGGGGCCTCAATCCTTCTGCGGATCGTGGCCCCAGTTCATCAGCGACATCCGCCATGGGGAGTCGGGGTCCTTCCGGGCCTCGCCGCCCTGCTTGAGATGGCGGTGGACGTAGCCCACGACCTTGCGCATGGCGGCGTAGTCGTCGTCCGTCAGGTCGGCCTTCTTGGTGTCCTTGATCGCCAGGATCCGCCGGCCCATCTCGTGCCCGGTCGACTCGCCGCCGTCTTTCTTCTGGCCGACCCCCCGGCTCGCCGCGCTGTCGAGGTGCTTCCTCAGCGCCGCCGGCGTCATGTTGACGGCCTCGTTGAAGTCCTTCCACGTCTCCGCGTGATCGTCCGCCATCCGCCTGCCTCCCGGGCCGTGTCGCTCGTCCCCGACAACGCGCCCGAGGCTCGCCGGCTCGCCGCCATCCCTGCGGTCGGGCGCCGCACGGGCGACGGGCGACGCGGCGGGCGACGTGGCGGGCGACGTGGCGGGGAAGCGTTTACAGGCCGGGTCCCGGGGGGTATCACCCCGACCCGACGAGCTTCCATTCTCTCCCCACACCCCATTCCCGAAAAGCCAGATGCGCGCCGAGATCGAGCAAGCCTCGGATGCCGCCAAGCAGTCTATAGGGCTGCTGAGGAGGCATCTTTGACTGGGATACAGTCGATAAACGCCTCGCGGAGCTGAACGCGGCTTCCGAGGACCCCGACCTCTGGAACGACGCCGAGGCCGCCCAGAAGGTCATGCGCGAGCGGCAGCAGCTCGACGAGGCCGTCACGGCGATCAAGAAGCTGGAGCGCGACCTCGAGGACGGCGCCACGCTGATCGAGCTCGGCGAGATGGAGGGTGACGAATCCTCGATCCGCGAGGGCGAGGCGGCGATCCTAGCCGTCGAGAAGGAGGCCGCGAGCCGGCAGGTCGAGACGCTTCTGTCGGGCGAGGCCGACGGCTTCGACACCTATCTCGAGGTCCATGCCGGGGCCGGCGGCACCGAGAGCCAGGACTGGGCAAACATGCTCCAGCGCATGTATGCCCGCTGGGCCGAGCGCCGGAAGTACAAGGTCGAGGTCGTCGAGATGACCGACGGCGAGGAGGCCGGGATCAAGGGCGCCACGCTCCTGATCAAGGGCCACAACGCCTACGGCTGGCTCAAGACCGAGTCCGGCGTGCACCGTCTGGTCCGGATCTCGCCCTACGATTCCAGCGCCCGGCGGCACACCAGCTTCGCCAGCGTCTGGGTCTATCCGGTGATCGATGACCGGATCGAGATCGAGATCAAGGAATCCGACTGCCGGATCGACACCTACCGGTCGTCCGGCGCCGGCGGCCAGCACGTCAACACCACCGACTCGGCGGTGCGCATCACCCACAACCCCACCGGGATCGTGGTCGCGTGCCAGCAGGAGCGCTCCCAGCACAAGAACCGGGCGACCGCCTGGAACATGCTGCGCGCCCGGCTCTACGAGGCGGAGCTGAAGAAGCGCGAGGAGAAGGCCAACGCCGAGGCCGCCTCCAAGACCGATATCGGCTGGGGCCACCAGATCCGGTCCTACGTGCTGCAGCCGTACCAGCTGGTGAAGGACCTGCGCACCGGCACCCAGTCCACCGATCCGGACGAGGTGCTCGACGGCGACCTCGACCCGTTCATGGAGGCCTCGCTCGCGCAGCGGGTCTACGGCGGCGGCGAGGCGGTCGAGGATATCGACTGAGGCGGCGTGAGCTGCCTCCCCGTCATCACGAGCGCAGCGAAGTGACCCAGGGCGGCGCGCGATCGATCGGCGTGGCGCGACCCTGGATCGCTTCGCTCCGCTCGCAATGACGGCGGTGCTGACAGAGAGCGCCGTTGAGGCCGCCAAAGGATGAGCGCCGGCGGCGCCCATCCTCCCACGCCTCTCAATACCCCAGCGCCGCCCCGTCCTTGCGCGGGTCGGATCCGGCCGCCAGCGTGCCGGCCTTGCGGTCGATCCAGATGACCTGCCCCCCGCCGAGCGGCAGCGGCGCGCGGATCGCCGGGTGGCCGCGCTCGACCAGCCCCGCCATCACGGCGTCGGAGATCCCGCCCTCGACCTCCAGGCTGCCGCCGTAGGCGAAGCTGCGCGGGGCATCGAGGGCCTCCTGCACGTCGAGGCCCCGGTCGAGGAGACCGGAGAGCAGCTCGACATGGCCCATGGCTTGGTAATGGCCGCCCATGACGCCGAACGGCGCGACGGCCTGCCCGTCCTTCATCAGCATGCCGGGGATGATCGTGTGCATCGGCCGCTTGCCCGGCCCGACGCTGTTCGGGTGGCCGCCCTCCGTGCGGAACGACAGGCCGCGATTGTGCAGCAGCACGCCGCTCTCGGGCGCCAGGATGCCGGAGCCGAAGCCCTGGAAGATCGAGTTGATCAGCGACAGCGCGTTGCCGTCCCGGTCGACCACGCAGAGGTAGACCGTGTCCTTGTGGGCGCGGCCCTCGGCCATCTCGCGGGCGATCTCCGGATAGATCTCCGGCGCGCGGGCGCGGCCCATGTCGATCGCCCCGTGGGCGGCGGCCTTCCAGGCGTCGGAGAGCAGGTGCTCGACCGGCACGTTGGCGAGGGCCGCGTCGCCGAACAGCACGTCGCGGTGATGGTAGCCCTGCTTGCAGACCTCGGCGAAGAGGTGGAGCCGGTCGAGGTCGGAGAGCGCGCCGACGTCGTAGTGCGACAGCACGTTCAGCATCATCAGCGCCGTCAGACCCTGGCCGGCGGGCGGGCACTCGTAGACGTCGTAGCCGCGGTAGCGGGTCGAGACCGGTGCGACCACGTCGGGCTGCGCGGCGGCGAAGTCGTCCAGCGTGTGCAGGCCGCCGAGGGCGTTCAGCCGGCTTACCATGTCCTCGGCGACGGGGCCCTCGTAGAAGGCGCGCGCCCCCGCCTCGGCGATCGCCCGGAGCGTCGCCGCGAGCTTCGGCAGGCGGACGACGCTGCCGATCGTCGGCGCCTGCCCGCCGGGCAGGTAGGTCTCGGCGGCGTACGGATCCGTGGCGACGCGCTCGGCGCCGCGCAGCCAGTCCCAGCCGACCCGCTGCTGCACGACGAACCCGTCCTCCGCGTAGCGGATCGCCGGCTGGAGCAGCTCGCCGAGGGACCGGGTGCCGTGCTCGCGCACGAGTAGATCCCAGGCCGCGACCGCGCCGGGCACCGTCACGGCGTGTGGCGAGGTCGGCGTGATGGTGACGCCGTGCTCGGCGTACCAGTCGGGCATGGCGGCGGCGGGCGCCCGGCCCGAACCGTCGAGGGCGATGGGCTTCGTGGCGCCCGCGGGGGCGTAGAGGGCGAAGCAGTCGCCGCCGATGCCGGTCATGAGCGGATCGACTACGCACTGCACGGCGACCGCCGCGATGCCGGCATCGATGGCGTTGCCGCCGGAGCGCAGAACCTCGATGGCGGCGAGCGTCGAGAGCGGGTGCGAGGTCGCGACCGCGGCGTTGGCGGCGTAGACCGGGGAGCGGCCGGGGGCGGAGAAGTCTCTCACGGGATGTCCTGCTCTGCTGGGCGACTTAAAGAATCACCGCTCGATGCATATCGCCACCTCGGGATGAGGCGGTGACGGAGATGACGGCGCGGCCTCGTCCATGACGGATGGCTTCGCCGCCTCGTCTCTGCGAGCGCAGCGAAGCAATCCAGTCGGCGCAACGCTGAGCAACCTCGCGCTGCCCTGGGTCACTTCGCTGCGCTCGTGATGACGGCGGAGGCCGGGCTGACCGGTTGTTCCGATCGAGGATCGCCTGGACGATCACGCGTGCTGCCCTCTCGGCAGCGCCACCCAGTGCCCAGGCGCCACCTCGGTGAGCGGCCCGTCGGGCGGCTGGTCGTGGCCAGTGAGGTCGCGCGCGGCAAGGCGCGCCCGCTCCTCGGCCGGGTGCGGCACCGGCACGGCGGCGAGCAGGCGCCGGGTGTAGGGGTGGCGCGGATCCTCGTAGAGCGCGGCGGCCTCGGCGAGCTCGACGATCCGCCCGCGCCAGAGCACCGCGACCCGGTGGCAGAGGTAGCGCACCATGCGCAGGTCGTGCGAGATGAACAGGTAGGACAGGCCCATCTCGTCCTGCAGGTCCTGCAGCAGGTTCACCACCTGCGCCTGGATCGAGACGTCGAGCGCCGCGATCGGCTCGTCGGCGACGATGAAGCTGGGCTTGAGGGCGATCGCCCGGGCGATGCAGATGCGCTGGCGCTGGCCGCCCGAGAACTGGTGCGGGTAGCGCCCCATGAACCGCGGATCGAGCCCGACCCGCTGGAACAGGGCGGCAACCGCCTCCCGCCGCTCCGGGCCGCGCATGTCCCGCCGATGCAGCTTGAACGCCTCCGCGACGTACTCGCCGGCGCTCATCCGCGGGTTGAGGGCCGCGTAGGGATCCTGGAACACGGTCTGGATTCGCGCGCGCATCTTGCGCATGGCGCCCGCCGAGAGCTTGGCGAGGTCGGTGCCCTCGAAGGCGATCGTGCCCGAGGTCGGCGGGTTGAGCATGGTCACGGCCCGGCCGATTGTGGATTTGCCGGAGCCGGACTCGCCCACGAGGCCCAGGGTCTCGCCGGGGCGGATGTCGAAGCTCACGCCCTCGACGGCGCGGAACACCGCGCCCTTGCCGCCCCACCAGGAGCGGAGGGGATAATGCTTGGACAGGTCGCGCACCGAGACGACCGGCTGCTGCGACGCGTTCATCGCGCGGCCTCCTCACCCAGGAGCTTCGGCAAGTCGTACCAAGCGGCGACGAGGTGGCCCGGAGCGGCGCCGGGCGCCTGCGCCAGGGGCGGCATCTCGGCCCGGCAGCGCGGCGTCGCGAAGGCGTTGCGCGGCGCGAACGGGTCGCCCGGCGGGAGATGGCGCATGTCCGGCGGCGCGCCCTCGATCTGGTGGAGGCGCCGCCGCCCGGCGCGGCCGCCGGAGAGATCCGGCAGGGACCGCAGCAGGCCGAGCGTGTAGGCGTTGCGGGGATCGGCGAAGATGTCGTCGACCGGGCCGCGCTCCAGGATCCGGCCGGCATACATCACCTGCACGGTGTCGCTGATGCCCGCCACCACGCCGAGATCGTGGGTGATCCAGATGATCGCCATGCCGAGCTCACGCTTCAGCTCCTGCACCAGGGCGACGATCTCGGCCTGGACGGTGACGTCGAGCGCCGTGGTCGCCTCGTCGGCGATCAGAAGCTTCGGCCGGCAGCTCAGGCCGATCGCGATCATCACGCGCTGGCGCTGGCCGCCGGAGAACTCGTGCGGGTACTGGTCGAGGCGCGCGGCCGCGTTCGGGATGCGCACGAGGTCGAGCAGCTCCCGGGCCCGGGCGCGGGCCGCGCGGGCGTCGAGGCCGAGATGGATGCGCAGCGGCTCGACGATCTGCGCCGCCACGGTCATGCCGGGGTTGAGCGAGCTCATCGGGTCCTGGAACACGAAGCCGATCGCGCCGCCGCGGATCTTGCGCAGGTCCCGCTCCTTCAGGGCGAGGAGGTCGCGTCCCTCGAACAGCACCTGCCCGCCGGTGATGCGGCCGGGCGGGCGCGGGATCAGGCCCAGCATGGCCAGCACGTGCACGCTCTTGCCGGAGCCGGACTCGCCGACGATCCCCAGCGTCTCGCCCTCGTGCAGCGTGTAGGACACGCCGTTGACCGCGTGGACCGCGCCGCCGTCGGTGTCGAAGGCGACCGCGAGGTCGCGGACGTCGAGGAGGGGCTTCGTCATCGCGGCCGTCATGTGCGCTGCCTCGGATCGAGGGCGTCCCGCAGGCCGTCGCCGAACAGGTTGAAGGCGAGTACCGCGAGGAAGATCGACAGGCCGGGCCAGATCGCCATCCAGGGCGCCTCGTCCATGAAGTTCTTGGCGGTGTTGAGCATCGCCCCCCAGGACGGCTCGGGCGGCTGCTGACCGAGGCCGAGGAACGACAGGCTCGCCTCCGCGATGATCGCGGCCGCGATGGTCAGCGTCGCCTGGACGAGGATCGCCGGGACGATGTTGGGCAGGATGTGGACCCGGGCGATCCGCCAGGGCGGGTTGCCCATGGCGCGCGCGGCCTCGACGAACTCCTCCGCCGCCACGGCGCGCACCTGCGCCCGGGTCAGCCGGATGAAGGTCGAGGTCGCCGAGAGGCCGATCGCGATCATCGCGTTGACGAGGCTCGGGCCCAGGAAGGCGGCGAGCGCGATCGCCAGGATCAGGAACGGTATCGCCAGCAGCGCGTCGGTGAGCCGGGAGATCGCGCCGTCGATCCAGCCACCCGCGTAGCCGGCGAGCAATCCCAGGGGCAGGCCGAGGGACACCGCCAGCGCCACCGAGACGAGGCCGGCGCCGAGCGAGGCCCGGGTGCCGAAGATGATCCGTGAGAGCACGTCGCGCCCGACCTCGTCGCCGCCGAACGGGTGCGCGAGGCTCGGGGGCCCGCGGACGTTGCCCCAGTCGGTGGCTGTCGGGTCGTAGGGAGCGATCCAGGGCGCGAACACCGCCATCAGCACCAGCAGGCCGACGATGACGAGGCCCACGACCGCGCTCCGGCGCGCGCGCAGGCGTCGCCAGAAGGCCGCGAGGGTGCCGGGCTCTTGGAGGATGGCGTGGGCGGGGGCGCCGGACGGGGCGGCCTCCAGGCCGACCGCCTCGGCGCGGGCGATCTCGCTGCCGGTGCTCATGCCCGCCTCAGCTTCGGGTTCACGGCCGCCGCGAGCAGGTCGGCGGCGAGGTTCAGGGCGATGTAGGTGGCGGCCGTGCAGATCACGACGCCCTGCACGGTGGCGAAGTCCCGGTTGAACACCGCATCGACCATCAGCTTGCCGAAGCCCGGCACGGAGAAGACCTGCTCGGTGAGCACCGCCCCCGACAGGAGCTGGCCGAATTCCAGCGCCCCCAGGGTGATGATCGGGATCGCGGCGTTGGGCAGCGCGTGCCGCAGGGTGACCCGCAGCGGCGAGACGCCCTTGGCGCGCGCGGTACGGACGTAGTCGGAGCCGAGCACGCCGAGCATCGCCGCGCGGGTGTGGCGCATCATAACCGCCGCGATGGCGTTGCCGAGCACGAAGGCCGGCATCGCCATGGCGGCGAGGTTCTCTGACAGGCTCTCGAATGGTGAGACATAGCCCGAGGCCGGCAGCCAGCCGAGCTCCACCGAGAACAGCAGGATCAGCAGGATCCCGAGCCAGAAATTCGGCACCGACAGGCCCCAGAGGGCGATCCCGTTGGCGACCGTGTCGGCGGCCTGCCCGCGCTTCACCGCCGACAGCACGCCCATGGGCACGCCGATGGCGAGCGCCACCAGCATGGCGAGGCAGGCGAGTTCGAGCGTCACCGGCAGCTTCTCGACGATCAGTTCGGAGACCGGCTTCTGCAGCCGGATCGACTCGCCGAGATCGCCCCGCAGCACGCCGCTGGCCCAGTAGGCGTAGCGCACCGGCAGCGGCTCATCGAGGTGGTACTTCTCGCGGATGAAGGCGATCACCTGCGGGTCGCGCTCCTCGCCGGTCAGCGCCGTGGCGACGTCGCCCGGCAGCAATTGCTGCAGGGCGAAGATGATCATCGAGGCGAGGATCAGTGTCGGGACCGCCAAGGCGAGGCGTCGGGCGAGAAAGCGCAACATCAGTTGAGCTTCAGGCCGGTGAAACGCACGAGCCCGTCCGGATAGGGCACGAAACCCGTGATCTTCTGGCTGTAGGCCCAGAGCAGCTTGCGGTGCAGGATGTAGATGCCCGGCCGGTCCTTCAGGACCTGATCGGCCAGGGCCTTCCAGGCAGCCTTGCGCTTGGCCGGATCCACCGTCCCGCGCTCCGCCTGGAGGGCCGCGTCGGCTTCCGGGCTGCAGTACTTGGGATAGTTCAGCGCCGCCTTGCAGGCCAGGAAGCTGAACGTGTTGCCGTCCGGGTCCGAGCGGCCGCTCCAAGAATAGAGCTGCGCCTCGTAGTTGCCCTTGTCGGCGGCATCGAGCGCGGTCGTGAAGTCCACGGCCTGGATCTTCACGTCGAAGCCGGCCTCCTTGGTCATCGCCTGGATCACCTGGCCGACCTGCGGCGACTCGCTGTTGGCGTAGACGGTCAGCGTGATCTGCGGGTTCGGCTTCCCGGCCTCGGCCAGCAGCGCCTTGGCCTTGGCGACGTCCCGCTTCGGGATCGGGTACTCGGCGACGTAGTTCGGGTTCTTCGGGTTGACCCACTGGTTCCCGGCCAGGAACTCGCCGTTGTAGACCACCTGATTGATGGCGTTGCGGTCGATGGCCGCCTCGAAAGCGGCGCGCACCTTCGGGTCGGAGACCGGCGAACCGGCCTTGTGGGGGTTGAACAGGATCTCTTGGAAGCCGAGCTCGTAGGTTGAGTCGAGCTTCAGCTTGGCGTCACGCTTCACCTGTGCCACGTCGGTGGGGGCGAGGCGCTCCAAGAGGTCGAGCTGACCCGCGCGGAGGTTGGTGAGCCGCACGGTGGCGTCAGGGATCGGCCGGAACTCGATCCGCTGGATGTGGATCGCGTCCTTGTTCCAGTAGTCGGCGAAACGCTCAACCACGATCCGGTCCTGAGGCACCCGCTCGACGAACTTGTACGGACCGGCGCAGACCGGCGCGGAGGCGAACTTGTCGCCGAGCCGTTCAGCGGCCTTGGGCGAGACCATCATGCCGGCCCGGTCGGTGAACTGCGCGAGCAACGGCGCGAACGGCTGCTTCAGGTTGATGCGGAAAGTCAGGTCGTCGACGACATCCACGGAGTCGATCGGCGCGATCTCCGAGCGGCGCTGCGAGCCCGGCATCTTCATGTGGCGCTCGATCGAGAACTTGGCCGCCGCGGCGTCGAGCCTCTCGCCGTCGTGGAACAGCACGCCCGGGCGCAGGTGCATGGTCAGCGCCTTCTCGTCAGGCGAGAGTTCCCAGGAGGTCGCGAGCTGCGGCACCGGTTTCAGATCGGGCCCGATATCCACGAGCTTGTCGCAGAGCGCGGCGAACACCATCCGGCTCGCGAAGGTCCGGGCGAGCGTCGGGTCGAGGGCGTCCGGATCCTCCATCATGCCGTAGCGCAGGGTCTGCGCGGCGGCGGGCCCGGTGAGGGCGAGCCCGGCGAGGAGACAGGCGGCGTAACGCAACATGAGACCGATCCGGGTGGAGGCGGGAGAAGCGGAGCGGACCGGCCGGTCCGTTCCGGAGGCGGCCGGCAGTGTTGCGCGGCCGTTTGGCATGCACAATCCCAGGCAGCATCCATGCCATACAATCAGGATGCATCTTTTATTCAATCCGCGCCGCGAGCCTCTGAGGCCGCCGTTTCGAGCCGGCCGGCGGCGTTCGATGACGGCGCGACCGCGCCAAGGTCGAGATCGGCCTGCGAACAGCTTCGTGAGCGCCGGATCTGAGGTGCGACTTAGATCGGGATAAGTCCAATTTTACGCATTGCTTGAACAGGCCAGAAGAAACTTCGGCCCCAGAAGGTCGCCGATGTATTCTTTATGATGATGCGGGTGTGATGGTCCGGCGGCACATCGTCATGTTGCCCGCGTTGTGCTGGAACCAGCGGCGTCGCGATTTCTACGCCGTGACCGCCGACGTCTCGACCGAGGGCATCCGGTTCCGCTCCTCGTCGCTCCTGGTGCCGGGTGAGCATCTCACCTGCAGCATCCGCCATATCGGCACGCTCGAGGCCCGCATCGCCCGCGTGGCCGGTCAGGAGTTCGTTGTCTGTGTCCGCGGTGGACGCGCGACTCTCACTGACGTCGCCCGTCAGTTCGTGACGCTGGCAAAGGCCCAGGACCTGCAACCCGAACCGATCCGCGCGCACCGTCGGATCGTGCCGAAGCAGAAGATCGTCCAGATCACCACTTCATCGGGCGAGGCCCTCCAGGGACACGTCCTCAACGTTTCGGCCTCCGGCGTCGCCCTGCTCGTCGACCACGCGCTGGAGATCGGGGCGATGATCCGGGTCGGGCGAAAGACCGCCACCGTGATGCGCCACTTCACCCACGGTGTCGGGGCCGCCTTCTCGGAGCCGTTCGCGCCGTCCGCGGTCCACGAGGCGATGTCGCTCTGAGGGCCGCCCGCGAAACCGGGCGCCGCCGCGGTGCGGCGATCGTCGGCCACCCGCCCCTCGCAGAGGCGGCGGAAGGGCGCTACAACTTCGCGGGTCCAGCGAAGGATCACCGATGAAGCGACCGCTCTCCGCCCGTTCCGCCACATGCCTCGCGCTCCTGCCGGCCGCACTCGCCCTGCTGCCCCAGGTGGCCTTCGCCCATCCGGGGCACGGCACCGCGACGGGCGCGGAGGCCGGGTTCCTCCATCCGCTCCTGGGCGCCGACCATGTTCTCGCGATGGTCGCGGTCGGCCTCCTCGCCAGCCTGCGCGGCGGACGGGCGCTCTGGGCGCTGCCCCTGTCGTTCCTGGCGTTGATGAGCGTGGGGGCGGGGCTGGGCATGGCCGGCGCGGTGCTGCCGCATGTCGAGCTCGGGATCGCGCTGTCCATCGTCGTGTTCGGCCTCGCCGCCATCGTCGGCCTGCGCGCGCCGGTGGCCCTGCTGGCTGCCCTGGTCGGCGTCTTCGCGGTGTTCCACGGCTACGCCCACGGTGCCGAGATGCCCGAGACCGCCTCCGGCCTGTCCTTCGGCCTCGGGTTCCTCGCGGCCACCGCGCTCCTGCACGCCGCGGGGATCGGACTCGGCGCCGCGGCGTCGCGGATCGGAGCGACGCGGGCCGCCCCGGCCCTCGGTGTCGGCCTCGCCGCGGCCGGTCTCGCGCTGCTGGCGCTCCCCGCCTGAGCGCCGTACCCGACCCGCTCCGGAGCCCCGCCCGGGCCGCGGGCGCGGCGCCCCGGCTGAGCATCCGCATCGATCTCGGGCCGGGGCACCGCCTCGGCCCCGGCAAGGTGCGGCTCCTGGAGATGATCGCCGAGCACGGTTCCATCGCGGGCGCCGGCCGCGCGCTGGGCATGTCGTACCGCCGGGCCTGGCTGCTGGTCGAGGCGATGAACAGAGGCTTCGGTCGCCCCGTGGTCGAGGCGCAGACCGGTGGCCGGGCCGGCGGGGGCGCGCGCCTCTCGGCCTTCGGCACCGACGTGGTGCGGCGCTACCGGGCCGTCGAGGCGGCCGCGGAGGCTGCGGCCGCGCCGTTCCTGATCTGCCTGGGACAGGCCGGGGACGCGTAACCGGGCCGGGCACGGGCGCGAACCCGGATGCGATGTCACAGGCCCTCGTGGGCTGACGTCCCATCATCCCGCCCCACGTCCAGCCGGTCGCGACAATCCCGGCACCAGGAAGAGAACCCCCATGGCAAAACTCACGACGCTCGCCCTGATGAGCCTGCTGGCCGTCACCACCGGTGCGCAGGCGGCGCCGAAGGTCGAGCGCCTGCGCGGGACCGTCGAGGCGGTCGCGGGCGGCGGCTTCACGCTGAAGACACGGGACGGCGCGTCGGAGACCGTGGCGCTCGCCCCCGACGCCAAGGTTTCCTGGGTGGTCCCGTCGAGTCTCGACGCGATCAGGGACGGGGTCTTCATCGGCACGGCCACGAAGGGCGAGCCGCCGGTGGCCCTGGAGGTGGTGCTGTTCCCCGAGGCGATGCGCGGCACCGGCGAGGGACACTACGACTGGGACATGATCCCCGACCACACCGCGGGCGGGGCGTCGGTGCGGAGCGCCATGACCAACGGAACCGTGAAGGCGGACGTGCGCTCGACCGCTCCCGACGCGCCCCGCGTGAAGAGCGCGATGACCAACGGGACGGTCAAGGCGAGCCGCGGCGGGGCGGAGCGGACCCTCACGGTCGATTGCGGTCAGGGCCAGTCGCTGCAGATCCTGGTACCGCCACAGGCGCCGGTCGTCAGCTTCGAGCCCGCCAGCGCCGCGGCCGTAGCGCCCGGCGCCAAGGTCTTCGTGATCGCCGCGCGCGGGGACGACGGCCGCATCACGGCGCGGCGCGTCGCCGTCGGAAAGGACGGGCTGACGCCGCCCATGTAAGGCGCCCGTCCGGCGCCGGCGAATCGGCTGGGACGGCGTGAGCCGCCCGGTCCCGGGTCGGGGCCGGGCGAAAGGCTGCCCGTCGGCGCGGCAGCTCAGCCGCTCAGGACAGCATTCGTGCACATTCGGCGGACCGTTGCCGACTAAAGCGCCCCGAGAATGTTGCCAGGCCGCAACATCGCGCTGGAACTGCCAAGGCAGCCGCGAATCCTCGTTGCTCGCGGAAACCCGTTCGCACATGGTGATCGTGCACGGGGGCATCGCCAAGCGAGAGCCCGCAGGAGCCTGCCACCTAAGACGCGGGCCAAACCTACAGAACGTGCGGCTAGACCCGGATAACCGGGCAGGTCCGCATCATTGGGTCTCGAAGCTTTGGAGATGTCTATGAAGCTCTTGAAGAGCTCATTGCTCGGGTCTGCTGCTGCGTTCGCGGCCGTAGGCGCAGCCCACGCCGCCGACCTCCCGGTCAAGAAGGCGGTCCCGATCGAGTACGTCCGCGTCTGCGGCGCCTACGGCGCCGGCTTCTTCTACATCCCCGGCACCGACACTTGCCTGCGTCTCTCCGGCCGCGCCCGGTTCGAGGGCGGCTACATGACCAGCTACTCGCGCCAGGGCACCAACGGCGACACGTCGGGCTACCAGGGCCGGATGCGCATCAACCTCGATGCCCGCACCCAGACCGCCTACGGCACCCTGCGCGCCTTCGTCCGCCTCGATGCCGGATCCCGCACGGGCTACTCCGGCGTCGGCACCTCCGGCACCCAGCAGCGTATCGCTCAGGCCTTCCCGGGCCTCGGCATCGACCAGTTCGGTCGCGCCCAGCAGTTCGTGAACGTCGACAAGGCCTTCATCCAGTTCGCCGGCATGACCGCCGGTCGCGCCTCGTCGTTCTTCGACTTCTACGCCCACGACTTCGAGTTCGCCGGCGCCACGCTCGGCTCCGACGTCGCCTCGACCAACCTGCTCGCCTACACGGCCACGCTCGGCAACGGCCTGTCCGCCACGATTTCGGTCGAAGATCCGGTCTTCCGCCGCAGCCCGATCTTCTCGCAGACCAACAACCCGACCGGCGCCACCGTTAACGCGACGATCCAGAACTTCGCTCAGACGGCCGCGCCCGCCGAGGTGTTCATCGGCTACACCGGCGGCGTGCCGACCCGGTTCAGCTTCGTCGACGCGATCCAGCGCTCGCGCATGCCCGACTTCGTCGGCGCCCTGCGCCTCGACCAGGCCTGGGGTTCGGCTCAGGTCTCGGCCGCCGTGCACGAGCTGAACGTCGGCAACGTGCAGAACGGCGCCGGCACCGGCACCGGTTCGAACATCAGCATCCCGCACACCAGCAACTCGTACGGCTGGGCGGTCCAAGGCGGCCTGAAGATCAACACGCCGTTCATCGCGCCGGGCGACGCCCTCTACCTGCAGGGCGCCTACGGCTCCGGTGCCCAGATGTACACCGGCTACTGCGCCTTCAGCGGCTGCTACTCGCAGAACCCGGCCACCATCCAGGGCCAGAAGTTCGCGCAGTACATGAACGACGCGACGATCAACCCGTTCTCGGGCCGACTCGAGCAGTCGACGAGCTTCACTGCGACGGCCTCGTACCTCCACTACTGGTCGCCGGAGTGGCGCTCGGCCTTCTTCGGGTCGTACGGTGAGATGAGCTACAGCAGCGGTGCCCGTCTGGCCCAGGGCGCGGCCTTCGCGCTCGCCAACCCGGCCGGCGCCAACTCCTTCGGCGTGAACGCCGTCGGCGTGCCGGGCACCCGGTTCTTCCAGCTCAGCGAGGCGCTGCGCGACACCTACCAGTTCGTGGCGGGCGGCAGCATCATCTGGTCGCCGGTGAAGGATCTCGATATCGGTGTCGAGGGCTTCTACACCCAGATCGGCGTCAAGAACGGCCGCGTGATCGACCGCGACAAGACCCCGACGGCCTACGCGAACGTCGCCGGCATCAACAACGGCACCTTCGTGCCGCGGACCACGACGGCGGACAGCGTGTCCACCTTCCGCTTCCGCGTCCAGCGCGACTTCTAAGCCACTCCACCGGCGCCGGGGCCTCGGCCTCCGCGCCGGTCCCCGTGCTTCAGAAACCTCAAGGCTCGGCTTCAGCCGGGCCTTTTTCGTTGTGCCGGGCCGCCCTGGATCCGTAACGCCTCCGGCCGCCAGCGCGCGGTCGGCACGCGACCCGGTGCGTTCCGCGCCGCGATCCCGCCCGCTCCCGGCCGGTCCGTTGACCGACCCATGATAGGGTCCGGCGATGCGCCGCCCCGCGCGCAGGGCGCCGCCGATGCGCGCCATCGTTCGTTCGGACCCGCTTTCCGGGCGCGCGCCGCGTCCATCGAGCCGGGCAAACGCCGCCGCGCCGTGCGACACGTGCCATCCCGCAAATGAGCCGAGCCTCCGGCCGACGCGTCGGACGGGCAGGATTCGCGCGTCGAATCGCTCGCCGGCGACCGCGTGCCGTTCGCGGGGCACCCAGGCGGTTCTGACTGCATCCGCCACGCCTGTCCGGTCAGAGACGGCCCGCACGACAGCTCCGAGTTGACTTCCGGGCCATCGCTTCTCGATTGGTGCTGGTCGTTCGAACGAGCCGATTTTATCAATATTTCATCCGCTCGGCTAACCTGATAATATATAGATATACTGAGTAATTATCTCCGATTTTGCATTATTGGATAACATTTTGTTGCGTACGCGCAACGTTCATCTGCGAGATTGAAGATAAATCCGAATCTTTGTTGCACGCGGTGGTGCCGCTGCACATCGTCGCCGGGCAAATGGGCCTCAAAACCGCCGTGGCGAGCGAAAACATGCCAATGATCTGCGAACAAATCGTGGATTATATTTGGTGTGTCCGGTCTCGCTCATCCGTTTGCGAGAATTGAGCTTGAAATTCCGGAGACATCGATGACATTACTGAGATCATCGCTGCTGGCGACTGCCGCCGCGTTCGCGACAACGGGCGCTGCGCACGCCGCCGACCTGCCGGTCAAGAAGGCTGTCCCGGTCGAGTACGTCCGCGTCTGCGGCGCGTACGGCGCCGGCTTCTTCTACATCCCCGGCACCGACACCTGCCTGCGCATCTCGGGCCGCGCCCGGTACGAGGGCGGGTACATGACGGCGTCGACGCGGCAGGCCGGCACCAACGCCGGCGACAGCGCGGGCTATCAGGCGCGTCTGCGCATCAACCTCGATGCCCGCACGCAGACCGCTTACGGCACCCTGCGCGCCTTCGTCCGCCTCGATGCGGGATCCCGCACCGGCTACGCGCGCTCGGGGACGCAGGCGCGCATCGGGCAGGCCTACGACGCCACCGGCGTCGACCAGGCCGGGCATGCGCAGCAGTTCATGAACGTCGATAAGGCGTTCATCCAGTTCGCCGGCCTGACCGCCGGTCGCGCCTCGTCGTTCTTCGACTTCTACGCCCACGACTTCGAGATCTACGGCGCGACCGCGGGCTCGGACGTCTCCTCCACCAACCTCCTCGCCTACACGGTGACGGCCGGCGCCGGGCTGTCGGCCACGCTGTCGGTCGAGGACCCGGTCTTCCGGCGCAGCCCGATCTACGCGCCGGCCGGCACCGCGTCGCCGGTCAGCCCGGTCTTCGTCGGCTACTTCAGAGGCGCACCGATCGGGGTCAGCGGCGTCGACAGCATCCAGCGCGAGCGGCTGCCCGATGTCGTCGGCGTCCTGCGCGTCGATCAGGGCTGGGGCTCGGCGCAGGTCTCCGCCGCGGTTCACGAGCTGAACGTCGGCAACATCGCGGCGACGCCCGCGGCGGGCGCCAATGTCAGCGTCGCGCACACCAGGAGCGTCGAGGGCTGGGCGGTGCAGGGCGGCCTGAAGATCAACGCCCCCTTCGTCGCGCCGGGGGACGCCCTCTATCTCCAGAGCGCCTACGCCGACGGCGCGCAGATGTATACGGGATACTGCGCCTTCACCGGCTGCTACACGCAGCTCAACAACGGCTTCCAGGGCCAGAAGATCTACCAGAGCTTCTCGGACGCGACGGTCAACCCCTTCACCGGCCAGTTGCAGACATCGCAATCCTTCTCGGCGGTCGCGTCGTTCCTGCATTACTGGACGCCGGAATGGCGCTCGGCGGTCTTCGGCGCCTACGGAGAACAGGACTTCTCCCGCAACGCGCGCCTCGCACAGGGCGCGCTCTACAACGTCCTGAGCTTCAACGGCGCCGCCAATCTCGGCTCCAACGCGGTCGGCGCGCCCGGAACCCGCTTCTACCAGTTGAGCCAAGCGCTGCGCGACACCTATCAGTTCGTCGCGGGCGGCAGCATCATCTGGTCGCCCGTGCGCGACCTCGATATCGGCGTCGAGGCCTTCTACACCCAGATCGGCGTGAAGCACGGTCGCGCGATCGACTCCGACAAGAGTCCCACCGCCTACGCCAACGTCGCCGGCATCAACAGCGGCACGTTCGTCCCGCGCACCGTGACGCAGGACTCGGTCTCGCAGGTCCGCTTCCGCGTCCAGCACGACTTCTGATCGACGATCCCGGCGGCGGGGCCTCAGTCCCGTCGCCTGTCCCCGTCCGATGCCGTCATGGCCCGGTCGGCCGCTTGGCCAATTCTCTGCGCTGTGATCACGACGGAGACGGGATCTTAATCCCGGCCGACGGGACAGGTCGCGTCCTTTGTTCCCTGGATCGCGTTGCCGCCCTTCATCCGCGCTGATACGCCGGATGTCACTTTATCGCCGCCGATCGTGCGCGACCCGATGGATCGCGGCCCGGCGCGCGGTCGCGAGGGCGCGGCGAAGCGGCCCGCGAGCGGTCAGAGATCCGGGGGGACGCCATGACCAGCACCGTTTCACCGATCCCGTCGCCGGCGGAGGGCCGGGCCGAGGACGGGCGCGCGGCCCGGTTCTGGCCGGACGTCTGGTGGCGGCTGATCGACTTCAAGATCGGCATCATACCGCTCCCGATCTTCGTCGTGCTGGCGATCCTCCTCACCGTCCTGGTCCAGGAGGGCGAGATCAAGCCCGACGGGCCGACCATGATCGCCGTGCTGGTGATGGGCGGCTTCACCTGCGCGGAGATCGGCAAGCGGATCCCGATCCTGAAGAACATCGGCGCCGGGGCGATCTTCGCGACCTTCATCCCCTCGGCGCTGGTCTACTACGCCCTGGTGCCGCCGCAGATGGTCAAGGCGATCACCGATTTCACCAAGTTCACCAACTTCCTCTACATCTACATCGCCACGATCATCGTCGGCTCGATCCTCGGGATGGACCGCGAGGTCCTGATCAAGGGCTTCCTCAAGATCTTCGCGCCGCTCGCCCTCGGCTCGGTGGCGGCGGCCCTGGTGGGCACGCTGGTCGGCACGCTCCTCGGCCTCGGCCCCTACAAGACCTTCTTCTTCATCGTCGTGCCGATCATGGCGGGCGGCGTCGGCGAGGGGGCGATCCCGCTCTCCATCGGCTACGCGGCGATCCTGGGGATGCAGCAGGGCGTGGTCTTCGCCCAGGTGCTGCCGCCGGTGATGCTGGGCTCCCTGACCGCGATCATCCTGTCGGGCACGCTCAACTCCGTCGGCAAGCGCTACCCGCACCTCACCGGCGAGGGCCGCCTCCAGCCCGACTCGGACGGCATCAAGTCGAGCGACGCCCAGGCCAAGGCCGAGGCGGCGAAGGGCCAGATCGACCCCGCCACGATCGGTGCGGCCGGGCTCACGGCGATCACCCTCTACCTGCTCGGCGTCATGGCCCACCACCTCGTCGGCCTGCCGGCGCCGGTGGCGATGCTGTTCCTCGCGGTCCTAGCGAAGCTCGCCAGCGCGGTGTCGCCCCATCTCCAGGCCGGCGGCTTCGTGGTCTACAAGTTCGTCCAGGTCTCGATGACCTACCCGCTGCTCTTCGCCATCGGCGTCGCGCTGACGCCCTGGCACGAGTTGATGGCGGCCTTCACTCTGGTGAACCTGATCACGATCGTGTCGACCGTCGTGACGCTGATGACGGTCGGCTTCTTCGTCGGCCGCTGGCTCGGCATGTACCCGATCGAGACCGCCATCGTGAACGCCTGCCACAGCGGCCAGGGCGGCACCGGCGACGTGGCGATCCTCACGGCGGCGAACCGCATGGCCCTGATGCCCTTCGCGCAGATCGCCACCCGCATCGGCGGCGCGCTGACGGTGACCGGCACGATCGTCGCCATGAAGTGGATCGGTGCCTGACGGGCACCCGGAAAGGACGTCGTCATGGCCGGTGATCCCGGGGCCGTCGGGGCAACGCTCAAGTCGCGGATCGGCGCGATCCTCCGCTCGACGAGCGGCAACTTCCTGGAGATGTTCGACTTCTTCCTGTTCGGGTTCTACGCCACCTACATCGCGCGGGCATTCTTCCCCTCGGGCAACGAGACCACCGAGCTGCTCCTGACCTTCGGCACCTTCTGGCTCGGGGCGCTCATGCGGCCGCTCGGAGCGATCGTGCTCGGCGCCTATATCGACCGGATCGGCCGCCGGAAGGGCCTGATCATCACCCTCGCCATCATGGCGAGCGGCACGGTGCTCATCGCCTTCTGCCCGAGCTACGACACGATCGGGGTCGCGGCCCCGCTGATCGTGCTGGCCGGGCGCCTGCTGCAGGGCTTCTCGGCGGGCGTCGAGATCGGCGGCGTCTCGATCTACCTGTTCGAGATCGCCACGCCGGGCCGGCGCGGCTTCTACACGTCGTTCCAGTCGGCGAGCCAGCAGGTGGCGATCATGTTCGCCGCCCTGATCGGCTACGGGCTGAACGCGTTCCTGACCAAGCAGCAGCTCGGCGATTTCGGCTGGCGCATCCCGTTCTTCATCGGCTGCCTGATCGTGCCGTTCATCTTCTTCATCAGGCGGTCACTCCAGGAGACGCAGGAATTCGCCAAGCGGACCCGCCACCCGACCACCCGCGAGATCCTGACCACGGTGGCCGCCAACTGGCGGATCGTGCTGCTCGGCATGATGCTGACCACGATGACGACGGTGACGTTCTACATGATCACCGTCTACACCCCGACCTTCGGCAAGAACGTCCTCAAGCTCACCGAGACCGACAGCCTGATCGTGACGCTGTTCGTGGCGATCACCAACTTCGTCTGGCTGCCCGTGGGCGGAGCCCTGTCGGACGCCATCGGCCGCAAGCCGGTGCTGCTGACGATCTCGACCCTGTCGCTGCTGACGACCTACCCGGCGCTGCACTGGCTCGTGGCCGATCCGACCTTCGGCAAGATGCTCGCTGTCGAGCTGTGGTTCTCGTTCTTCTTCGGCGTCTACAACGGCGCGATGGTGGTCTCGCTCTCGGAGGTCGTGCCGGCCCATGTCCGCGCCAGCGGCTTCTCGCTGGCCTACAGCCTCGCCACCGCGCTGTTCGGCACGGCGACGCCCATGGTCTCGACCTTCCTGATCGAGAAGACCGGCGACCGGGCGGCGCCGAGCTACTGGCTGATGGCGGCAGCCGCCTGCGGCATCGTCGCGACGCTCGCGCTGTTCCGCGTCCGGCCCGGTCTGGAGCGCGTGCCGGCCCACGCCTGAGGGCCGGGGTCGGTCAGCTCTCCTGCCAGATCCGGATCCGCGCCTTGAAGGCGGCGCGGATATGGGCCCGGGCCGCGGCCTCGGCGGCATCCCCGTCGTGGGCCCGGATCGCCGCCACGATCGCGGCGTGCTCGGCGAGCGATTCCGCGGCGCGGTCGGGCGCCGCCAGCGTGGTGGCGCCCGGGAGCAGCACCAGCGACAGGCGCATCGTCTCCAGCGTGCCCTGCAGGAAGCGGTTGCGCGCCGCCCCGTGGATCTGGCGGTGAAACAGCCGGTTGGTCCGTGCCAGCGAGGGCGCGTCGCCGAGCAGCGTCCGGTCCCGGGCGACCATCTCCTCCAGGATCTCGGTCTCGACCGTGCTGGCGTGGATCGCCGCGAGGCGCGCGGCCGTCCCCTCCAGCACCTCGCGCAGGTCGTAGAGCTCGCTCACCTGCCCGTAGTCGAGCTGCGCCACGCTGGCGCCCCGGTGCGGCTCGTGGGCGACGAGTCCCTGCGCCTCCAGCCGGCCGAGCGCCTCGCGGACCGGCGTGCGGCTGATCTGGAACCGCTCGGCAAGCTCCGCCTCGCGCAGGCGGCTGCCGGGGGCGAGCTCGCCCTCCTCGATCGCCCGCAGCAGCCGCTCGTAGGCGCCGGCGCCGCTGGAGCGCTCCGCTTCGCTGGCCTTCATGTCCGGCTCTCCTCGGCTCGGCCATAGCGCGAAACCGTGACGCCTGAAACGCTTGCGAGAAATTGCATGCAGACGTATACAATGCGCTGAGATCAGCCACTGGAGAGGAGGCAGGCATGCAGCGTCCGGACGATGCGCCGTGGGATGTGGTGGTGGTCGGCTCGGGCAACGCCGCCATGAGCGCCGGTCTCGCCGCCCTGGATCGCGGCGCCTCGGTGCTGATGATCGAGAAGGCCGAGCGGGACCTCGCCGGCGGCAACACCGCCTACACGGCCGGGGCCATGCGCTTCGTCTACGCGGGCAACGACGACCTGATCCCGCTGCTGGTCGATCCCGAGGACCCGCGCCTGCCGCGGACCGATTTCGGTGCCTACACGGCACAGAAATTCGAGGCGGACCTGCTCGGCTTCAACGACGGGCGGCCGCTCTCGCGCGAGCAGCGCATCCTGATCGACGAGAGCGGCGCGGCCCTGCGCTGGCTGGCGACGCAGGGGGTGAAGTTCGAGCCGATCTACTCCCGTCAGTCGTTCGAGAAGGACGGGCGCTTCGTGTTCTGGGGCGGCCTGACGCTCGCCACCCACGACGAGGGCTTCGGCCTCGCCCGGGCCGAGCTGGAGGCCTTCACCCGGGCCGGCGGCGAGATCCGCTACGGCTGCCCGGCCCGGGGCCTGATCGTGGAGGACGGGCGCGTCGTCGGCGTGGAGACGCCGCAGGGTCCGGTCCGGGCGACGTCCGTGGTGCTGGCCTGCGGCGGCTTCGAGGCGAACGCCGCCCTCCGGACACGCTTCATCGGCGAGGGCTGGGACAAGGCCCGGGTGCGCGGCACACCCCACAACCAGGGCGACGGGCTGCAGATGGCGCTCGACCTCGGCGCGAAGGCCCACGGCTTCTACGGTGGCTGCCACGCCACGCCGATGGACCTGCACACCCCCGATTACGGCAACCTCGAGCTGCCGCACGGCGAGCGCAAGCACTACCGGAAGATCTGTTACTTCCTGGGCCTCATGCTGAACGCGGACGGCGAGCGGTTCGTCGACGAGGGCAAGAATTTCCGCAACTACACCTACGCCCAGTTCGGCCGCTCGATCATGGAGCAGCCCGGGCACGTGGCGTGGCAGATCTTCGACGCCAAGGTCGATCACCTGCTCTACAGCGAGTACCGGTTCCACGACGCGCACTTCGTCGAGGCCGACACCCTGGACGGGCTCCTCGACAAGCTCGAGGGCATCGACCGCGCGGCGGCGCGGCGGACCATCGCGGCGTTCAACGCCGCCGTGGACGAGAGCGTGCCCTTCGACCCGACCGTGAAGGACGGGCGCGGCACGAAGGGGCTCGCCCTGCCGAAGTCGAACTGGGCGCAGAGGATCGAGACCGGGCCGTTCAAGGCCTACCCGGTCACGGGCGGCATCACCTTCACCTACGGCGGCGTCGAGGTCGGCGACGACGGCGGCGTGAAGCGCGCGGACGGCGGCGCGATTCCCGGCCTCTACGCCTGCGGCGAGATGGTCGGTGGCGTGTTCTTCAACGGCTATCCCGGCGGCTCGGGGCTGACCTCCGGCGTCGTGTTCGGCCGCCGCGCCGGCTACGGCGCCGCCGCGAGGGCGAAGGGCTGAGGTCAGCGGCGGAGCGCGACCGAACTCCTCCGATGCGGGGAGGGAAGCCGCGCGATCGTTCCCCAGCGGCCCATCGTCCCCTGTCCGCCGCCCCGGCGCGGGCGTAGAAGCCCAGCCATGCCCGCCCGACAGGCCGTTTTCACCATCTCCCGCGGCGTCCCGTTCCTGCCGACGCTCGCCGAGGCGCTGCTCTCCGGCCGCCTCGTCGGGCCGGTGGCGGACGATCCGCTGGCGCGCGCCTCCGTCACGATCTACCTGCCGACCCGCCGCGCGGCCCGGGCGCTCGGCGCGATCCTGGCCGAGAGGCTCGGCCGGGACGCGCCCGGCCAGGCGACGCTGCTGCCGCGGATGGTGCCGCTCGGCGAGGCCGACGAGGCCGAGCTCGACCTCGCCGCCGAGCCGCTGCTGGAGGAGAACGCCGATCCCCTGAGCATCCCGATGCCGCCGCTGGAGCGCCGGCTGATCCTGGCCCGCCTCGTCCAGGCCTGGGCCAGGACCGTCGACCGGACGCTGCTGCCGCTGGACGCCGAGGTGCCGTTCCTGGTGCCGTCCTCCCCCGCCGACGCGGTCGGGCTCGCCGGCGATCTCGAGCGCCTGATGGACGCGCTCACCGTCGAGGGCCTGCCCTGGTCGGAGATCGGCGCGGCCGTCGAGGCCGAGTATTCCCGCTACTTCGGCCTGACCCTCGACTTCGTGAAGATCGCCGCCGAGAACTGGCCGAAGCTCCTGGCCGAGCGGGGCCTCGCCGATCCGGTCGCCCGCGCCCGCGGGCTCGTGCTCGCCGAGGAGCGGCGCCTGTCGCGCGGCGCGACGCTGGACCCGGTGATCGTCGCCGGCTCGCTGGGCTCCGTCCCCGCCACGGCCCGGCTCATCGCCGCCGTGGCCAAGCTGCCCCACGGCGCCGTGGTCCTGCCCGGGCTCGATCTCGACCTCGACGCGGCCGGCTGGGACGGCATCGACACCGGCGAGGGTTTTTCCCGCGTGATCGCGCACGGCCATCCGCAGGCGGTGCTGCACCGGTTGCTCGGACCGGAGAACCTCAACCTCGACCGCGCCGAGGTCGTCGCCCTCGGCGAGCCCGACCCCGGCCAGGCGGCGCGAGCCGCGCTCCTGTCGCAGGCCCTGCGGCCGGCCGATACCACCGACGCGTGGGCCGCCCTCGACCCGGCCGAGCGCGACACCGTCGCCCGCCTCGGCCTCGAGGGGCTCGCGCTCGCCGAAGCGGCCGACGAGCGCGAGGAGGCGCTGGTCGCGGCGCTGGCGCTGCGCGAGACCCTGCAGACCCCCGGTGCGACTGCGGCGCTCATCACGCCCGACCGCGGGCTCGCCGGCCGGGTCGCCGTCGAGCTGCTGCGCTGGGGCATCGTGGCCGAGGATTCCGCCGGGCTGTCCCTGGCCGTGAGCCCGGCCGGGCGGCTCGCCCGGCTCGCGGCGGAACTCGCCGCCGACCTCGCCCGCGATCAGGCCGACGCGATCCCGGCCCGGCTGATCGCGCTGCTCTCCCATCCGATGGTCCATCTCGGTCTGCCGCGTCCCGACGTGGTCCGGGGCGCGGCCGCCCTGGAGATCGGATTGCTGCGCGGTCCGGTCCCGGCCCCGGGCTTCGACGGCCTGCGCAAGGCCCTCGCCGCCGAGCGCGCCGGGCCGCCCGAGCACCGGCCCCGGGCCAAACGCCGCCTGAAGGACGTCGACTGGGAGCTGGCCGCGAACCTGCTGGACCGGCTCGATCTGGTGTTCCGGGATTTCCCGGGACCGGACGGGGCGGGGGAATGCGACCTCGTCACCACCGCCGCGGGTCACCGTGAGGCGTGCGACCGGCTGATCGCCGGGCCGGAGGACGGTCCCCCGGTCGAGACGGACGGATCCCTGTCCTGCCTCGACGCCCTGTTCGACGACCTGGAGATGGCGGAGCCCGGCCTGATGCCGGGGCGGTTCGACGACTACGCCACCTTCTTCACGTCGCTCGCCCGGGAGCGCAAAGTCGCCTGCTCGGGCGACGCGCCGCATCCGCGCCTGCGCATCCTCGGGTTGCTGGAGGCGCGCCTCCTGTCGGTGGATCGCGTGGTGCTCGGCGGGCTGGACGAGGGCGTCTGGCCGGTGCGCACGCTGACCGACTCGTTCCTCAACCGGCCGATGCGCGAGCGGGTCGGCCTCAACCCGCCCGAGCGGCGGATCGGGCAGATGGCCCACGACTTCGTGCAGGCGCTCGGCTGCCGCGACGCGGTGATCACCCGCGCGCTGAAGCGGGAGGGCGCCCCGACCGTGCCGTCGCGCCTGATCCAGCGCCTGCGCGCGCTCTCGGGCGACGCCCGCTGGGACGCCGTCCTGCACGCGGGGCGCCGGCTCGCGGGCCTCGCCGCGCGGCTCGACGCGGCGCCGCCGGAGCCGCGGCTGAAGCGCCCCGCGCCGAAGCCGGACCCGGCGCTGTTCCCGCGCTCGCTCAGCGTCACCGAGATCGAGACGCTGGTGCGCGATCCCTACAGCATCTTCGCCCGCCACGTGCTCGGACTGGACCCGCTCGATCCGCTGGCGGCGGCGCCGGGCGTCGCCACCCGCGGCTCCCTGGTGCACGACGTCTTCGCGGAATTCGCCAGTCGCCATCCCAAGGACCTGCCGCCGGACTTCGCGGAGCGGCTGCTGAACTTCGCGGTGAACGCCTTCGGCGACATCGAGGCGGAGTACCCGAACCTCTACGCCGAGTGGTGGCCGCGCTACGAACGCATGGCTTCGGCCTATCTGGACTGGGAGGCGCGGCGCCGGCCCGGCCTGACCCGGGTCTACCCGGAGGTCTCCGGGCGCTGGGCGATCCCGATGGGGCGCGAGACCTTCACGCTGCGCGCCCGGGCCGACCGGATCGAGCTGCGGCCGGACGGCACCGCCTGCATCGTCGATTACAAGACCGGGACGCCGCCCTCGGGCAAGATGATCTTCTCCGGGTTCTCGCCGCAGCTCACCCTGGAGGCGGCGATGCTGATGCACGGCGCCTTCGCGGATCTGCCGGCCGTGACGACGACGCCGGACCTGCTCTACGTCCACGCCTCGGGCGGCCGGAAGCCCTTCGTCCCGATCCCGGTGAAGCCGCCCCGGGGCGAGGAGCGCGGCGTGGAGGCGATCGTGGCCGAGCACGCCGCGCGGCTCCGGGGGCTGGTGGCCCGGTTCATGACCGGCGAGGCGGCCTACACGGCGCGGCCCTACCCGCAATATGCCAGCCGGTACGGCGCCTACGACCACCTCGCCCGGGTGCTCGAGTGGTCGCTCGCCGGGGACGAGGGCGGGGAGTGACCCCGCCCGGGCCCTCATCCTGAGGTGCCGAAGCGCAGCGGAGGTCTCGAGGAAGCCTCCCGATATCGCCGCGGTTCCGGGGGACTTCTTCGAGGCGACTGCGCCGCACTTGAGGATGAGGTGACCCGGTGGGAGGCGCGTCCTCCGCGCCTCAGAAGAACGCCTGCAGCCCCGTCTGGGCCCGGCCCAGGATCAGGGCGTGGACGTCGTGGGTGCCTTCGTAGGTGTTCACCGTCTCGAGGTTCTGGGCGTGGCGCATCACGTGGTACTCGCCCATGATGCCGTTGCCGCCGTGCATGTCGCGGGCGGTGCGGGCGATGTCCAGCGCCTTGCCGCAATTGTTGCGCTTGACCAGCGAGATCATCTCGGGCGCCATCTTGCCCTCGTCCATCAGCCGCCCGACGCGGAGCGAGGCCTGGAGGCCCAGCGCGATCTCGGTCTGCATGTCGGCGAGCTTCTTCTGGACGAGCTGGGTCTGCGCCAGGGGCCGGCCGAACTGCTTGCGCTCCAGCGTGTAGGTGCGGGCGCGGTGCCAGCAATCCTCTGCGGCGCCCATCGCGCCCCACGAGATGCCGTAGCGCGCCCGGTTGAGGCAGCCGAACGGCCCCTTCAGCCCCGAGACGTTCGGCAGCAGCGCGTCCTCGCCGACCTCGACGCCCTCCATGACGATCTCGCCGGTGGTGGAGGCGCGCAGGGATAGCTTGCCCTTCAGCGTCGGGGCGGACAGGCCCTTCATGCCCTTCTCGAGGACGAAGCCGCGGATCGCGCCCTCGTGGGCCTCGGACTTCGCCCAGACCACGAAGACGTCCGCGAAGGGGGCGTTCGAGATCCACATCTTGGCGCCGGAGATCCGGTAGCCGCCGTCGATCTTCTCGGCCTTGGTCTTCATGCCGGCCGGGTCCGAGCCGGCATCCGGCTCGGTGAGGCCGAAGCAGCCGATCCACTCGCCCGAGGCGAGCTTCGGCAGGAACTTCTGGCGCTGCTCCTCGGAGCCATAGGCGTGGATCGGGTACATCACGAGGGAGGATTGGACGCTCATCATCGAGCGGTAGCCGGAATCCACCGCCTCGACCGCCCGCGCCACGAGCCCGTAGGCCACGTAGGAGGCGCCCGCGCAGCCGTACTCCTCCGGGAGCGTCACGCCGAGCAGGCCGAGCTCGCCCATCTTGCGGAACAGGCCGGGATCGGTCTTCTCGGTGGCGTAAGCCTCCACGATCCCGGGCAGCAGCTGCTCCTGCGCGAAGCTCTGGGCGACGTCGCGGATCGCCCGCTCGTCCTCGGTGAGCTGATCCTCCAGCAGGAAGGGATCGTCCCAGACGAAGCGGGCCGAGGCCGGGGCCGACGGGGAGGCGCTGCCCGGAGGGCGCATCGGAGCGTTCATCGAGATTCCTCGCCTGCAGGGTGGCGCGGGTCTTCGCGGCCCGCGCGCTTGACCCTACCCTAGACCCGCGCGCCGCCCGGTCCAACGCGCGCGGTGACGCCGGGGCGCCGCCGTCACGCCCGGCCGAGGAGCATCAGCCAGAGCAGCGTGGTGAGCGGCGCCAGCAGCGTCGAGACCAAGACCGAGGCCGCGACCATGCCGGTCTCGGTCCGGTAGCGCGCCGCCAGCAGGTAGGCGTTGATCCCCACCGGCATGGCGGCGAACAGGGTCGCGACGCCCGCGTAGGCGGCCGGCATCGCGAAGACGTGGAAGGCCAGGACCCAGACCGCCAGCGGGTGCAGGAGGTTCTTCAGGAGCGCGATCACGAGCGCACCCTTGAGGTCGAACAGCACCCGGTAGCGCTTCAGGCCGGCGCCCAGCGCCACCAGGGCGCAGGTGGAGGCCGTGCCGGCGAAGGCGTCGATCAGCGACTGGGCGATGCCGACCGGCGCGAGGCCGAGGGCCTTCATGGCCATGCCGATCAGCAGCGCCACGAAGATCGGGTTGCGCAGCAGCACCAGGGCGAGCCCGCGGATCCGCGCCAGGACCGGCAGGCCGGAATCGGACTCGATCAGGAAAGTGGCGCTGCCCATCATCAGGGGCAGGTGGACGGCCAGCAGCATGAACAGCGGGAAGGCGCCCTCCTCGCCGTAGGCCTGGAGGATCATCGGGACGCCCACGAACACCGTGTTCGACTGGCTCGCCGCGAAGCCGTGGAGGATCGCACCCCGGCGCTCGATCCCGGCCCGCCGCCGGGCGATCAGCGTGCCGACGGACCACGAGATCGCCGCGCCGCCGAAATACGCGACCCAGTAGGACCACGCGATGGTCCCGCTCATCCCGGGCTTGGTCAGCGTGGCGATGATCAGCGCCGGGACGGCGACGGCGAAGACGTATTCCGACAGCCCGTCGCTGACCTTGTCGGAGAGGAGCCCCGCGAGGGCGGCGGCCCAGCCGATCAGGACGATCCCGAAGATCGGGGCGATGATGGCGAGGGCGTTCACGGGGCCGGCGGGAGCGGGGGCTGGTGCGCGGGGGGAGGACTCGGCCCATAGCACGCCCGCGCGCCGCGTCGCGCCCCGTCGGAAGCTGTGCTGGCATGCCGGACGAGAGGGGGGAGAATCACCGCGCCGCCGAGCGCGCCCGGGTCGCCGCGGCGGTGCGGGCCCTCATCGCGGGCACCCAATAACGCGCCGGCCGCGAGACCGTCGACCTCCCCTCCGTCACCAAGGCCGACAGCGGCGCGTGACGGCGCCCGCGCCGCCTACTTGTTCTCCAGCACCTGGATCGGATCCGTGCGCTGGCTCGCGGGCGGTTCCTTGGTCAGGTTGGCGCCGCCCTCCCGCTGCACCTTGACGTCCTTCGGCGCACCCGGCCCGCCCACCGCGCGGCCGCCCTCGGCGCTCTGGGTCGGCACCGTGCCGGACGCCAGTTCCAGGCAGGTCACCATCTCGACGTAGGAGGGGAAGCCGCCCGCCTTGAATTGGTTCTGGCACTGGCTCTTCGCGGCGGGCGTGTAACTGCTCCAGTGGCGCTCAGCCTCCTTCTTGGCATCGCGCTCGGAGCGGATGCAGCCGTCGTAATTCGCCTTGTCGCTGATGCTCGTGTTGGCGACCTGAGCCGACCGGCAGGTCCGCTCGACGTCGAGATCGGGCACCGCGTCGGCCCGGGCGGAGGCCGGCGCGAGCGCCAGCATGAGCAGCGCGAAGGTGCCGGGGACCAACGTGCGGGAACGGGTCGTCATGTCGTCAGACTCGCGATCTGTGGCGGTTCGCGCCGCCGGAACTGCCGGCACAACGCGCCAGGAGCCGGTTCGGCACCAAGCGCCCGCGACGATCAGCCCGCGTGGGCGCCGCGCAGGGCCTGGTCGAGATCGCCGTACAGGTCGTCCGTGTCCTCGATGCCGGTGGACAGGCGCAGCAGGTCCGGCGGGCAGGGGCTGCCCGGGCCTTCCACCGAGGCGCGGTGCTCGATGAGGCTCTCGACGCCGCCGAGCGAGGTCGCCCGCTTCCAGAGCCGCACCCGCGCCGCCGTGGCGATGGCGCCGGCCTCGCCGCCGGCGACCCGGATCGACAGCATGAAGCCGAACCCGTCCCGCATCTGCCGGCAGGCGACCGCGTGGCCGGGATCGTCCGGAAGGCCCGGGTAGAGGACGCGGGTCACGTGCGGGTGCCCGCTCAGGCGCCCGGCGAGGCGCAGGGCGCCCGCCGCCTGCGCGGCCGCCCGCAGGTGCAGGGTCCGGAGCGAGCGCATCAGCAGGTAGGCCTCGAACGGCCCGAGGATGCCGCCGCTACCGGCGCGGATCCCCCGGATCCGTTCCCAGAACGCGTCGGCCCGCGCGCCCGCCAGCACGCCCGCCACCACGTCGGAATGGCCGTTGAGGATCTTGGTGGCCGAGTGCATCACGATGTCGGCGCCGAGTTCCAGGGGCCGCGTGTGCACCGGCGAGGCGGCCGTGGAATCCACGGCCAGCCGCGCCCCCGCCGCGTGGGCGATCTCGGCCGCCGCGGCGATGTCGGTGACCGTCCAGAGCGGGTTGCCGGGGGTCTCGATCCAGACGAGCTTGGTCCGGCCGGGCTCGATCACGGCGCGCAGGGCGTCCGCATCGTCCGTGTCCACGAAACTCAGTGTGAGGCCGCGCCGGGGCGCCTCCTCGCGCAGCCAGCGCTTCAGCGCCCAGTACATGACCGTGCCGGCGACCACGTGGTCGCCGGGCTCCAGCGCGCCGAACACCGCGGTCGCCGCCGCCATCCCCGAGCCGAACAGCAGCGCGCCGGCGGCGGCGCCCTCCAGCATCGCCAGGACCGACTCCGCCTCGCGCACCGTGGCGTTGTCCGGCCGCGCGTAGCTGTAGCCGGAGCTGTAGCCGTTGTCGGGATCGCGGATGAAGGTGGTGGCGACGTGGAGCGGCATCACCACCGCCCGCGTCTCCGGCTCGATCCGCCCCATGGCCTGGGCGGCGAGGCTCCGGCGCGTGTATTCCGGCTCGGCGTCGCTCCGGGTATCCGACGGACCCTGCGGCGCGTAAGGCTGTGACATCTGGCGATTCTCGGCGGATGGAGACGGGCGCGTGCCACGGCGCGCGGGTGCCGGCAAGCCGCGCCACATGCCGGGCCACATGCCGCGCCACATGCCGCGCCCCGTGGAGACAGACGATCATGACCGCCGCCACACAGGTCCCCGAGGGATCGCCCCTGCCGCGCTGGCTGCGCCTCGCCGCCGCGATCCTGCCCGTCGCGGCCACGGCCGCCGTCGGCTCGGTGTCGACCCAGGCGGAGATCCCGGGCTGGTACGCGAGCCTGAACAAGCCGGCCTTCAACCCGCCGAACTGGGTGTTCCCGGTCGCCTGGACGATCCTCTACACGATGATCGCGGTCTCGCTCTGGCGCCTGCTCGGCGCCATGCCGCGCACGGGACCGAGCCGCCAGGGCTGGTGGCTCGCCCTCGCGGCGTTCGTGGTGCAGATCGCGCTCAACGCCGCCTGGACGCCGGTCTTCTTCACCGCCCACGCGATCGGCGCCGGCCTGATCGTCGTCGCGATGCTGCTGGTGATGGTGCTCTGGACGATCCGGCTGACCTGGCGGTTCGACCGGCTCGCGGCGTGGCTCCTCGTCCCCTACACGGCCTGGGTCGCCTTCGCGACGCTCCTCAACGCCGCGATCCTGCGGATGAACTGATTTCCAATTCCGGTTCGGTTTCCTTCCGTCATCGCGAGCGAAGCGACCCAGTGCAGCGTTACCTCGGTCGGCGTGGCGCAACTGGATTGCTTCGCTGCGCTCGCAAGGACGGTCAGGGCAATCCGGACGCCGTCAGGCGTACGGATCAGTGCAGGTCCTTCGTGAACGCCGCGAAGGCGCGCGGATCTCAGGACACGTGCTCGGGCTTCTCCTCGCCGGCCGGCTTGCCGTCGTCGCGCGCGCGGTGCAGCAGGAAGATCGCGAACACCATCGTGAGGATCAGCCCCGCCAGCACGCCGAGCTCGATCATCGAGGCCTGGAACAGCGCCTGCTTCTCCGGCGACCAGTCCTTGGCGTGCATGATCTCCGACGATTGCAGGGTGATCACCAGAACCCGCCGGATCGAGGCGATCAGCCCGACGATCAGGAACGGCTCGCAGGTCAGCGTCCCCGACCGCATCGAGACCCGGACCGTGTGCAGGATCTCGATCAGCATCAGCAGGAACAGCAGCCGGTCGATCACCTCCAGGATCTGCTGCGCGCCGCCGAGCGCCCGCATCGCCTCCCAGGTCATCCCGGCGGCCTCGATCAGCGCCACGAGGGCGGTGAGCGCCAGCAGGATGCCGAGGGCCGCGTAGATCGCGTGCTCGGTGTGCAGGAAGATCGCGCTGGCGACCTTCGTCAGGCGTCCCTGGTCTTCTGAGTGTTCCGACATCATTCCCCCCTGGAATGCGCCGAGACGATCAGCTTCCGGACCGCGCGTCCAGCCCGGCGACGCTTGTGCTCGATCGATCGGGATCGGGGGTGGCGTTACGTCGCTGCCGGCGGCCGGGGCCGCTCAGTGGAAGAACGGCAGGGCGTGCGGCGCGAGGTAGCCGAAGCCGAGCAGCGCCGCCCCGGCGAGGCCCAGGAAGCCGCCGGCGAAGACCAGCAGGCTGATCCCGGTGATGACCTCGGCCGAGGCCAGCACGATCCCGATCTGGAAGGCCGCCGAGGCCAGCTCGTAGTGGTGGTAGCGCAGCAGCGCGAGGTCGCGCCGGCCCTCCGAGGCGCGGGCCTTCTCGGACAGCTCCTTGCGGCCCTCGCCGGTCGACGGCTCTGAATCCCAGCGTGCCAGCGTCTTCGACCACTCGGCGCGCTTGGCGGCGATGGCCTCCTGGTTCGGTCCCGGGGGCACCAGCGCCAGGGCCTCGTCGGCGGTCTTGAGCACCGTCGCGCGGATCGTGCGGGCCTGGAAATAGGCCCACTGGTTCGCGGCCTCGACGTTGGCGCCGATCGAATCCGTCTGGGACGCCTTGCCCAGTGTCTCGCTGAACGCGAGGAACAGCGCCAGCACCGAGATCAGCAGCGCCACGCGCTTGTTCGACCCCTCGACCGCCCCGTGACCACCCGACATCGTCTCGCTCGTCTCCGTTGATTCGGCGGGGCCGAGTCACAGCCCATCGCGGCGCGCGACGCAATCCGCGACACCGATCCGGCACCCGCTCTCCGCGCCGACCCGCTCTACTCCGCGGCGATCCGCGGCGGCGGCGGGTGCCCGTCATTGGCCGGATGGGCCGGATCGAAGACGGAGGCATCCTCCGGATCGTCGCGCTCGCCGATGAAGCGGCCGAACAGCCGCGTCAGCAGGCGGGACAGGTCGTCCATCAGCACGAAGATTGCCGGCACGAAGACGAGCGACAGCACCGTCGAGACGATCAGGCCGCCGATCACCGCCACCGCCATGGGCGAGCGGAACTCGCCGCCGATTCCGTAGGCCATCGCGGAGGGGACCATGCCGGCCGCCATGGCGATGGTGGTCATCACGATCGGCCGGGCGCGCTTGCGGCCGGCATCGACGATCGCGACGTTCCGGTCGACGCCGGCGCGGATCTGCTCGACGGCGAAATCCACCAGCATGATGGCGTTCTTGGTCACGACGCCCATCAGCATCAGGATGCCGATCACCACCGGCATCGAGATCGGCATGTGGCAGATCAGGAGCGCCAGGATCGCGCCGCCGATGGAGAGCGGCAGCGAGAACAGGATGGTCAGCGGCTGCAGGAAGTTGCCGAACAGCAGGATCAGCACGCCGAAGACCATCATCAGGCCGGCGCCCATGGCCAGCGCGAATCCCTCGAAGACCTCGCCCATCACCTCGGCGTCGCCGGTCTGGCTGATCGTGACGCCGGGCGGCAGGTTCTTGGCGGTCGGCAGGTTCATCACCTGGCCGATCAGCGCGGCGAGCGCGTCGGTGCCCTGCATGTCGCCCTCGAGCGCGACGCGCACGGCGCGGTCGTAGCGGTCGATGCCGGTCGGGCCCTGGCCGAGGCTGATGTCGGCCACGGTCGCGAGCGGCACGGCCGTCCCGCCCTTCACCGGCACCTTCAGGGTCTCGAGGTCGGAGAGCCGGCCGCGCACGCTCTCGGGGAGCTGCACGCGGATCGGGATCTGCCGGTCCGTGGCGTTGAACTTGGCGAGGTTCATGCCGATGTCGCCGATCGTCCCGACCCGCACGGTCTCGGCGATGGTGTCGGTGCTGACGCCGAGATCGGCCGCCACGGCGGGCTTCGGCCGGATCCGGACCTCGGTCCGGTCGAGGGGGGCCGTCGACATGACGTTGACGAGGTGCGGGACCTGCTGGGCCTCGCGCTGGAGCTTGGCCGCCGTCTCGGCCACCACGGCCTTGTCGGGGCCGGCGATGATCAGCGCGAGGTCGCGCTGGCCGCCCTCGCGCAGGGCCCAGAAGCGCAGGTCCGGCTCCTCCCGGAGGATCGCCGCGACCTCGGCGTCGATCTGCTTCTGCGTCTTGTCGCGGCTGTTCTTCGGCGTGAGGTTGATGGTGAGGCTCGCGAGGCGCACCTCCTTCTTGGCCGGCAGCTGGCGGCCGCCGTCCACGAACACGCTCTTCACCTCGGGCAGCGCGCGGATCTTCTCCTCGATGCGGTCGGTGACCCGGACCGTGTCCTGGAGCCGGGCGCCCGGCGGCAGCTCGACCACGAACAGGGTGCGGGCCTGGTCCTCCGCCGGCAGGAAGCCCGCGGGCAGCAGGCCCGTGGAGGCGATGGAGCCGGCGAAGCACGCGAGGCCGAGCACCAGCGTGATGAACTTGTGCCGGACCGACCACGCCACGAGGCGGGTGTAGCCGCGCATGACGACGCCGTCCCGCTCGTGGTCCGGCCCGTGGTCGCGCAGGAAGTAGGCGGCGAGCAGCGGCGTGATCAGGCGCGCCACGAGCAGCGACATGAACACCGCGGCCGCGATGGTCAGGCCGAACTGCTTGAAGTACTGGCCGGCGATGCCGCCCATGAACGACACCGGCGAGAAGATCGCGATGATCGTCGCGGTGATGGCGATGACCGCGAGGCCGATCTCGTCCGCGGCCTCGAGCGACGCGCGGTAGGGCGATTTCCCCATCCGCATGTGCCGGACGATGTTCTCGATCTCCACGATCGCGTCGTCCACCAGGATGCCGGTGACGAGCGTGATCGCCAGCAGGCTGACGGCGTTGAGCGAGAAGCCCAGGGCGCTCATCACCCAGAAGGTCGGCAGCACCGAGAGCGGCAGCGCCACCGCGGCGATCAGGGTCGCGCGCCAGTCGCGCAGGAACAGCAGCACCACCACGACGGCGAGGAGGGCCCCCTCGATCAGGCCCATCATGGCCGAGTGGTAGTTGCCGATCGTGTTGACGACGCTGGTGTCGATCAGGTCGAACCGCACGTTGGGATTGGCCGCGTGCAGCGCCGCGATCTTCTTGGCGACGCCCACCGACACGTCGGCGTCGCTGGCGCCGCTGGCGCGGGAGATCGCGAAGGCGACCACCGGCTCGCCATTGAAGCGCGCGAAGGTGCGGGGCTCCTCGGCGGTGTCCGATAGGGTCGCGAGCTCGTCGAGGCGGACCTTGCGGTTGCCCGGCACCACGATGGAGGTCTTGGCGAGCGTCTCGAGACTCGCCGAGGCGGCCAGCGCTCGGATGGACTGCTCCTGGCCGCCGACCTCGGCCCGGCCGCCGGCCATGTCGGCCGAGGTCAGGCGCAGCTGCCGGTTCACGTCCGCGGCGGTGATGCCCAGCGCCAGCAGGCGGTCGGGCTTCAGGGTGACGCGGATCTCGCGGGCGACGCCGCCGAGGCGCTCGACGCCGCCGACGCCCTTCACGCTCTGCAAGCCCCGGGCGACGACGTCGTCCACGAACCACGACAGGTCCTCGGGCGTCATGGCGGGTGCTGAGGCGCCGTAGACCATGATCGGCAGGCCGGCGATCTCCACGCGCGAGACGATCGGCTCGTCGATCGTCCGCGGCAGGTTCTGGCGGATCTTGGCGATCGCGTCCTTGACGTCGTTGGTCGCCCGATCCTGGTTCACCTCCAGGCGGAACTCGATCGTGGTGGTGGAGGTGCCCTCCGTGATCGTCGAGAGGATGTGCTTGACGCCCTTCACGCCGGCGACCGAATCCTCGACCCACTTGGTGACCTGGGTCTGAAGCTCGGCGGGCGCGGCGCCCGACTGGGTGATCGTCACCGAGACGATCGGGATGTCGATGTTGGGGAACCGGGTGATCGGCAGCGCGCGGAAGCTCACCAGCCCGAGGATCATCAGGACCAGGAACAGGACCACCGAGGGCAGGGGCCTTCGGATCGCCCAGGCGGAGACGTTGAGGCGCATGGCCGGATCCTTCGACTCGTCCTACCGCGGGGCCGCGTCGGCGATCGGCGTGCTGGTGGGCGCCGGCACGGGGCGCACCCGGTCGCCGTCGCGCAGGAAGCTCCCCGCGCGGGCCACGACGCTCTCGCCGGCCGCGACGCCGGAGCGGAGCTCGGTGAAGCCGTCGGCCGAGAGCCCCGCGGCCACGGGCCGCGCCTCGACGCGCCCGTCCTTCACCACGAGGACGCTGGCGCGGCCGTCGGCCGCGTAGAGCAGGCTGGAGACCGGCACGGCGACGCCGGTGCGGCGCGCGATCTCGACGTTGCCGCGCGCGAAGGCGCCGATGCGCAGGGCCGGATCGTCGCCGAGGCGGATGCGCACCTTGCCGAGCCGCGTGGCCCGGTCGACCTCCGGGTAGACCCGGCGAACCTTGCCGGCGAGGCGGCGGCCGTCATCGAGGTCGAGGCTCGCCGGGTTGCCGACGTGGATGCGCGCCAGCGACGTCTCCGGCACCTCGCCTTCCAACTCGATCTCGCCCCGGGCGATCAGCCGGAACAGCGGCTCGCCCACCGCGGTGGCTGTGGCGCCGATCCGGGCGGTGCGGCGATTGACGATGCCGGCCTCCGGCGCCCGGATATCGGTGCGGGCACGCCGCAGGGCGATCTCGGCGCCGGCCGCCCGGGCGGTGGCGAGGTCGGCCTGGGCCGATTGCAGGCCGCCCCTGGCGGCGGCGAGGCGCCCTTCCGCCCCCTGCGCCGCCGAGACGCGCTGTTCCAGCACGGCCGCGGTTGCGTTCCCGGTCTTGGCGAGCGCCTGGGCCCGCTCCAGCGACTGCTTGGCTTCGACGTTGGCCGCCTCCGCCTGGACGATCTGGCTCTGGGCCTGGACGATGGCCGCCTCGGCCCGGGCGATCGCCGCGGCGTTCGAGGCCTCCTGGGTGACGATCATCTCCAGCGACAGCTTGGCGAGAACCTGTCCCTTGGTGACGCGGTCGCCCTCCTCGACGAGGAGATCGGTGATGCGCAGGCCCTCGACCTCCGGGGAGACGAGGATCTCGTCGCGTGGGACCAGCGTGCCGGTAACGACCGCCCGCTCGACGATCTCGCGGTTCTCGGCCGGGACCACGGTGACGGCGGGCGCGATGGCGGCCGCGTCGGGAACGGCGGCGGTCTCGACGGCCCTGGCCGGCGCCCCGGCGAGGATCGCGAGCCCGCACAGGAGAGTGAGGCGGGGCGCGCGCCAACGGACGGAGTTCACGACGGGGGCCTCGCAATCGGCGCTGGACTGGTATTGCCTCTCCCTCGCTGGGCAGGTCGGCGTTTTCATGGCGAGCCACTCCACCGGAGGTCGAGCATAGCGCCATCCGGCGGGGCCGTCGCCGGGCCTCGCGCCGCAGGTGATCGGGGCGGCCGGAGCGCGGCCGTTCACGGCGCTCAACCTGCAACCAGCCACGAATAGCGACGTTAATAGGCCGATGGTCTTCTCGGGACCGGGGAGGGGTCGATGAGCATTTTCCAGATTAGGCAGACGAAGAGCGGCGCGGTGCTCTGGACGGGGGCGGCCGACGACGAGCAGACGGCCCTCGACGCCATGGCGCGCGAGGCGGGCTATCGCGACTTCTCGTCCCTGCCGGACACGATCCGCGCCGACGGGATCGAGGCCGCGAAGCTCGACCTGATCTCCTGAGTCCGGACATGAGTGCGGACTGAGGCACCCGCGCCGGCGCGGCGACCGCCCGCTCCGTCGCGGCCCGGCCGTTCAGAGATCCGCGATCAGGGTCTGGATCGTCGCGGCGCAGGTCCGGACCGCGTCCGGGTCGTGCAGGCCGCCGATCACCGATGGGTCGATGGCGCGGGCCGCCGCGATGAGGCCAGGCCACGCCGCGGCCGAGGGCCAGCCGGGATGAACGATCGCGGCCCCGAGCCGGGCCAGAGCCTCAGCCTTCTCGGTCTGCTCCCCGTAGGCACGCTCCTCCGGGAGGCAGACGAAACGCTTCCGCTGCGCGGCCGCCAGGGCGACCACGCCGTCGCCGCCGCCGCCCACCAGCAAAGCCGCCCGGGCGACCCGCGCCTCGACGTCCGGGACCCAGCCGTGCAGGTGCAGGTTGCCGGGGACGGCGCCCGAGCCTGATACCGGTCCCAACACGTGCCACGGCCGGTCCGGCACCGCCCGCGCGGCCGCGGCGAGATCCCCGAGGTCGCCCCCCGCGCCGCCGCGGCCGAACACGACCACGATCTCGCGTCCCGCCTCGATCGGGGCCTGCGCCGGCGCGCCCAGGAAGCCCGCGTAGAGCGTCTTGGCCCGGACCCAGTCCGGCACGGCCGCGCCGTCGAGCGCCGCGGGGAAGGGGGCCAGCAGCCGCGTCGCGCCGCGGAAGGCCTCCAGATGCGGCCGGTCGGTCCGCGTCCCCGCGAGCCGCACCACCAGGGTCGGCACCGACAGGAGGCGCGCCAGGAGCGCCACCTCCACCGAGACGTCGACGACCAGGAGGGCCGGCTCGGCCCGCTCCGCCCAGGCGGCGATGCGCGCCATCCGCGCGCGGACCCCCGGATGGTTGAGCGGCGCGTAGTGCAGGGCCTCGGGCCGCCCGGTCGCGCCGTCCCGGCCGTCGAAGGCTCCGTCGCCGAGGGGGCGGTCGTCGGGCAGGTCGACGATGTCGAGGCCGGCGGTGTCGAACCCGGCCAGCGTCCCGAGGATCGTGCAGGGCCGGTCCAGGGCGCGGGCGACGGCCCGGGCCCGCTGGAGATGGCCGGCGCCCTGGTGATGGACGTACCAGCCGATGCCCCGGGTCACGCGGCGTCCCTCAGGGACGACGCGAGGGCGTCGAGATCGGCGACCGCCTGGTCGAGGGCGCAGTCCCGCGCCGGCGGGCTGCGCGACTCGAGGATCCGGTCGGCCCGCTCCACGAAGGCGATGTCGTTCGGGCAGGCCCCGACGGCGGCGAGGTCGTCGGCGTCGAGACCGAGCCGTGCGCAGGCCGCGGCGCGGGCCTGCGGGTCGAGGTGGAAGGCCCGGCGCAGGGCCGCGCGGCGCAGGATCAGCGCCTGCCAGTGCGCGGCCTCCGGCAGCAGGTAGGCCTCCCCGTCGAGGACGCGGGTCCGGCGCAGCATCTCGGTGGCCATGCCGCCCGAGACCCGCCCCTGGTGGCGGGACGAGACCAGCACCTGCACGTCCGGGCAGTGGCGCAGGCGCGCGCCGTTGGCGCGCAGCAGCCCGACGAGGGCGTTGTCCTCGCCGCAGGGCAGCGCCGGCAGCCCGCCGACCGCCCGGTACAGGATCGCGGGAACGGCGAGGCTCGCGCCGGTATGGTCGCCGTGACGGGGGGCGGGATCGTAGGGCGGCGGGTCGAGCAGATCCTCCAGGCGTCGGACGCCGGACCAGTAGCGCTCGATGCGCGCGTGCAGGTCCGTCAGGGCGGGGTCCGGCGTGCCGTCGTCGTCGATCACCAGCCGGCCACCGACGATGTCGGCGGCCTCCAGCGCGCGGAGGTTGGCCGCGACCCACTCGGCCGGCAGGCGGGCATCCGCGTCGGTGGTGAGGAGGATGCCGTCCGGCTCCCCGTCCGCCTCCAGCCACTCGGCCCCGGCATCGAGCGCCATGCGCCGCGCCGTGCCGACATGGGCGTCCGCGCCGCCGAGCTCGACCGCGATCAGCCGGAGGGTCAGGGTCGCGAGGATGCCCGAGGCCTCAACGTCCCGCACCGCCTGGACGGTCCCGTCCGTGCAGTTGTTGGCCAGCACCACGACGCGCAGGGGCGCCCGCGCCGAGACGCCGTTCTGCGCGGCCAGGGAGGCGAGCAGGCGCGGCAGGCGCTCGGCCTCGTTCCGGGCGGGGATGCAGACGACGCAGGGCGGTGGGGCCGGATGGTCGGCGTCGGTGGTCATGGCAGGTCTCCCGTGGCACCCTCGTGCGCCGCGGAGGTCGTGGGCGGCCCGTCATGCCGCCGGGCTCCGGGCTCGGGTGCGGATTGCGGCGCGCGGATCCGCGCCGTTCAGCCGCGTCCTCCGGCGACGCGCAGGGCCGGCCGCGCCCGCTCGGCGCAGCGCGCGATCACGGCGTCGTAGGCCTCCAGGTAGCGCCCGGTCATGGCGGCGGCATCGTAGAGCGCCTCGGCGCGGTCGCGACAGGCCCGGCGCGACAGGCCGGCGGCCTCCCGGATCGCCACCGAGAGATCCTGCGGGTCGTCCGGGCGGGCGAGGCGGCCGCAGGACGCGTCCAGGATGTCGGGCATGGCGCCGCGCCGGAAGGCGGCGACCGGCGTGCCGCAGGCCAGGGCCTCCGCCACGACGAGGCCGAAGGGCTCCTCCCAGCGGGGCGAGACGATCGCCACGCGGGCCCGGCCGAGATGATGGGCGAGGTCCCGGTGGGAGAGATGGCCGAGATGCGTCAGGTCCGGCCCGAGACGCGGGGCGATCTCTGCGGCCCAGTAGCCGGGATTGAGCTTGGGACCCGCGAAGGTCAGCGGCAGCCCGGCGGCGCGCGCCGCGTCGATCGCGAGGTGCAGCCCCTTCTCGGGCACGATCCGGCCCGACCAGAAGGCGAAGGGCGTATCGTCGGCAGCGTGTGAGAACGCGAAGGTCGAGAGGTCCACGCCGTTGTCGACCACCTGGGCGCCGGGCACGAGATGCGCCCATTCCTGCGCCAGCGACGGGGACACCGCCAGGAAGGCCATGTCGGGGTCGGCCTGGACGACGCCGCCGACCAGGGAGTCGAAGGGCGGCGTGTGCAGCACGGTGACCCAGGGCAGGCCGAGCCGGGCGCTCTCGCGCAGCGGCAGGGCGTGCAGCGCGTTGTTGTGGACGAGATCGAAGCCTCCGGCCGCGACCATCTCCATCATGCGCCGGTAGGCGTCCTCCTCCTCCCGGTCGATCGCCTCCTCCCGCTCCGGGTCGAGGAGCGCGTCCCCGGTCGGATCGCAGAGCATGACCGGGTCGAGCGCCGGGTCGGACCCGCGGCTCGCGAACAGCGTGACGTCGTGCCCGTGCCGCTTCAGCGCGACGGTCAGGAGATGCGTGTGCATCTCCAGGCCGCCGGCGTAGGGCTGGCCGATCGGGTATTTCAGATGTGCGAGGACAGCGATCTTCACGCGCGCACCGAGTCCGGTTGGGTGGGGATTTCTGCCGCCCGCAGCGGCGCGAAAGGACTTCTTTCCGCAGCGAGGGTGGCGGGGATCATGCCGAATATTTCTTCAACAAGCGTTGCGTTGACGGGGTCCGAGCGACGACGAACGCGACGCTTGCCGGCTTCCTAAGCGCGGCGGCCTGAACCATTGATGATCGACATCCGCGGGTGACCGTTCACGCCGCGGCGCGGCACGCCTCCGGGCTGCCCCGCGGACACGCGGTCGCGGAGCCCCGATCGGCCTGTTAGGCTGCGCGGCCGCGCCGGCCGTGGCGCCGTCAGGGGAGGGGTGTCGATGGGGCTTCCGTTGGGGCTGAGCGTGTTCGCCGTGGGCTTGGCGGTGCTGGCGATCATCACCCTGGCCGCGGGCGTGAAGATCGTGCCCCAGGGCCACGTCTACACGGTGGAGCGCTTCGGCCGCTACGCCCGCAGCCTCGACGCCGGCCTGGGCCTGATCACGCCCTTCGTCGAGCGGATCGGCCGCAAGGTCAACGTGATGGAGCAGGTCATCGACGTGCCGAGCCAGCAGGCCTTCACCCGCGACAATGCCGGCGTCACCATCGACGCGGTGGTGTTCTACCAAGTGCTCGACGCGGCGCGCGCCTCCTACGAGGTCTCGAGCCTCGACCTCGCGGCCACGACCCTGACCATGACCAACATCCGCACCGTGGTCGGCTCGATGGATCTCGACCAGCTCCTCGCCCACCGCGACGAGATCAACGAGCGCCTGCTCCGGGTGATGGACGCGGCGGCCTCGCCCTGGGGCGTCAAGATCAACCGGATCGAGATCAAGGACATCGTGCTCCCGGCCGACCTCGCGGGGGCGATGGCCCGGCAGATGAAGGCCGAGCGCGAGAAGCGCGCCTCGATCTTGGAGGCGGAGGGGCAGCGCGCCGCCGAGATCCTGCGGGCCGAGGGGCGCAAGCAATCGGCGATCCTGGAGGCGGAGGGCCGGCGCGAGGCCGCGTTCCGCGACGCGGAGGCGCGGGAGCGCTCGGCCGAGGCCGAGGCGGCGGCGACCGGGATGGTCAGCCGGGCGATCGCCGAGGGCGACATCGCGGCGGCGAACTTCCTCGTGGCCGAGAAGTACGTCGACGCGGTGCGGGCGATCGCCACCGCGCCGAACCAGCGGGTCGTGGTGGTGCCGATCGAGGCGGCGGCCCTCGCCGGCACGCTCGGCGGCATCGGCGAGCTCACCCGCACGGTCTTCGGCGACGGCGCCGCCGCGCCCCGGCGCACCGGGACCCCGCCGAACGTCGCGGCGCCGCGGGCCTGACGCCGGTGACGCTCGATTCCCTCGCCGGAACCCTCGGGGCCCTCGGGGCGGCCTGGAGCTGGGTCATCGCCGGCCTCGTGCTCGCCGGTGCCGAGATCCTGCTGCCCGGCGTGTTCCTGATCTGGCTCGGCCTCGCCGCCGTCGCGACCGGCCTCGCGGCCGCGGCGCTGCCCATGCCCTGGCAGGGCCAGACCCTGCTGTTCGCCGGTCTCGCCGTCGCCTTGGTGGCGCTCGCGGCCCGCCTCCAGCACCGCGGCAGGCGGGCCGGGCCGGACCTGAACCGCGCCGACCGCGGCCTGATCGGGCGCGAGGGCGTGCTCGACGAGCCGATCGTGCGGGGCGCGGGCCGGATCCGCTTCGACGACACGCTGTGGCGGGTCGAGGGGCCCGACCTGCCCGCCGGTCGCCGGGTGCGCGTCACCGGGATCGGCGGCACGGTCCTGCGGGTGGAGGCGGCCTGAGGACCGCGCCTACCCGAACGCCCCGACCTCGTGCTGGATCATCCCCGAGATCTCCCGCACCTGATCGAACATCCGGCGGATCGGCTGGAACAGGTTGGCGTGCTCCGCCTCGTAGGTGCCGACGTCGCGCGGGCCGGCCGGCTCGCCGAAATTGAGGCCGAGCGTCGGGTCCGGCGTCACCGGGAAGATCGCGTCGAGGAGCTTCAGGCAGCCGTCGATGTCCAGCCGCAGGAAGCGCTCCAGCAGCTGCTCGCGGGAGATGCCCGCCTGCGGCCGGAAGCCCGGGATGTGCACCGCCAGGAACCAGATCCGGTGGATCAGCGCGAGGCGCAGGGCGTGGAGCAGCGTCAGCCGGGCCGACATGGCGGGCAGGTCCGGGGCGGCCGCGCTCAGGGCGAGCCAGTCCCGGGTCAGGCGTCCGAACAGGTTCCGCAGCGCGGGGGCGAGGTCGAGGCGCTCCAGCGCCCCCGAGATCACCACCAGCTCGTCCCGGCGGAAATCCTTCTGGGTGCGCCGCGCCCGCTCCAGCCACACGGCCGGGTCGAGGGTGTCGATGTAGGCCCGTAGCACGTCGAGGTCGCCGACTGAGGCGGCGTGCTGGACCAGCCGGAAGGCCCGGGAGAAGCGCACCGAATCGCGCCGCATCTCGCGGAACAGGTCGGGGCCGCGCTGGGCCGCCCGGCCGATCCCGTGGAGGGAGTTCGCCAGGAAGCCGAGCTGGTGCAGGATCGCGTTGTTGGGGATCGCCCGCATCTGGCGCGGATGGGTGATCCGCGCAGGGCCGCCATTGTCGGTCTGGCGCGCCACCGGGCGCGACCCGGTCCGGTCGATCAGACTCGGGCCGAAGGTGCCGAGGAGCGCCGCGTAGCCCGGGTCGTCGACCAGCGACTCCATGTCCTGGCGGGCTGCGGTGAAGAATTCGAGGGCGAAATCCGGCTCGGCGTAGATCGGGTCGACCTTGCCGTCGGAGGCCCTCGGTCGGTCGTTCAGGGCGTAGTCCGAGAACGAGTCCTCCTCCGTCACGTCGAGCGCGTAGACGTGCTCGGCGATGCGGGCGACGCTGGCGCGCGCCAGCGCCTCGGTGCCGTACAGCAGGTAGCCGTCGGTGCCCTGGAAGCTCGATTCGAGCCGGACGCGGATGCCGGCCTTGCGGGCCCGGTCCCGGGCATCCTCCGGGGCGAGGTAGGCGAGGCGGTCGCGCAGGGAGGTCGGATGCGCGCCGCGCCCGATCGATTCGCCGTGCGTGTCGAAGATCGCGAGCTCGACGTCGGACAGGCCGTTCTGGACCAGCATCTCGGTGATGCGCAGCCGCAGCCGCTCGATCCAGAAGGTCGCCGCGAGCTGGCCGACGTAGCGGCCCGAATCGGAGTAGCCGAACTGCACGGTGAGCCGGCCGATGCGCTTCAGGTACTGCCGCCAGTGCGGGTTGCGCAGGGCGTCGTCGAGCACCCGGATGCCCTGCTCCAGCGCGCTCGCCGTCTCGAACAGCGGCGTGATCTCGAGCTTGTCGGCGATGCCGTAGTGGCGCGCGAGCCAGAGGGCGGCGAGCAGGGTGTAGCCGGTCTCGGTCTCGGCGATGAGGAAGCGCACCGGATGGGTGCCGTCCACGTGCTTGAGGATCTGGGCGATCGTCATCATCAGCCGCGCCGCCGAGGCCCGCTCGGCCGCGAGCGCCCCGAAATCGACCGCCACCGGGCGGACGTCGTTCAGCAGCGTGTGGATCGTCGCGAGGTGCGAGCGGCGGCGGGCCGCGTCGGTGGGCTCGCCCTCCAGGTCGATCACCCGCCGCACCGCGTTGTGGATCTGGCTGGCGTTCAGCCGGAAATGCGGCAGGGCGTTCGACAGGCCGTGCGTCGCGACGCCCGCGCGCAGGACGGCGATCCGGCGCTGGTCGGCCGCGTCGTCGGCGGCCTCCAGGGCCTTGGTCAGCGCGGCGACGAGGGCGCCGGCATCGGTCTGGGCGCGCTCCCGCTCGATGATGAGGGCCAGGGCGAAGCGGTGCACCGCCTCCAGGGACGGCTGGTCGCCGAGGCGCGGCGCCACGGTGAGCTGGCGGTTCACGGCCGCCAGGGCGTTCTCCGCGAGGGCCCGGACCTCGCGGCAGGCGGGGATCTCGGGCAGGTCGCGCATCACCCGGTCGAACTGCATGCGCTTCGAGATCAGCCGGTAGCGCAGGGTGTCCCACCAGCCGATATCGGTGCGCCCGTCGGTGTCGCAGCCGACCCAGCTGGCGATGGCGAAGGGGCGGGGCGTCAGCTCGGTCCAGCGGTCGGGCCAGCGGGCGCGGGCGGCGTCGAGCAGGGCGCCGTTGAAGGCGTCGAGGGCGAGCCGGCCGTTATTGGCCGCCGCGCAGGCCTGCTCGAACTCGACATCCAGGGTGATCGGCGCGTCCGGCCGGGTCGACAGGGCCGCCGCGCGCGCGACCAGCCCTGCGCGGTCCCTGGCGTCGGGCAGGCTCGCGGCCTCGGCGAGGAGGCCCGCGACGGCTCGGGGCATGCCGAAGGTGGGGTGGGCCGTGAACACCACCGCGAAGGCGGTGCGGTGGATCAGGGCCGCGAAGGCCTCGACGCCGTCCGGCCGGTCGGGTGCCGCCGCCACGAGCCGCGCGGGGATCGCCGCCTGCGGATCCTCCGGCCCGGCATCGAGCCCGACATAGGCCCGCAGCCGTTCCGCCCGCGCCGCCAGCGCTGCGGCACGCAGGCGCACGAACAGGCCGTCCAGGTCGCCCGTCGAGATCTCGTTCCGGTCGAAGCGCCGGGTGATCGCCAGGGTCACCGCCAGGACGGGATTGCGGAACGGGTCCTCCCGGGCCTGATCCCGGGCGGCCTCGATCAGTCCGAGGAGGTGCGCCTCCAGTTCCTCGGGCTCGCGGCTCGGCTCGTGCTGCATCGGTCGGTCCCGGCTCCGGTCTGCCCGCATCTACCCGGTCCGCCGGCCCACGCAAGGAGCGTTCCGCACGTGACCCGGGACTGATCGGCTACTGACCGAGGACGTGACCGGGGACGTGACCGGGGACGTGACCGGGGACGTGACGGGGAACACAACCGCGACGCGGCGGGGCGATATCGACGATGGGATGGGGTGGCGGCGGCCTGAACCGCAGGCTAGAGCTGACCTCCTGATGGAGCGCCTGTTCATCATCCTGGCTATTCTGGTCTTCGCTGTCGCCATCGTCGCCGTGGCCGCGATGGCGGCGCGCGGCCGGCGCGAGCCCCTGCGCATGGGTTCCGAACTCGACATCGAGGACGAGGACCTCGTCCTCGGCTCGGTCGGACCGCGCAAGAGCCCGATCGACCGCAGCGCCCAGGTGCTCGACCCGCGCGTGCTCGATCTGGACGCGATCGAACTGGAGCCGATCCGCGCCCTCGACCGGACGCAGCGCGACGCGGCGCTCCGCGGAGATCCGCCGGGAGCCGGGCGATGAAGCGATGCGCGCGCGGGGTGGCCGGGCTGCTGCTCGCCGGTCCTCTCTGCCTGTCGACGATGCAGGCGACCGCCGCGCCTGCCGGCAAGCCGGCGCCGGCCGCGCCTCCCCAGGCTTCGCCCGCGCAAGTCGCGCCTGCGCCGGCCGCGGCCGCCGCGACGGCGCCGCCGGGCCAAGCCGCCCCTCAGGCGGCGAGCCCTACGCCCGCCGCCGGCCCGACCCTCGAGCAGCCCTGCGGGACGCAGGCGGCCCGCTTCGAGAGCGCCAAGGGGTTCAAGATGGTGATCACGCGGGCCGGGCAGGTCCGCACGACGAACCCGCTCAGGCCGCTCACGCCCGAGGTGAACGAGGTTCTCCAGGTCGTGATCGCCGGAAAGGTCGCCACGGCCTACGGGCCCGATTTCACCACGCTGCGGCGCGGCGGCGCCGCGTCGGGTGTCGAGGCGATGCTGGGCAGCCCGATCCACTGGGAGCCGACGCTCCCGACCTTCCCCGACCCGATCGCGATCGTCAGCGAGGAGGGGACGCCCCTGGCGCAGCTGACCTTCCGCGCCTGCGAGGCGCCGCCCGCCGTCAAGGCGCCGAAGGTGCCGAAGGCCGAGGCCCGCAAGAAGGCGCCCCGCCAGGCGGCACCGAAGGCCGCGGCCCCGAAGACGCCTCCCGGCTTCTCCATGCCCCAGGGGGCGATCGCCGAGTAGCGGCTACTTCTGCTTGGCGATGACCTTGTCCTTGATGCCGTCGTAGACGCTCTGCGGGATGATCTTCTTCGAGACGAGATCGTCCTTCCCGCGATACGGCCGTCCCTTGATGATCGCGGCCGCGCGCGCCGCGCCGATGCCGGGCAGCGCGTCGAGCTCCTCGGTGCTGGCGCTGTTGAGATCGATCAGCGCCCCCTTGGCGGCGTTCGGCGATCCGGCGACGGGCGCGCTCGGGGCGGCGGGCTTCGCGGGGGCCGTCGGTGCCGCGGTCGTCGGCGCCTGCGGCGCCTGCGCCAGGGCCGGGGTCGCGACGAGGCTCGACAGGAGGGCGAGGAGGGCGAGGGTCTTGGTGGAGGAAGCCATGGCGTTCTCCCGAGAGGCGCGGCCCGCACCGCGGTGCCGTCCGGCCAGATCTGCGCCGCTCCGCTTGAACCCGCCCTTAACGGTTGTGGTCCGGCACCCCTAGTCACGGGCCGGCGCCGGAGCTATAAGCCCGGCCTCATCCGTATCCCGCGGTGTGCGTGGCGATCCTCGATCGAGGAGCCGCCCGCGCGCCGCTTTGTCCGCGGCGTCACGAAGGATCCTGCCATGGCCGTTCCGAAGCGAAAGACCTCCCCCTCCCGCCGCGGCATGCGCCGCTCGGCCGACGCCCTCAAGGCGCCGACCTACGTCGAGGACAAGGATTCCGGCGAGCTGCGCCGTCCGCACCACATCGACCTGAAGACCGGCATGTACCGCGGCCGTCAGGTCCTGAAGGTGAAGTCGGCCGAGGCCTGAGCCTCGCGAGGGCGGCGCCTCAGGCGAGGCGCCGCGCGGCCTCCGCGTAGCGCGCGGCGGCCATCCGGGTCCGTTCCAGGCGCGACGGCAGCAGCGTCGGATCGCCCGCCATCAGCAACTGCGCGATGAAGCCGGCGCGGGGTCTCCCCGCGGCCGCGCGTTCCGCTGTCAGGGGGGCGGGCGGCTCATCGGACCGGCCCCCGTCGATCAGGGCGAGCGCCTGGACCTCCGTCCGCGCCGTCTCGGGGGAGGTGTCCGCGTCCGGGACCGGCGCGCGCCGGGTGGAGCGGACCTGTGTCGGGCCGAGACGGCTGACTGTTCCGATACGCACCATGCGCACATTCTCCGCACGTTTCCGTGCCCGTGTCGCAAAGGTGGGGCCGACGTTTACCGATCGTCAACCCTTCGTCCGGTCGGTCCGGCCGAATTACTTTTTCGCGAGCGCCTCCAGGCGCTGCTGCATCTCCAGCATCTGGCGCTTGAGATCGTCCAGCTCGCCGCCCCCGTAGGTCGCGGGCTGAGTCGCGGCCGGCGCGGTCGGCTGGGCTCCCGGCGCGGGCGGGGCGAAGCCCGTGAACATCTTCATGGCATCGCCGAAGAAGTTCATGTTGGTGCGCACCTGCTGCTCGATGGCGTTCTGGAACGCCGCCGGGCCGAAGCTCTGGGCGAACTTCTCGCGCAGGCCGTCCTGGTCCTTGGCGAAGTTCGCCATCGAGAATTCGAGGAAGCTCGGCACCATCGTGCGCATGCTGTCGCCGTAGAAGCGGATCAGCTGGCGCAGGAACGCCACCGGGAGCAGGTTCTCGGCGCCGGCCTTGTTCTCCTGCTCGAAGATGATCTGCGTCAGGACCGAGCGGGTGATGTCGTCGCCCGTGCGCGCGTCGTAGACGACGAAATCCTCGCCGTTCTGCACCATCGTGGCGAGGTCCTCCAGCGTCACGTACGTCGAGGTGCCGGTGTGATAGAGGCGCCGGTTGGCGTACTTCTTGATGACGGTCTGGGTGGCCTTGACGGTATCCGCCATCGGGAACGGCCTTTCTGGACTCGGGACCGGGGGGCGTTGCAGACGCGCGGTGCTGTCTGACGGGGGCTGTCTTCGCGCCCGCAACACGATCCTTAAAGCCTTCCCCGGGCGCAGAAAACAGCAAACTGCAGCTGTTCAACGCAGAATAATGCAGAGCGGTCGGGGCGGTCGCGCCATTTCAGTCTCGCGGTCGCGTCATCGGCGCGTTTGGCGCGTTGATCCACAACCTTGACTTCGCCCACCTCAGGCCCTTCATCCCAGGGCCGGCACAGAGCGCGCCCCGGGACGTGGAAGGCGCGCCGGCTCGCGAGAGGAGAACGTTCACATGGCAGGCAGCGAAGAGATCGTCATCGTCGGGGCGGCGCGCACGCCGGTCGGCTCGTTCGGCGGCGCCTTCGGGGCGGTGCCGGCCCACGAGCTCGGCGCGACGGCGATCAAGGCCGCCCTGGAGCGCGCCAAGGTCTCGCCCGACGAGGTGGACGAGGTGATCTTCGGCCAGGTCCTCACCGCGGGCGCCGGCCAGAACCCCGCCCGGCAGGCCGCCATCAAGGCCGGCATCCCCGAGAAGGCCACCGCCTGGGGCCTCAACCAGGTCTGCGGCTCGGGCCTGCGCACGGTCGCGATCGGCATGCAGCAGATCGCCAACGGCGACGCCAAGGTCATCGTGGCCGGCGGCCAGGAATCGATGTCGCTGTCGCCCCACGCGCAGTACCTGCGCGGCGGCCAGAAGATGGGCGACGTGAAGCTCGTCGACACCATGATCAAGGACGGGCTCTGGGACGCCTTCAACGGCTACCACATGGGCCAGACCGCCGAGAACGTCGCCCAGGCCTTCCAGCTCACCCGCGAGCAGCAGGACCAGTTCGCGACCCGCTCGCAGAACAAGGCCGAGGCCGCCCGCAAGGAGGGCCGGTTCAAGGACGAGATCGTCCCCGTCACGGTGCCGGGCAAGAAGGGCGACACGGTCGTCGACACCGACGAGTACATCCGCGACGGCGCCACCCTGGAGGCGATGGGCAAGCTGAAGCCGGCCTTCACCAAGGACGGCACCGTCACGGCCGCCAACGCCTCGGGCCTCAACGACGGCGCCGCCGCCTTGGTGCTGATGTCGGCCTCGGAGGCCGAGCGCCGCGGCCTGACCCCGCTCGCCCGGATCAAGTCCTGGGCGACCGCGGGCGTCGACCCGAAGGTGATGGGCACCGGCCCGATCCCGGCCTCGCGCAAGGCCCTGGAGAAGGCCGGCTGGAAGCCGTCCGACCTCGACCTGATCGAGGCCAACGAGGCCTTCGCGGCCCAGGCGCTGGCCGTGAACAAGGACATGGGCTGGGACGACGCGAAGGTGAACGTCAACGGCGGCGCCATCGCCATCGGCCACCCGATCGGGGCCTCGGGCGCCCGCGTCCTCGTCACCCTGCTCCACGAGATGAAGCGCCGCGACGCCAAGAAGGGCCTCGCCACGCTCTGCATCGGCGGCGGCATGGGCGTGGCGATGTGCGTCGAGCGGACCTGATCGGTCTGTCACGACAGTATCGGCCCACAACATAGACTTAAGGCCGAAGTCAGAAAAAATCGCGTGCGGACGCCATCCGCACGCGGCATCAAGTGATGCGAACAGGAGGAAACAATGGCTCAAGGACGCGTCGCCCTCGTGACGGGCGGCACCCGCGGCATCGGCGCGGCGATCTCGAAGCGGCTCAAGGACAAGGGCTACAAGGTCGCCGCCAACTACGCCGGCAACGACGAGGCGGCCAACGCCTTCAAGGCCGAGACCGGCATCCCCGTCTTCAAGTTCGACGTGGGCGATCTCGCGAGCTGCGAGGCCGGCATCAAAGCGATCGAGGCCGAGCTCGGCCCGGTGGACATCCTGGTGAACAACGCCGGCATCACCCGGGACGGTGCCTTCCACAAGATGACGTTCGAGAAGTGGCAGGCGGTCATCAAGACCAACCTCGACTCGATGTTCACCTGCACCCGTCCGCTGATCGAGGGCATGCGCAGCCGCAACTTCGGCCGCATCATCATCATCTCGTCGATTAACGGCCAGAAGGGCCAGGCCGGGCAGACCAACTACTCGGCCGCCAAGGCCGGTGTGATCGGCTTCGCCAAGGCGCTCGCGCAGGAGAGCGCCTCGAAGGGCATCACGGTCAACGTGGTGGCGCCGGGCTACATCGCCACCGAGATGGTGATGGCGGTGGCGGAGGATATCCGCAACAAGATCATCTCCACGATCCCGACCGGCCGCCTCGGCGAGGCCGACGAGATCGCCCACGCGGTCGAGTATCTGGCGAGCGACGAGGCCGGCTTCGTGAACGGCTCGACGCTGACCATCAACGGCGGCCAGCACTTCGTCTGATCGCCGCGGGCGCGCCGGTTCGACCCGGCGCGCCCGCCCTGTGGGCGAGCCGCCCCACCGCGCCGGACGCGCAACTCTCCGTCCGGTGAGCGTTCCTTCCGACACTCCGCGCGGCCGAGCCCGACGACGGCGCTCCCCGCGCCGGCCCCACCTGCCGGCGACCGTCCCGGGCCGCGCCGGTTCGGCCCACGCGCCGCGCGCGCCGCCGGCCGTGGTCGCGGGCCCGGACCATCCGACCCATCAAGCGTGACGAAAGTCCTTCCCCGCGTGCGGAATCGCGCGTCGGGCGGGATAACGGGCATTGCGGGCAGCGATCGAGCCGCCGGCCCGCGTGTTCTGAGACACGAACAATTCGAACGGCCTCGTATAGACCTCCTTCCATCGGCTCACGGATGGTCCTGCCGATAGAAATCGAGGTCCTGAGGATCATGAACAACTGGTTTCACGGTAAATTCGGCGTTCAGTTTATCGGCGCGAGCCAGAATTGTTCTTCCCGCACGACCGCGATCCGTGACGACCGCTCCGGGCTGCCCGCAATCGCGAAGCTCGGGCTCGCGGCGGCCTGTGCCCTGGGGCTGGCGGCCTGCGTCACCCCGCAGGAGCGCCACGCGCTGGATCAGAACCAGTGCTACGCTTTCGGCTTCGAGCCCGGCACCGACGGCTTCGCCGAGTGCATGATGGGGCTCCACCAGCAGCGCGCCGTCGCCCAGTCCAACAGCAACCTGTACTGGCAGGCGCAGCTCGCCGAGCAGAACCGCCGCCGCGAGGCCCAGCAGGACCTCTACAAGGTCATGAGCCTGCAGCGCACCGGCGACGCGCGGTTCCCCGTCTGCGGCGCCTCCTCGGACGGCGGCATGGATCGCCGGACCATGACTTGGTACGGCCCGAACTGCCGCGCCCGCTGATCCGGATCGAGGGAGGTTCCCATGTCCGACATGACGACGCGCGGCCCGCGCAACCCGAGCCAGATCATCTTCGTGACGGTGGCCCTGATCGGCATCGCCGTCGGGTTCGCGACCGCCAGCCTCGTGTGGTTCACGCTGGCCGTTCTCGGCTCCGCCGCGCTGACCTGCGCGGGGTACGGCCTGATCCGGCGGCGGCTCGGCTGGAAGCCGCTGAACGGCGAGTACCTGTCCAACCTCCTCTACGTGCTGAGCCCGTACTAGACGGACACCACGCATGCCCCCGCGGTCGCGCCGCGGGGCTCATCGGCGGGCGGCGCAGGTCCACGAAGACCTGGCCGCGCCGCGCACCCATCCCCCAGACCGCGCCGCCTCCGAGGCCACCATGACGCTCGCCCTCATCATCACCGGCTTCCTGATCGTGAACTTCGTGATGGCCGGCCTCTTCTCCCTCGTGGCCCTCTGGGCCGACTGAGCGGCGGCGCTAAGGAGCGCCGACGCAGTTGGCGTAGAAGGTCGTGGTCGCGGGCCAGTCGGAGAAGACCCCCAGCACGCCCACCTGACCGTGCAGGACGTCGAGCAGCCGCAGGATGTCGCCGTCGCCGGTGACCACCGGCTTGATCGACTGGTAATAGTACCCGCCGCCGCCCTTCAGGGGGCCCGAGCGCTCCAGCGACCACGCGATCAGCCCCAGCCCGGCCGCCTTGGCCTCCCGGGCGTAGGTCGAGGGCTCGATCGTCCCGTCCGGGCCGGGCCGGACCAGCATCCACAGCGGCGGCGCCAGGATCTTCACGCCCTTCCGGGCGAGCTCGGCCATGCCGGGCTGCCACGTGGCGGGCTTCTCCGGGTCGAAGCCCTTCGCGGTCTCGTCCCGGTCGTCGAGGAAGATCGCCTGGCGGCCGAATTCCGGATCCTTCTCCAACCAGTAGAGGATGTCGCGGAGCTGGAAGCTCTGCGGGTAGACGTCGGAGGCCGGGATCCCGGCCTCCCGGTACTCTTCGACCAGCTGCTGGGCGTACATGTCCTGCGTGTAGGTGCCCTGGAACGGCATCGGGACCTGGGGCGCCTTCAGCTCGGGGGTGAATTTCCGCCCCATCCCCTTCACCAGCGCGATGTACTCCTTGTGCGACATCAGCGTGCCGGTGCCGGCGTAGAGGTCGGTGCGCCAGCGCGGCGTGGCGTTCATGTAGGCCGCCACCGTGGTGGCGTCCGGGTCGGACGCGTCCATCTTCCCGTTCAGCGACTTGAATTCGTCCAGCGTCAGGTCGCTGGTGCAGCACTTGGCCGAGGCCTTCCGCCCGTTGGCCGGGTCGGCCGGCGTGAAGCCCTGCGTGCACTTCGCCGCGAGCTCGGGCCGGGCGAGGATGTCGGTGGTCGTGTGCAGGTCGCACTGGCTGTGGCGGCAGACGAGCTGGCGGTCCTTGGTGAAGGCCACGTCGCACTCGATGATCCCGGCGCCCATCCGGTACGCGGCGAGCAGGCCCTCCCGGGTGTGTTCGGGAAACATCAGCGGCGCGCCGCGGTGCGAGATCGAGAAGGTCCGGGGCGTGTAGGTCCGGTCGACGCCGCAGGCGGCGAGCCTGTCCTTGAGCGGGCCGGGCTTCAGCTGGTCGACGAGATAGAAGGGCCGGGGGCCGAGCTGGGCGGCCTCGCCGGCGAGCGCGGCGCCCGCTCCCAGAAGCAGCCCCAGCCCCAACATGATCGCACGCATCGCGAACCTCCCGTTTCAGGCCGCCGGTAGAGGGGGACGGTGACAGGGGCGTGACCCCGCACGCCCCGGCGCGCCGCCGCCATGATAGCGGCGGATCATCCGCGCGGCGTCGGCCGCCAATCGGGCGGCGCCATCTCGAAGCCGGCGAAGTCGAAGCCCGGCGAGACCGTGCAGCCGACGAGCGTCCAGGCGCCCAGGCTGGTGGCGGTCTGCCAGTGGCCGGCCGGCACGACGCATTGCGGGCGCTGCCCGGCGGCGAGGTTCGGCCCGAGATGCCGGGCCTCGGCGTCGTGCCCGTTGGGGCTCGTGGTGATCACCAGCGGCGCGCCGGCGTGCCAGTGCCAGATCTCGGTGGCGTCGACCCGGTGCCACGCCGAGACCTCGCCGAGATCGAGCAGGAAGTAGATCGCGGTGCCGACCGAACGGCCGTCGACGGTCCGTGGATCGCGGAACGTCTCGCGGTAATGGCCGCCCTCCGGATGGGGCTTCAACCCCAGAGTCGCGATCACCTCGGCTGCCGTCATGTCCAGCTCCCTGTCGGTCCCAACCGCGCGGATCGTCCGCGGCTTGCCGGCACTTGGCACCGATGCTACCGGCCGAAAACCCGCAAGGTCCGAGAACGATGCCGAGCCCGACCGTACGTCTCCACCGCGGCGACCTGCCCGCCACCTACGACGCGGGGCGGGCGGTGGCCATCGACACCGAGACGCTCGGTCTCAACCCGCATCGGGACCGCCTCTGCGTGGTGCAGCTCTCCACCGGCGACGGCACGGCCGACGTGGTGCAGATCCCGCAGGACGGGCCGGAGCCGGTCGTGCTCAAGCGGGTCCTGGCCGATCCCGGCATCCTGAAGATCTTCCACTTCGCGCGGTTCGACGTGGCGGTCCTGTACAGGGCCCTCGGCGTGATGCCGAGCCCGGTCTACTGCACCAAGATCGCCTCGAAGCTCGCGCGCACCTACACGGATCGCCACGGGCTGAAGGACGTGGTCCGCGAGCTGGTCGGCGTCGACCTGTCGAAGCAGCAGCAATCCTCGGACTGGGGCGCCGAGACCCTGTCGCAGGCCCAGCTCGACTACGCGGCCTCGGACGTCCTCCACCTCCACGCGGCCCGGGAGCGGCTCGACGCGATGCTGGCCCGGGAGGGTCGTACCGACCTCGCGTCCGCCTGCTTCGGCTTCCTGCCGACGCGGGCGCGCCTCGACCTCGACGGCTGGCCCGAGACCGACATCTTCGCGCACACCTGATCGTCCGGCGGGGCCTGCACACTTCCTGTGCGGAGTGAGACTTTCCTGTCACCGCACCGCGATAAGTCGCTGGTAGGTTGTGGCTGCCTGGGCTTCCGAGTCCCGGCCAGGCCCTCCTCGCCGGTCGCCCACCCGATCAGGCCGGCGAGGAGGGTCCGTCGCCCTCAGGTCAGGTTCCGCGGACCCGACGGCGTGCTGATCCGGGCGGTCCAGCGCGGGCCCCGGCCGGCCACAACCTGCGGTGGAGCGACGAGGCCCAGCGCCGCGTGAAGCCCCGCGACGGCGTCGGGATCCGGATCCGTTAGGACGAGCGCCTCCAGACCGGCGCCGAGATCCGGCATCGTCGCGGCGGGATTGCCGCGCGGTCCCCACGCCATCGCGCAGGGCGCGGCACCGTCCGCCGGCCACGCCCCGCCCGGGGGCACCGCGAAGCGCCAGGACAGGTCGCCCCGGGTCATCGTCGCCGCCGCGCCGAGGAGCGCGCCGTGCGCGGCGAGGAGGCCGTCGAGATCGTCCGCGCGGGCGACGAAGCCGCGCAGCCGCCGGCCCGAATCCCAGTCGGCCCGCACCCGCGCCGCGTCGCCGAGGCCGAACCAGCGGGCGCCCGACGGCGGCGGCGCCTCCGGATCGACGGCGATCACCTCTAGGAACAGGGCGTCGCCGAGGCGCAGCAGGTGGTTGCGCGTGCCCATCTCGCGGTGGCGACCGCCCTCGGGCATGGCGAGGCCGAGGCAGTCCCGCACATGGGCCACGCCCTCCGCGAGGTCGGGCGCGACGACGACGAGGTGGTCGAGGGTGAGCATCGTTCGGGCTCCGTGTGCGCGGGCACCTATGCAGCCGGCCGCCGGGCATGCCCGGGACCGCACCGGTCCCGACCCGGTCTCGGCGCTCACGGGCTGCCTCGGGTGAGGTGGCGAGGGGTAACGTCTGAGCGTCCCCAAGAAAAAGGCCGGGGCCCCGCGAGAGGCCCCGGCCCGGAGGTGCGTGCCGGGCCGGGCCTCGTGCCCGGCCGGCTCTCACATCACAGCGAGTAGTACTGCACGAACTCGATCGGGTGCGGCGTCATCTCGTAGCGCAGCACCTCGGTCATCTTCAGCTCGATGAACGAGTCGATCTGGTCGTCCGAGAACACGCCGCCCTCCTTGAGGAAGGCCCGGTCCTTGTCGAGGCTGTTCAGGGCCTCCCGGAGCGACCCGCACACGGTCGGGATCTTCTTCAGCTCCCGCGGCGGCAGTTCGTACAGGTCCTTGTCCATGGCCGGGCCCGGGTCGATCTTGTTGCGGATGCCGTCGAGGCCGGCCATCAGCAGCGCCGAGAAGGCGAGGTAGGGGTTCGCCATCGGGTCGGGGAAGCGGACCTCGACGCGCTTGGCCTTCGGGCTCTTGGTCCACGGGATGCGGCAGGAGGCCGAGCGGTTGCGCGCCGAGTAGGCGAGCAGCACCGGCGCCTCGTAGCCCGGCACCAAGCGCTTGTACGAGTTGGTCGACGGGTTGGTGAAGGCGTTCAGCGCCTTGGCGTGCTTGATGATGCCGCCGATGTACCAGAGGCACTCCTGGGACAGGCCGGCATACTTGTCGCCCGCGAAGACCGGCTTGCCGTCCTTCCAGATCGACTGGTGGACGTGCATGCCCGAGCCGTTGTCGCCGTAGACGGGCTTGGGCATGAAGGTCGCGGACTTGCCGTAGCTCTGCGCGACGTTGTGGATGCAGTACTTGTAGATCTGCATGTGGTCGGCGAGCAGGGTCAGCGTGTCGAACTTCATGCCGAGCTCGTGCTGGGCCGAGGCCACCTCGTGGTGGTGCTTCTCGACCTTCACGCCCATGGACTGCATGGCCGCGAGCATCTCGCCGCGCATGTCCTGCGCCGAGTCCTGCGGCGGCACCGGGAAGTAGCCGCCCTTGGTCTGGACCCGGTGGCCGAGGTTGCCGCCCTCGTAATCGGTGAAGCCGTTGGTCGGCAATTCGGTGGAGTCGAGCTCGAAGCCCGTGCGGTACGGGTCGGCGCCGAACTTCACGTCGTCGAACACGAAGAACTCGGCCTCGGGGCCGACGTAGATCGTGTCGCCGATGCCGGTCTGCTGCAGGTAGGCCTCGGCGCGCTTGGCGGTGCCGCGCGGGTCACGGCCGTAGGGCTCGCCGGTGGCCGGCTCCAGCACGTCGCAGACGATCGACATGGTCGCGGCCGAGAAGAACGGGTCCAGCGTGGCGGTGACGGGATCCGGCATCAGCAGCATGTCGGACTCGTTGATCGCCTTCCATCCGGCGATCGAGGAGCCGTCGAACATGGTGCCCTCGTCGAAGATCTCCTCGTCGATGAGCGACACGTCGAACGTGACGTGCTGCCACTTGCCGCGCGGGTCGGTGAACCGGAAGTCCACGTAACGCACGTCGTTGTCCCGGATCGTCTTCAGCACCTCGGCCGCAGTCGTCATCGTGGGCATCCTCCAGGGATCTCTGAATCGGCTCTCGTGGCGCACCCGCACGCGGTCGCGCGCCGGCAAGCGGCGCTTGATATCCGGCGCGGGCGTGCCTTGCCACCCGCCGGACAGCGGAATCGGCCGACGGATGAGACGATCGGCCCGTTCGCGCACCCGATCTCGTAACCGTGATCGGCAGCTCCGTTTCTAGGGCACCGTTGTTCTCCGGCAATGGCCTTCCTGGCACGATCCATGCAATTGCGGCCGCAGCCGTCGACGAGGCGGCAAGCCGTTCGCGTCTTCCCGGGTTGCCCAGGTCGCGCATCGATACGGACGAGAGAACCGGAATGACCAAATACAAGCTCGAGTACATATGGCTCGACGGGTACACGCCGACCCCGAACCTCCGCGGTAAGACGCAGATCAAGGAATTCGACAGCTTCCCGACCCTCGAGCAGCTCCCGATGTGGGGCTTCGACGGCTCGTCCACCAAGCAGGCCGAGGGCGGCAGCTCCGACTGCATGCTGAAGCCCGTGCGCCACTTCCCCGACCCGGCCCGCAAGAACGGCGTGCTGGTGATGTGCGAAGTGATGATGCCGGACGGCGTGACCCCGCACGAGTCCAACAAGCGCGCCACCATCTTGGACGATGCCGGCGCCTGGTTCGGCTTCGAGCAGGAGTACTTCCTGTACAAGGACGGCCGCCCGCTCGGCTTCCCGGCCTCCGGCTACCCGGCGCCGCAGGGCCCGTACTACACCGGCGTCGGCTACTCGAACGTCGGCGACGTCGCCCGCAAGATCGTCGAGGAGCACCTCGACCTCTGCCTCGACGCCGGCATCAACCACGAGGGCATCAACGCCGAGGTGGCCAAGGGCCAGTGGGAGTTCCAGATCTTCGGCAAGGGCTCCAAGAAGGCCGCCGACGAGATGTGGATGGCCCGCTACCTCCTGCAGCGCCTCTGCGAGAAGTACGGCATCGACGTCGAGTACCACTGCAAGCCGCTCGGCGACACCGACTGGAACGGGTCGGGCATGCACTGCAACTTCTCGACTGCGTTCATGCGCGAGCACGGCGGCAAGGCCTACTTCGAGAAGCTCATGGAGGCGTTCAAGAACGCCCGCGAGGAGCACATCGCCGTCTACGGTCCGGACAACCACATGCGCCTGACCGGCAAGCACGAGACCGCCTCGATCCACGAGTTCTCGTACGGCGTGGCCGACCGCGGCGCCTCGATCCGCGTGCCGCACTCCTTCGTGAACAACGGCTACAAGGGCTACTTGGAGGACCGCCGTCCGAACTCGCAGGGCGACCCCTACCAGATCGCCTCGCAGGTGCTGAAGACGATCGCTTCCGTGCCGACCGAGGCCGCTGCAGCCGCGTAAGACGCGGAGCTTCGACAGACGATACGAAGCCGGGCCCTCGGGTCCGGCTTCGCCGTTTCCGGGGTAACGGGCTTCCGATCTACCACGTCCTCGGGGTTGGAGCGCGGCGCAGGCCTCGACGGAGGCCTCCGGGGATCGCGCGGACCGTCGGGCGCCCTCTCGAGGCCCGCTGGCGCGGGCACGTCAGGATGAGTGGGTCGGGTGAGGGAGCCCGTCGGGCCCGCTCGACGGCCGCAGGGGCACCATCGCTCCCGAATTACCTCCACCTCAGGGCCGCCGCGGGCGCTCGTCCTCGCGGATGGCGGCCTCGTGGTACCACGCGCCCCCGCCGAAGCTCGGCACGGGCGAAGGCTTCGCCTCCGGAGCCGCCCGGGCGGTCTCGCGCGCGCGTCGGAACGCGGACAGATCGTAGATCTTGGCGGTCTCGCGCGGGTCCGTGGCGGCCATCGCACTTCCTCCTGCATCCGGTTCGAGCGGCCGGTCGGGCCGGTCGTTCCCGATGATGTGGGGTGCGGGAAGCGGCGCTCCAGGGCCGGAGGCGCCGATGCCGGACATTCGCGCAGTGCGAAATCTTAGGCAGTGTCGCGCGGTGCGCGGCCGCCGGCGGTCCTGGACCGCGGGCGGGCTCGGGTCAGATCGCGTCCGTGCCGGTCTCGCCTGTGCGGATGCGGATCGCCTCCTCGATCGTCGAGACGAAGATCTTGCCGTCGCCGATGCGCCCGGTCTGGGCCGACTTGCGGATCGCCTCCACGGCGCCCTCGACCAGGGCGTCCGACAGGACGATCTCGAGCTTCACCTTGGGCAGGAAGTCGACCACGTACTCGGCGCCCCGGTAGAGCTCCGTGTGGCCCTTCTGACGGCCGAAACCCTTCGCCTCGATGACGGTGATGCCCTGGAGGCCGACCTCCTGGAGCGCCTCCTTCACCTCGTCGAGCTTGAAAGGCTTGATGATCGCTTCGATCTTCTTCATGCCGCTCGGGCCTGCGCTGCGGTGCCTGGCATTTCTAACATCCTCGTGACGCCTTCGCCACGCCGTTTTCGCGGCGTGTCCGACCATAGTGCCTATTTGCTGTGCGATGCACGCACATCCTTAGAGCGCTTCACCGGAATCTGGCGCGATTTTAGTCAGGGCTGATCGGTGCACGGGCAGAGGCGGAGACGGATATGCGGTTGCTGACGGTTGCGGCAATGAGGCGGGTCGATGCCGCGGCAATCGAGGGCGGCGTGCCGGGCCTGACGCTGATGGAGGCGGCCGGGGCCGCTGTGGCCGGGCGCGCCCGGGCGAGGCTCCCGGCCGGTGGCCGCGTCGTCGTCCTGTGCGGGCCGGGCAACAACGGCGGCGACGGCTTCGTGGCCGCGCGCCTGCTGGCCGAAGCCGGCTACGCGGTCGAACTCTTCTGCCTCGGCGCGGTGTCGGCGCTGACGGGGGACGCCGCGCTCGCGGCCGCGGCCTGGACGGGGCCGGTGCACCCGGCCGAGGGCGGCGCGCTGCCGTCCGGCGACCTCGTGATCGACGCCCTGTTCGGCGCCGGCCTGTCGCGCGACCTCGACGGCGCCGCCCGCGCGCTCGTCGAGGCGGTGAACGAGGCCGGGATGCCGGTGCTCGCCGTCGACGTGCCGAGCGGGGTCGACGGCGATACCGGCGCGGTGCGCGGCGCCGCCATCCGGGCAGTGGAGACCGTGACCTTCGTGACCTTCAAGCCCGGGCACCTGCTCCAGCCTGGGCGGGGCCTGTGCGGCCAGCTCAGCCTCGCCGATATCGGGACCGGCCCGGCGGCGCTGGAGGCGGGCCTGGCCGCCCGCGCGCCCCTCGACCGGAACGGGCCCGACCTGTGGGGCCGGGACTTCCCGCGCCTCACCGGCGCGAGCCACAAGTACACCCGCGGCCACGCCCTGGTCCTGTCCGGGCCGGCCACCAAGACCGGCGCCGCCCGGCTCGCCGCCCGCGGCGCCCTGCGGGTCGGGGCCGGGCTCGTCACCGTCGCGTCCCCGACCGCCGCGCTGCCCGAGAACGCCGCCCACCTCACGGCGATCATGCTGCGGCCCTGCGAGAGCGCCGACGACCTCGACGACCTGCTCACCGACGAGCGGCTGAACGTGATCCTGGCCGGACCCGGGCTCGGCACCGGCGAGCCGACCCGGGAGCGCGTGGCCGTCGCGGCCGCGGCCGGGCGCGGCCTCGTCCTCGACGCCGACGCGCTGACGAGCTTCGCCGGCAAGGCGCCGCTGCTCGCCGCCCATCTCGCCGACGGGGACGCGCGGGCCGTGCTGACCCCGCATGCCGGCGAGTTCGCGCGGCTCTTCGACGGGACGGACGCGATGGCCGAGGGCGCCGACAAGGTCGCCCGGGCCCGCGCGGCGGCCGCGCTCACCGGTGCCGTGGTAGTCTTCAAGGGGGCCGACACGGTGATCGCGGCCCCCGACGGCCGTGCGGCCATCAACGACCACGGCAGCCCCTATCTCGGGACGGGCGGGTCCGGGGACGTGCTCGGCGGCCTGATCGCCGGCCTGCTCGCGCAGGGCATGGAGCCCTTCGCGGCCGCCGCGGCCGGCGTCTGGCTCCACGGGGATGCGGGCCTGCGCCACGGGCCGGGCCTGATCGCCGAGGACATCCCCGAGTTGATGCCGGCGGTCCTGCGCGACCTCGTCGCGTCGACCGGGGGCTGACACGGCGGCCGACCGCTCAGGTGACCTCGAACATCGTCCAGAGGCCGGTGTCGAACCGTTCCAGCACCGTGGCGCTGATCAGCCAGCGCCCCGGATTGTCCGCCAGGAAGCCGATCCGGGCCGTCCGCCCCTCCAGGAGCTGGAACGTGTCGAGCCAGTAGGGCTCCCAGCCGTCGTCCAGGGGATGAAGCAGGCGGAAGCAGTGGCCGTGCAGGTGCAGGGCCTGCGGGAAGGCGGTCTCGTTGCGCAGGGCCAGCACCACCACCTGCCCGCGCTTCACCGAGAAGATCGGCGCGAGGCCGGCGGTGCCGCTCGCGCCGTTCACCGACCAGATCTTCTGCGGGTCGCCCGTGTAGACCGGATCGGGCGCGGGGCCGTCCTTGGCTCCGTCCTTCACTCCGTCCTTGCCCTTCGGCACGAAGGCGCCGCCGGTGATCACCACGTCGCGGCGCAGGGCGTTCTGGAGCTTGATCTCGGCCGGCAGGCGCTTGTTCTCGCCGATCGGCCCGATCGGGGGCCGCTTCTCGGTGATCCGGGCACCCTTGGTGACGACGCTCGCCAGGACCAGGCCCTTGCCGATCAGCGCGTGGATCTCGCAGGTGGCGCCTTCCTCCTCCGGCAGGTCGACCAGCAGGTCGTAGCGGGTGCCGGGCGGGAAGGGCAGGGTCGCCCGCAGGGGCTCGAACGTGTCGGTGGGCTGGCCGTCGACCGCCGCCACGTAGACCTTCACGCCCTCGAACTTGATGCGCGTTGCCCGGGCGTTGCAGGCATTGCCGAGACGCAGGCGGATTCGGGAGCCGGGCCTCGCCTCGAAGGCGCCCGGCACCGGCTTGCCGTTGACGGTCACGAGATTGCCGAGGCGCCCGTGCGCGGCCGCGAGCGCCGTCTGCCCGAACGGCATGAGGGTGCCGTCGTCCTGGAGCCGCCAGTCCTGCAGGACGACGCTGACGTCGGCGTCGACCGCGGGCGGGTTCGTCTCCTCGACGACCAGCATGCCCGCGAGGCCCCGGCCCGACGGCTCGCTCGCCCCGCCGACGACCAGGGGCCGGATCAGGTAGGAGCCGGCATCCGGCGGCGTGAAAATGTAGAGGAAGTCGCTGCCCGGCGGGATCGGCGCCTGGGTCACGCCGCCGACACCGTCCATGGCGTTGACGTTGCGCACCCCGTGCCAGTGCAGCGACAGCGGCTTGTCGGTCCGGTTCTCGACCTTGAGGCGCAACGCCTGCCCGAGCTTCACCCGGACCACGGGCGGCAGGGCCTTGCCGTCGAAGCACCAGACCGCCGTCTCGGGTGCGGGGTCCGGCCTGAACCGGGCCTTGCCGGGCGCCGCCGGCAGGGCCGCCGGCGCGGGCTCGGGCTGCGGCTGGACGGGCGCGGATGTCCCCGGCGCGGCGGCCGGCGCCTGGGCCCGCGCGGCCTCCGGCGCGAGCCCGAAGGCCGCCGCGGCGGCGAGCAGGGTTCGTCGCGACGGCGTGCCGGCGCGCGAATCGGTCGGCGGCACGGTGCGGGATGGCGGCATGGGATCTCGGCTGCGGCTCGCGACGGACCCGCTCCTTAGCGGCGCGCGGGCTCCCGCGCCACAGGGGCAAGTTTTTTGCTGCGGGCCCGCCGGCCCATGCTATAGGGCGCGCTTCCGGCGGCCGGCGATGCGCCGGATGTCGGCGCGCGCGGGCGTGGCGGAACTGGTAGACGCGCTGGATTTAGGTTCCAGTGTCGCAAGACGTGGGGGTTCGAGCCCCTCCGCCCGCACCAGGACCTCTGCTGAGGTTGCGGTCCCCTCGGGACCCTCCGCCCCGTACCCGACATCTCGGCATCCCGGTCCGCGCGAGCACGACGCCGGCCCGGCCGGCGAACCCAGGTTTCTTTGAAGAGCGACGACGACGATGCAGGTGACCGAGATCAACGCCCAGGGGCTGAAGCGCGAGTTTCAGGTTCTGCTGGCCGCCCAGGAACTCGAGGAGCGCCTGACCAACGAGCTGTCCGGCATGAAGGACAAGGTGCAGCTCAAGGGCTTCCGTCCCGGCAAGGTGCCGGTCGCGCACCTGCGCAAGGTCTACGGCCGCTCCGTGATGGCCGAGGTGGTGCAGAACGCCGTCAACGAGGCGAACCGCCAGATCGTCACCGATAACGGCCTCAAGCTCGCCCTGGAGCCGCAGGTCGAGTTCCCGACCGACCAGGCCGAGGTCGAGAAGGCGCTCGACGCCAAGGGCGACCTCGCCTTCAAGGTCGCCCTCGAGGTGATGCCGAGCTTCGAGCTCGCCGACCTCTCCGACGTCAGCCTGACCAAGCTCGTGGCCAAGCCCGCCGACGCCGAGGTCGACGAGGCCCTGGAGCGCATGGCCGGCCAGAGCCGTCCGTTCACCGAGCGCGAGGAGGGCGCCGAGGCCCAGAGCGGCGACCGCGTCACCATCGACTTCGTCGGCCGCATCGACGGCGAGGAGTTCCAGGGCGGCAAGGGCGAGGGCATCGACCTGGAGCTCGGCTCCGGCTCGTTCATCCCGGGCTTCGAGGAGCAGCTCGTCGGCGCCAAGGTCGGCGACAAGCGCCTCGTGAAGGTCACCTTCCCGGCCGAGTACGGGGCCGAGCACCTCGCCGGCAAGGACGCCGAGTTCGACGTGACCGTCACGAAGATCCAGGCGGCGGGCGAGGCGAAGATCGACGACGAGCTCGCCAAGTCCATGGGCATGGAGTCGCTGGAGAAGCTCCGCGAGGCCGTTTCCGAGGCGATCGGCCGGGATTTCGAGGCCGCCTCGCGCCGCCGGCTCAAGAAGGAGCTCCTCGACGCGCTGGACGGCAAGTACGCCTTCGAGCTGCCCCCGTCGCTGGTGGCCCAGGAATTCGCCGCCGTCTGGGCCCAGGTCGAGCAGGACCTCAAGACCCGCGGCAAGACCTTCGAGGACGAGGACACCACCGAGGAGAAGGCCCAGGCCGAGTACCGGAAGATCGCGGAACGGCGCGTCCGTCTCGGTCTCGTGCTTGCGCAGGTCGGCGAGAGCGCCGATATCAAGGTCTCGGACGAGGAGGTGAACCAGGCCCTCATCGCCCGGGTCCGGCAGTTCCCGGGCCAGGAGCAGCAGGTCTGGGACTTCTACCGGAAGAATGCGCAGGCGCTCGCGGAACTCCGCGCGCCCTTGTTCGAGGAGAAGGTCGTCGACCACGTCCTCGGGCAGGTCAAGCTCGTCGAGGAGCCCGTCTCGAAAGAGGCGCTTTTCGCGGACGAAGATGACGACGACACGACCGGCGGCAAGCCGGCAGACAAGGCCGAGGCCAAGGGCGAGTCCAAGACCGACGCCAAGACCGAAGCCAAGGCCGACTGAGTCCCGCTCTGTCCCAGGACGGCGGGCAAGGGTTAGGCGATGGTTAAGCATCGCCGGTGTTCGCTGACATGCCCGGGGCTGCCCTGATTCGCGGCAGCCCCGGGCCTCACTCCGGGGCAGGATGAGATGAGAGATCCGATCGACGTCTACAACAACGCGCTCGTGCCGATGGTCGTCGAGCAGTCGAGCCGCGGCGAGCGCGCCTTCGACATCTACTCCCGCCTGCTCCGCGAGCGCATCATCTTCCTCACCGGCCCCGTGGAGGATTACGGCGCGTCGCTGATCGTGGCGCAGCTGCTCTTCCTCGAGGCGGAGAACCCGAAGAAGGAAATCTCCTTCTACATCAACTCCCCCGGCGGCGTGGTTACCTCGGGCCTGTCGATCTACGACACGATGCAGTTCATCCGCTGCCCGGTGACGACCCTCTGCGTCGGCCAGGCCGCCTCGATGGGCTCCCTGCTGCTCACCGCCGGCGAGCCGGGCCACCGCTTCGCCCTGCCGAACGCCCGGATCATGGTCCACCAGCCGTCCGGCGGCTTCCAGGGTCAGGCGACCGACATCCTGATCCACGCCCGCGAGATCGAGGCGCTGAAGCGGCGCCTGAACGAGATCTACGTGAAGCACACCGGCCGCGACTACGACACGATCCACACGGCGCTGGAGCGCGACAACTTCATGACCGCCGACGCGGCCAAGGAGTTCGGGCTCATCGACGAGGTGATCGAGAAGCGTCCCGAGCCGGCGGCCGCCTGACCGGCCCGCGTCGCCTGACCGCCGCGGCGCGGCCTTGATCCCGCCGCGGCAGCGTGTTTGCATCGAGGTTCGGGCCCTTCGGTCAAAGGCGCGCAGCACACTGTTTCTTTAAACGGGCCCCCTACATTCATGCGATGCGCGTCCGCCCCTTGCCGGCGGCGGACGCGAGGAATCGGAGACCGATATGAGCAAGACTGGCGGCAACGACTCGAAGAGCACGCTGTATTGCTCGTTCTGCGGCAAGAGCCAGCACGAGGTCCGCAAGCTGATCGCCGGCCCCACGGTGTTCATCTGCGACGAGTGCGTCGAGCTGTGCATGGACATCATCCGCGAGGAGTCGAAATCCTCGCTGGTGAAGAGCCGCGACGGCGTGCCGACCCCCAAGGAGATCCGCCGCGTCCTCGACGACTACGTCATCGGCCAGGACTTCGCCAAGAAGGTCCTCTCGGTCGCGGTGCACAACCACTACAAGCGGCTCGCCCACGCGACGAAGCACAACGACGTCGAGCTGGCCAAGTCCAACATCATGCTGATCGGGCCGACCGGCTCGGGCAAGACCCTGCTCGCGCAGACGCTGGCCCGGATCCTCGACGTGCCGTTCACCATGGCGGACGCCACGACGCTGACCGAGGCCGGCTACGTCGGTGAGGACGTCGAGAACATCATCCTCAAGCTGCTCCAGGCCTCGGACTACAACGTCGAGCGGGCCCAGCGCGGCATCGTCTACATCGACGAGATCGACAAGATCTCCCGGAAGTCCGACAACCCGTCGATCACCCGCGACGTGTCGGGCGAGGGCGTGCAGCAGGCGCTCCTGAAGATCATGGAGGGCACGGTCGCCTCCGTCCCGCCCCAGGGCGGAAGGAAGCACCCGCAGCAGGAATTCCTGCAGGTCGACACCACCAACATCCTGTTCATCTGCGGCGGCGCCTTCGCGGGGCTGGAGCGGATCATCTCCCAGCGCGGCAAGGGCACCTCGATCGGCTTCGGCGCGACCGTGCAGGCCCCGGACGACCGCCGCACCGGCGAGATCTTCCGCTCGGTCGAGCCGGAGGACCTGCTGAAGTTCGGCCTCATCCCCGAGTTCGTCGGCCGTCTGCCGGTCCTGGCGACCCTGGAGGACCTCGACGAGGCCGCGCTGAAGAAGATCCTGCAGGAGCCGAAGAACGCCCTGGTCAAGCAGTACCAGCGGCTGTTCGAGATGGAGAACGTCGACCTGACGTTCCAGGACGAGGCGCTGTCGCTCGTCGCTCGCAAGGCGATCGAGCGCAAGACCGGCGCCCGCGGCCTGCGCTCCATCCTGGAGACGATCCTGCTCGACACGATGTACGACTTGCCGGGCCTCGAGTCCGTGGAGCAGGTGGTCATCGGTCCGGAGGTGGTGGAGGGCAAGTCGCGCCCCCTCTACATCCACGGCGACCGCAACAAGGACACGCCCGCGAGCGTCAGCGCGTAGGCACTCGGCAGGGTTGCATCAGGCGCCCGGCCCAGGCCGGGCGCGCTGCGGGGATCGCCTTGAAAACGCGCTTCCTCGCAGCCACCTCAGGCTCAGCGCGGTGGCCGCACGCTCCTTCGAGGTCCGGTCCGCGTCGCCAGCCGCAAAGTTAGCGAAATCCGACCCTCGCGGCCCGGTCGGCACCCGGCTGTAGGCGCGCTCCGTGCATGGGGGCGCCGAACCCGGGCGTCCCTGAGAGGAAGTCACATGTCACAGTCGAAATCGCGCCAGCCGGTGGTCCCGGGTTCGACGGGCACCTACGCCGTCCTCCCCCTGCGCGACATCGTCGTCTTCCCGCACATGATCGTGCCCCTGTTCGTGGGCCGCGAGAAGTCGATCCGCGCCCTCGAGGAGGCCGTCCGCACCGACCGCCACATCCTGCTCGCCACCCAGATCAACGCGGGCGACGACGACCCGGCGACCGACGCCATCTACAAGATCGGCACGCTCGCTTCGGTGCTCCAGTTGCTGAAGCTGCCCGACGGCACCGTGAAGGTGCTGGTCGAGGGTGTCGGCCGCGCCAAGGTCGTCGACTTCACCCGCTCGGACGAGTTCTACGAGGCGACCGCCGAGGCGCTCCACGACGAGCTCGGCGACCGCGTCGAGGCCGAGGCGCTCGCGCGCTCCGTGCTCTCGGAGTTCGAGAACTACGTCAAGCTGAACAAGAAGATCTCGCCCGAGGTCGTCTCCGCCGTGACCCAGATCGACGAGCCGTCCAAGCTCGCCGACACGATCGGCTCGCACCTGCTCGTCAAGATCTCCGACAAGCAGGGCATCCTGGAGACCCCCACGGTGGCGCAGCGCCTCGAGCGCGTGCTGTCGCTGATGGAGAGCGAGATCTCCGTGCTGCAGGTGGAGAAGCGCATCCGGACCCGCGTCAAGCGGCAGATGGAGAAGACCCAGCGCGAGTACTACCTGAACGAGCAGATGAAGGCGATCCAGAAGGAGCTGGGCGACTCCGAGGATGGCCGCGACGAGCTGGCCGAACTGGAAGAGAAGATCGAGAAGACCAAGCTCTCCAAGGAGGCCCGCGACAAGGCCACCGCCGAGCTGAAGAAGCTGCGGCAGATGTCGCCGATGTCGGCCGAGGCGACCGTCGTGCGCAACTACCTCGACTGGATGCTCGGCATCCCGTGGAGCAAGCGCTCGAAGATCAAGAAGGACCTGCTGGGCGCCCAGGCGCTGCTCGACGAGGATCATTTCGGCCTCGACAAGGTCAAGGAGCGGATCGTCGAGTACCTCGCGGTGCAGCAGCGCGCGAACAAGCTCACCGGCCCGATCCTGTGCCTCGTCGGTCCTCCCGGCGTCGGCAAGACCTCGCTCGGCAAGTCCATCGCCAAGGCGACGGGTCGCGAGTTCGTCCGGATGTCGCTCGGCGGCGTGCGCGACGAGGCCGAGATCCGCGGTCACCGCCGGACCTATATCGGCTCGATGCCCGGCAAGATCGTGCAGTCGATGCGCAAGGCCAAGACCTCGAACCCGCTCATCCTGCTCGACGAGATCGACAAGATGGGCATGGACTTCCGCGGCGATCCGTCGGCGGCGCTCCTCGAGGTTCTCGACCCTGAGCAGAACAGCACCTTCAATGACCACTACCTGGAGGTGGATTACGACCTCTCGAACGTGATGTTCGTGACCACGGCCAACACCCTCAACATCCCGGGCCCGCTCATGGACCGGATGGAGGTGATCCGCATCGCCGGATACACCGAGGAGGAGAAGGTCGAGATCGCGCGCAAGCACCTGATCCCGAACGCCCTGAAGAAGCACGGCCTCGGGACGCACGAGTGGTCGATCGACGACGATGGCTTGATGATGCTGGTCCGCCGCTACACGCGGGAGGCGGGCGTCCGCAACCTGGAGCGCGAGCTGTCCAACCTGATCCGCAAGGCGGTGAAGGAGATCCTGATCACCAAGACCAAGTCGGTCGCGGTGACCCCGGACACCCTTCCGGTCTTCCTCGGCCCGCCGAAGTTCCGCTACGGCGAGATCGACGCGGACGATCAGGTCGGCGTGGTGACGGGTCTGGCCTGGACCGAGGTCGGCGGCGAATTGCTGACGATCGAGGGCGTCATGATGCCCGGCAAGGGCAAGATGACGGTCACCGGCAACTTGAAGGACGTGATGAAGGAGTCGATCTCGGCGGCGGCGAGCTACGTCCGCTCGCGGGCGATCGATTTCGGGATCGAGCCGCCGCTGTTCGACCGGCGCGACATCCACGTTCACGTTCCGGAGGGGGCGACCCCGAAGGACGGTCCGTCGGCCGGCATCGCCATGGCCACCGCGATCATCTCGACGCTGACCGGGATTCCGGTCCGCCGCGAGGTCGCGATGACCGGCGAGGTGACGCTCCGCGGCCGGGTCCTGCCGATCGGCGGCCTGAAGGAGAAACTGCTCGCCGCGCTGCGCGGCGGCATCAAGACGGTGCTGATCCCCGAGGAGAACGCCAAGGACATCGCCGAGGTGCCCGACAGCGTGAAGAACGGGCTGGAGATCGTGCCTGTGTCGCGGATGGATCAGGTGCTGGAGAAGGCGCTGGTCCGTCAGCCCGAGGCGATCGAGTGGGAGGAGCCGCTCCCGGTGGCGAAGCCCGCCCGGACCGAAGAGGACGGCGCTGCCTTCGTGGCGCACTGAGCCGCCCGATCGATTGAGACGAGCCCCCGGTGCCCCGAGCCCCGGGGGCTTTTTCATGCGCGAACGCGAGCGCGGAGGCCCGGATGCGCATCCTGCTGATCAACCCGAACACGAGTGCGCACGTCACCGATCTCGTCGCCGGCCATGTCCGCACCCAGCTCGGCGGCCGTGCGGAGCTGCGCGCCGTCACCGGCCGGTTCGGAGCCCGCTACATCGCGAGCCGGGCGGCGGCGGCGATCGCCGGCCACGCGGCCCTCGACGCTCTCGCGGAGCACGGCGCCGGCTGCGATGCGGTCTACCTAGCCTGCTTCGGTGATCCGGGCCTCCTCGCCCTGCGTGAGCTGTCGCGGGTACCGGTCATCGGCATGGCGGAAGCGGCCTGCCGCGAGGCCGCTGCGTCCGGTCGCTTCGGGATCGTCACCGGGGGCGCGGCCTGGGAGCCGATGCTGCGGGAGTTCGTGGCGGCCCTCAACCTCGCCGACGCCCTCGCGGCCCTCCGCACGGTGGCTCCGAGCGGCGGCACCATCGCCCGTGACCCGGACGCGGCCCTGGAGATCCTCGCCCAAGCCTGCCGCGCCTGCGCGGGGGCCGGCGCCGAGTCGGTCATCCTGGGCGGTGCCGGTCTGGCCGGGCTCGCCGCGCGGATCGCTCCCCAGGTTCCCGTTCCGGTGATCTGCTCGGTCGAGGCGGGGACCCGCGCGGTTCTGGCCGCGGGCGCATTCGGGCAGGCCCCGTCGAGGCCTGACCCTGTCGAGAGCATCGGCCTGACACCCGCGCTGGCGACGCGGCTCATCGACCCCTGATAAGGATCCGGGGTGCGGACCCTTGCACCGGACCGGGACCATGCCGTAACGGTCGCCAGCCGGGCGGTTAGCTCAGTTGGTAGAGCGTCTCCTTTACACGGAGAGGGTCGGGGGTTCGAGTCCCTCACCGCCCACCAATAATTACAATAGGTTACCTCGACTTTGGTCTTCTGCCGCTTCCCAGTAGGGCAGATTGGGAAGCGCATGGGAAGCACTGATGCGAATCGCCCGCGTGATGAGCTGGCCCTTCTGGTGGTTCATGATGGGATCTGGAGAGCAATCAGGAACCAGAAGGTCGAGCCGCCCGCTACGAACAACGCCCAAACTGCCTCTGCAATTCGCCGCCTTCAGCCTGAGATCACGCCCCCCTTCAACGAGGCTATGGCAGCGCACGGGTTGGCCGCATTGTAAGGCTATGCGGTAGCGTGCGGCCTGCACAGTAAAGCTAATTGCGAATGCCGACCGTTTCGACGCCGCTGCTGCGCGCCGTCGAGGCGCTTCAGAAGGGCTTAATGCAGCCGGCGCGCCCACACCCCCGCATCCTGCAAATTGCGCAGGTGGCGTCAGCAAGTCATCTCGCAGTCGCCAGATCATCTCGGCTAGCGGCGCCTTTCAGGGCAGACCGGAGCGCAACACGAGTGCGACGCCGGTAGGCATCGACCGGTTTCAACATGGTGGTGTCAACGAGCGCCGAAGTCTCCGCATTTGTGGGCTTTCAAAATTCCCTACCCGGCGGGTTCGATGGTGATCGGTGATCAGCCGGCGATATGATCAAGGGTCGCCTTTTTGGGTGGCCGGCCGCGGCGTCGTGGAACCGGCGGCGGGGTGATCAGCGCCTTCGAACGGACGTGCTCGGGGATGAGATCGCCGTGCTGGCGCAGCCGGTAGCTCGCCCCCTCGATCTGGATGACGACGGCGTGATGCAGCAAGCGGTCGAGCAGGGCCGTAGTTCCTCCATCAGGATCTCGTCGAGGGCGGTGATCCCATCGATCTCGCCCTGCTCGATGCGCCGGACCGTGGCGTCGAGGACTTCGAGGGCTCGCGGCATGCGCAAGCCGACCAGGCTGTGCTTGATCCTGTCGAGGGTCGTCGCGGCATGGGCGGGAGCGGTGCGGGTCATGACCGGACCCCGATCCCAGCGGCGAGCCGCTCGCCGACGGCTTGGTAGACGGCCAGGGAGCGCTGCGCGACGTGATCGCCACTCCGACCGAGCGTCGGGCTGTCGGGATGGCCGTGCCGCATGGCTCGGGCGGCCGCGCCCTGCCGATGCTCGGGATCGACGCGGTACTGGCGCCGTCCCTCCAGGATCGAGTGGCTCGCCACGAGCCGGCCGCCGTCGAGGATGCGGATCGTGTCGGGCAACTGGTGCACTTCGACGACGCGCCGCGTCCGATCCGGCACGCTGTAGTAGTTGCCGCCGATCGAGACGAGGCCGTCGTGGCTGACGCGCCGTTCGAGCTTGAGCAGGACATCGAAGGGCACGGCGGGCAGCGGCTGCAGCTCGGGCTTCTCGGCGGCGAAAGCCTCTGAGACGACTCGCTGCGTGGTGCCGTGCAGGCGGACGTTGGCGATGGTGTTGAGCCAAGTCCGGAGCTGGAGGTTCAGGTCGTCGAGGTCGCGGAAGGAGCGGGCAACGAAGAAGTCCTGGCGGATGTAGGAGAACGGCCGTTCGACCTTGCCCTTCGTCTTGGCCCGGTACGGCCGGCAGGCACGCGGCAGGAAGCCGTAATGTTTGGCCAGCGCCAGCAAGGATCGATTGTAGACGATGTGGCCGTCCGCGGCCTCGCCGGTGACCGCGGTCTTCATGCGGTCGTAGAGGATCTCGATCGGCACGCCGCCAATCGCGGCGAACGCCTGCATGTGACAGCGCATCAGGGTCTGCAGGTCCTGATGCAGGACGAAGCGCGCCTCGATGTGCCGGGAATGGCCGAGCACGAGCGAGAACAGCCAGACGATGCAGCTCGCGCCCGGTGCGTCTGTGAAGGTGACCACGAAGCGAGCGAAGTCGACCTGCGCCTGCTGGCCGGCGGGGGTCTCGAAGCGAACCTCGTAGGGCTTGGCCTCGGGCGGACGGGTCGCGGCGACGAACCGCTTCACGGCGGTGTAGGCCCCAGTATAGCCCCGCTCCCGCAGCTCGCGGGTCAGGCGCACGGCGCTGAGATCGGGGAAGGCTGTGACGCGCTCACGCAGGTAGACGAGGTAGGGGGCGAGCTTGCTCGGACGTCCGGCTTGGCGGGGACCGTAGGCCGGTGGTTCGAGGCCGCGCGCGATGTACTTCCGGACCGTCTTCGGTTCACGCCCTGTCCAGCGGGCGATGGCGGTAACCGACAGGCCCTGTTGGTGCAGGTCGAGGATCATGAGGAGTTCTCCCAGCACGACCATCCTCGTCGCTCCCGACCGATACGCATCGGCCGGCATGGTGGCGCAGGATGGATAAGCCTGAGAGCGCGGGGTGCCCTCCGCGCACTCAGGCCCGGGCACCGACCAGGGAATTTTCGATGCCCACAATCAGGGAGTATTCAACGCCCGCTGACAGGTGGTCTGTCCTTAGCGCACGGCCGGAGCAGCGGAAGAGGCGGCGCTATCTTGCGCCAGGGATCATCAGGAGAGCTGGGCGAGCAATTCCAACAACCGTCTACCTAGCACTCTGTGCCCCTTCCGTTAGGCGCGACAAGCGACGGAGACCGGACGTGCGAGCGGAACAAGAAGCCCGGCGTGGGTGTGATTCTGAACGCGAGACGGCTCATGTTCCTGGTCATACCCGGCAAGGCTACATACATGGGTTGTCGAACCTGCAGATCGGCTGCAGCGTGTGCGCCTGGAGCGGGCCGATAGAAGGCATTAGGGCAGGCACACCGAAATCATCGCGACAGGCAGCACGATCTGCCGTGGGCTTTAGAAGCGTATCGGGACCACGGAAGAGGTGCTCGCGATGAACGAACCGCCATACCAGCTACCGACCTCTCGTACACCACTTCCTGAACATTCAGAGCTGTGTGGTGACGGTCGAGAGCACGGCGCGTTGAGAATAGCTACAAGCTTTCGCTAGCCCGTAAATAGAGTTAGCGAGATTAGTAAATTCGCCAGATCTCCACAACTGCACCGTCCTGCGGTATTCTGGACTATCTAGATAGTGAGGTGGGAAATTGACTCGATACGTAATGCTGCGCGGTTCTGCAGCGGTAGCATCTGCAAACTCTTCACGCCGCACTAGGGGAGATTCTGCAGCAATTGATGATCTGGATATTAGTGTAGATGACCTGCGAGATAGAGACATTGCAGATCTGCAGCGTGACCCCGACATTGTTGCAGCATGCCCTACAATGCCTATCACCCTAATAAAACCGTATCGCTCTGAATCGGGCAAGTCCGGGACGAATTGGGGGATCACTGCCGTAAAGGCAGATCAATCAGCCCATACTGGAGCAGGCGTCACCGTGGCTGTGTTGGACACCGGTATCGACGCCAAGCATCCAGCTTTTACAGGGGTAAAGATACTTGAGGAAGATTTCAGCGGCTCGGGAAACGGCGATCGGAACGGGCACGGCACGCATTGTGCTGGAACCATATTTGGTCGCGACGTCAGCTTCAGGATCGGTGTGGCAAGAGGCATCACCACGGCCTTCATCGGTAAGGTGTTGAAGGACGATGGTCGTGGCAGCTCGGAAGCCCTATTCAACGGTCTCAGCTGGGCGATGCGGAACAGGGCAAACATAATTTCCATGTCTGTGGGATTTGATTATCCCGGAATGGTTGCTTCTTTAGTCGAAAAGAAGTGGCCAGTTGAACTTGCGACATCGAAAGCGCTGGAGGCCTACCGCGGTAATCTGCGACTTTTCGATGCTCTGATGCGAGTTAACAAAGCACAGGAAAATTTCTCCGCATCTTCCTTAGTAATCGCCGCAGCGGGGAATGAGAGTCAGCGCAACACAAAACCCGATTATCGAATCGCGGCATCGTTGCCGGCAGCGGCGGATGATGTTGTTTCAGTCGCCGCAATCGGCCGGAAGGATGATAAGTTCGACGTTGCGGATTTTTCTAATAGCTTAGCCACAGTCGCAGGGCCTGGCGTTGACATCTTATCTGCTGAGATCGGCGGAGGGTTGGTTAGCTTAAGTGGGACAAGCATGGCGTGCCCGCACGTTGCAGGGGTTGCGGCGTTATGGTGGGAGGCCCTTGGAAAGCGCCGTACGCAGGCAAACCCGTCTAATGTGCGGGCGAACCTTATCACCTCAGCGCAAGAGGGCGTCTTCGTAGCCGGGCTTGATGCCGCCGACGTAGGGCAAGGGCTCGTTTCAGCGCCGACCGACAAATGAGCTAGAGTCGGTTTTCGAATCAGGTTCGAGAGTATCGCATAATCGGAACAAGCAGTCGATCGAGGTGCGGAATATGAACGATCACGAACAAAGCAACGCAAGTGTTGTAACCGGATGTCTATATAGACATCGCAAAAGAGGCTCGACATACAGAATAGTCGGAGAGGCCAATTTGCAAACGTCCGCTCCTGTCGGAGACAATGAGCGCTTGGTTGTCTACCAAGGCGACGACGGTCGTATATGGGTGCGGCCGGCAAATGAATTTTTCGACGGCCGCTTTGAGAAGGAAATTGAGTAATAGATCGCGAAGACAAATTCCTTCCTTACGTAGACGCTGCCTCTAACGATTCATCACTTACCCTTCTCGATTGCAGACTCGGCGTTCTCCGTGACGTGCGCTCGAAGGTAGATTGCGTATTTGTCTGCCTCACGACGAGAGTGGTTCAAGGCGACGTCTTCAGCTGCCGATCTAAACGCCTCGTCGAAAGATAGGCCACCGGCAAGAGAAACGTAGAAGGAACCCGCGAAGGTTATGGCCGCATCGTCATCTATCGCGGAGTTGCAGCCGATCACATAATCGACATATGGATTGAGTGCTGCAGCTAACGAAGTTGAAAAGCAGGCGTTCAGAAGCACACATTTTATGTTCCTTCCCAGCCGCGCAAGATAATCAGCTATTTCTTCCGCATAAATGATTTGGTGATGACCGGAGGCATCTTCGAAAATCAGTCCGCCCGATATGCCGTGACCGCTGAAATGAAATATGTCAGCATATGACCCCAGGACATTTGCAAGCAAGTCTTGAGTGCGAGCTGCCGGCTCAAATGAAAAGTGCATGTCAGCGCTGCTGTTCTTCAGGAGACGCAACCGCTGATCAATGTTCCTTTGCTCTTCTTCCAGTCTCATCCTCGGCTTATCAATCGGACTCGCCGACAGAAGCAGAACTCTGAATGCGGATCGAGTCCCAATTCCAGCGATACGGTCACGAATGGCGGCCCCTAAATCGTAAGCATTACCCATCCTATCGAGTAAAGTAATTGTTTCCGCCGCTTGCAGCTTACTATGCAGATTTGTCTTCGCCGCACCAAGCATAAGCCTTTCGCTAAGGCTTGGGGCTTCTTCGTTGATGCGGAGGGCTATTGGCTGGTAAAGAGGGCAGTCATCCGAAAAGCGCGCGAAATGCTCGGCGAGGTGCCCGCGCACTATCGGATTTTCCTCCTGCGGAAACCAGTCCAGGGTGATACCTTCAAGTCCATCGTAATAGGAAGATCTGATGCCCTTCGCTAACCCTTCTCTTGCATCCTCAGACGTCTCAAACGAAGACCCTTGAGCTGTAATTGCAAGTCTGCGCCTGAGATCTGGGTCGCGTTCGGCTACCAACTGGTAGACTTTAGCCTGAACGTTAGATTTCAAATCACGTATTTTATCGAGTTGAATTCCGAGGTCATGGAAATCAAGGCGACTATTTTCTATGACGGCCCAAACGCTGTACTGCTGTACTATATCATCTGGATGTTCGCCCAGGCGCTTCACGAGAACGCCGTTTTTATGTTTTGGATGGAATAGATGCTCGATATCACGATTTAGTCCGACTGTTATAAGAGCCAGCCTGAGGACATCGTTCTCCGCCGTATCAATATCTATCTTTAGTGAACCAAGGTCTAGGTTTTTCGGGCTTGTATTCTGTAAAGCTGCCAATTTCCATATTGTTGGATGTATGTCGGCGAGCGCTTCGATGGATCCAACATCGCCTCTGCGCATGAAGCATAGGGCAGCAACACCCGCAGCTTCTATCTCTGCGTTACCCTGGTATTTCTTAAGAGCCGCATTGACGTAGAATTCAGAGTTTTTATAGCGCCCAAATTGCGCCAGTGCATTCAGACACCATCGAACGACCTTCAGATCTTGACCAGTCTGTAGAAGCAGTCCATTGATTGTCGCCTCAACTCCGTGAACTTCATCAGAGCCGAGGAAGAACTCCTTTCTATAGAGTGAGCACAGATCCTGTAGCGCGACCTTCTTTCGCTTTGGATTGCCGCGCTCCAACTCGAATCGAATAATCGCTACTTGTTGCGCGCTAATTCGAGGCATTATTGCACTTGTGGCGTGTATTTTGTATTAGACCTTCCAACGCCAGGGCTGAGACCGGCTCGAATGCTTCTGCGTCATTCGGTCGTTGGTTCAGGTCTATCCACCGAAGATCGTTCAAAGATAGGCGGCGTGCCGTTGGCTCAAACCAGTCCGGGCACTCCCATTCGAGGACAAAGATCATGGCAGGTTTCGTCTGCGCTTGTGATAATATGGCCGCAAAAGATATGACGGGTTTTACTATCTGTGAAGAGAATGCCGAATAAGAAAGATCTAGATCGTACATGACTGTTCGCAGGCCACAATCTGCTATACCAAAATCGTCGTTAAACAGTGTTTGGTTTTCATAGCTGACGATCTCCGCAAAGCCAATCGACTTACGGTTAGCGAATGCGTCGCGATCATCTCTATATCGTCCATTCCTGTAAGAAAGAATTTTCTCCCTCTTTCGGACGACTGAGAAAGCCCAAACAAGAACATACCCGTCGTGTGGTGTTTTGGGATCAATATGTCTAAGTGCTCCCGTCCGAGTCGCTGCTTCAATCAAGCTTCTCCAGTCAAGGAAGTGGTCTTTGACTGAAAGTAAGAAATTTTCTTCGATAGCTAGTGCTTCTGCTTTGTCTAAGTCTCTTGTCCGGCGACGCGCATGGAACGGATCTTTATAGTCGTCTGGGATCGTTGGGTCAGAGCGCAGTCGCGATAGAAAAAATTGACCAGGATTCGTCCGGAAAAATCGGCTTTCCAATCTGTGGCGGAGGATGTCCTCGCTCAAGCGCGCTTGTAGTGTTTTATGCTGGGTTTTTCCGTAAAAGCGGCGGGGTACTATGCCCCCACGATGTGCCGCTTCCATAATTGCGCGGGCCGACAACGGCCGCCGAGCAACTTCAAGAACCAGCTCGGCAATTCTGAGATAATTCTCGGGCTTCATAGGTAGCGGCTCGTAAACCCTTGAGCCGCGACAATATTTCCGAGTAATTAATTTTTCCCACGCGAGTTTTGGTTTATCAATTGTTCCGACGTGGTGGCGGTGATAAATCATTATTAACAAATGATCGCGATGCCGATTCTGGCGATCCTACTTCAAGGTTGAGGTGGGCGCAACCTAACCGATGCGCAATAGGCCAGACTCTCTTGTAAGGGGGAAGGTATGCCGCGCGGTGTCCCGCCTGCTGTGTCTTAATTTGCGATGGTGCCCCGCCGGACGCTGAGTGACAAGCAGCGCGGCCGGCTCACGAAATAGGTAGGCCGGCTTTTATCGATAGCAGAAAATCGTCTGTAATTTTCTGGCGGCATGGTTTCCCGGGAAAGACCCCGCCCCGGGGGGGGGCGAAAAGGGCTTTTCGGCAGAATCGGCGAGCACGTGTCGCGTGACCACCGCTGTAGAGGCGGCGCCCGGTCCCATCGCCGGGGCGGGGGCTAAAACGCCGATCCTGTCTGGAATTCGGCGGGGCGCCGGTCGGGTTTCAGGCTGCCCGGTCCAGCACACGCTTAACCTGCATGGCCGACCATTGGCGGTCGTTTCGTGCGGTACTGAGTGCATCAGCTTACGCCGACACCGGTCATTCCCGGCTCATCAAGCGCGTTGGTCAAGGCTGCCTCAAAAAGCTGCCTTTCGAGCCAGGCAGAAAGATTACCGATATCAGTCGATCTTTCATGCGGTGGATCGCCACCTTGGCCGTGGGAACGGCGTCGAGGCGGAACAACGAAGATCGATTCCGTCGTTGTTGGGGCCACGCTATGCGCCTTCATCTAAGCGCGGCCTCCCGGCCCCGAGGCAGAACCGGACCGTTGCCGATATGGTGTAGCGCTATGAGGATTTGTGCGACGAGCAGTTCGAGACGCTGATCGTCCTGCTTCGCCGTCATCTGCTCGGTGCGGAAGTCAAGGAATTCGCCAAAGGCCCCGAAGGCGGCCGGGACGCCAAGTTCGTCGGAACCGCCGAACTGCATCCGCTTGCCACATGCATTGTTGCATCGCGCGTACGGTGGGTGTACGATCAAAGTTAGCCAGGCCAAAGCAGCTGACGCTAACGTCTGGCACAACTAAACGCGCAGCGCTGTACTTCGATTTAAGTCGGTGTCAAACAATATGTAAAGGAGAATCTGATGAGTCTCTTTTCGCAGGCAGATCGAACCAGCACTGTCGAGATATCGGGTCTCGCTAGTTTAAAGATCTACGATTTTATTGATGTGAATGTTCCTGGGCAGGGTTGGCCCGTCAGGATCCGGCTAACCGGGGTGAGCGATGACGGCTTGGCCACTGCCAAGCTCGATTACATTGAACTCGACGGCACTGACATAGCGGCGGTGGAGGCCTATCTTGCTGACAACCCAGAGGTGAGGCTGAAGGAGATCGATTGCAAGATCGATATCCTAAAGCTTCTCTCGCACGCGGACCAGCTCGAGGCAGTCTTGCCCAACGCCGCGCGACTGATTGGCCATCATCCCATATCCGTGGAATAAGGGTGTATACTGCGCCGCGCAGGCTCAGTCTGGCCGACTCGTTCCGATGAGGACGATGTCTGTCGGCTCGGCCCGGAAGCGCCCTATTTTACGTATAGAGCCTTCTAGAGGCAACGATGATATCCAGGTCGTTGCGTGAGCATAGCAAGAAGCTGTCGATCCTCCTCAACACGATTCATCGCCGCGTTTTCAGAATCGGCCCGATGTTCGTGCTGGCGCGGTTTCGCAGCTGCCGCGTCTCCTACAGCTATTTGCAGCGAGTGCGCCAATCGGCCGACAGGCGCCGACACCAAACGCCGCAAAGCATGTTCCAGCCGCTGTCCGAAAGCTTCTTCGAGGCGATCGACGCCGATCGCAGCGTCGAGGAACTCCGCAAGGACGGCATTTCGCTTCATTTCGATCTTCCGCCGGCACTGGTCAACGAAATCTACAATCTCGCCTGCAGCCTTCCGCTCCAGAACTCGGTACGCTCGCGGCCGTTTTTCAAATCCGAGGTGACGGAGGGCGGGCGCCTCCCAGACGGGCAGCTGGTCTCGCTCGGCACTGCCTACAAAAGTCGCAAGCTGCAGCTGTTGAACCACGAATGCGTGTCGCGGGTAGTTAATGATCCGGTTCTGCTCAAGGTGGTCAGTGGCTATCTCGGCTACTGGCCCAAGCGCCTCAGCGATCTCGAGCTCTACTGGAGCTACGCGACCGGCCTCAGCGTCGAGGAGCAGATGCGACAGGGCAATGCGATCGACTATCATTTCGATCTGCACGGCTACAATTTCGTGATGGCGGCCTTCTACATCACAGATACCGACCGCACGTCAGGCGCACATGTGATGTTCAAGAACTCACACAAGAAGAAGACGCTGCCGATGCTGTTCAGCTACTCGCAGCCTGCTGATGTGCTCAGGCGTCAATACGGTAGCGAAAATGAAACGATTATCGAGGGGAAGGCCGGCACCGGCTTCGTCATGGACAACTCGACCTATCATCGTGCCACGACGCCCGAAAGCGCCGATCGGCTGCTGCTGCGCCTGGTCTATACCTAAACGGAGCGGCGTCGCCGGCGGCGAGCGGGGCAATGCGCCCTAGCCGCTCTGTACCTGTCATCAGCCGAGGGTCTGTTCTGCACGGACCTCGTCCGGCGTCGCGACCGCATTGCGCGGCTCGAGCGACCGTCCCTTCACCAGCACGCAGCGATGGCTGCTGATGTCAAGGTTCGAGCCGTCGAACGGTTCGTTCGACTCGCGGAACGGATAGATCAGCGTGTCGGCGAAGGTGTAGCGCGCATTGATCGCGAGGCGACGGCGATCGGTGACGTTGGCGCTCGAGCCGTGCATGCAGCGCTCGGTGAACAGCACGAACTGACCCGCCTTCATGGGCATCGACACGACCTCGTGCTCGCTCTCGTCGAAGTCGAGCGTGACCGCCCCGCGCTCGGCACGCAGCTTGTCGAGGACCAGCGCCTTGCCCTCTTCGAGCGTCAAACTGGCCGGTGCGCCGTCGAAATAGTCGGCCGTGTCGATATCGAGAACCAGTGCCGACTCCTGCGCGCGGGTAACGAGTTGCTCGAGCGTCGAGATGTCGCGGAACGGATCGAGGTAGAATTCGGATTGGACGATCGGTTCCATCGCGATGGGGAAGCGCCTCTTCTGCGTCCCCCGCGCGAAACGGATCGGCCCCATGTCCCAGGTCACGTCGTCGAGCGCCAGCCACATGGTGAGGTTCCACGGCGCATCGCGGCGATGTTCCGCAGGATAGAGGGCGGCCTTGTCGTTCCCGATCTCCTCGCCGTTGAACGGACCCCATTCCTGGTGCCATCCGAGCGCCTCCTCGCCGGGGGCCTTGGCGAAGATTTTGGACCGCCAGAGGAGGATGTCGCCGCCAAGGACGTCGGACACCGCATTGACGATGCGCCTCTCGGTGAAGAGGTCGAGGATCTCGGGCTCGATCAGGTGCCAATCGCGGACCGAAAAGCGCCTGTACATGGGGTGCGCACCGCGCGTTTCGAGCACCCGGTCGATCTTGGCCGCCGCGCTGGCGAGGATGTCGGGCCGAATGCCAGAATCTAGCGGACCAGCGAAGCCGTTCTCCAACACGGCGTGAGCGATCTTGTTCATAAGCAGCGACCCCGTCATGACCAAAGCATCGATTGCGGCAGCAGTTCACCCAGCATCACGTAATTCTCGCGCTCGCCGGCAAAGGCCATGCGCCCGTGCGCGAACCGCCGATTGTCGAGCATCAGGATATCGCCCGGAGCCCAGGGAAAGACGGTCCCGGCATCGAGGTGCGCCCGATAGATGGCGTGCGCCCAGTCGTCGGGGATCGGCTCGCCGGTGCCGAACCGCACGGTTCGCGGCGTACTGTCGGGGCCGGCCATCTCCTCGAAGAAGCTGCGGACATCGGGGTCGAGGAATGCCGGATGGTGCAACGCGATCTGGTGGAACAGCAGTTCGCCCCAGACAGGATGCACGGCGACGGCCGGGGTCCGGTGGCGTGTCTCGAGCCCGGCGTCGCCCCTCCAGCGCGCCTTGATCCCCTGCTCAGCGCAGATGCGCTCGACTTCTCCACGGTCTTCCGTGCCGAAGAACTGCTGCCAGCTGACGTCGAGGCCGGGGATGAAGTTGCGGATGTAGGTGAGGCCCTTCTCCATCAGCGGGCGGCGGATTTCCGGCGCTAGCAGCGAAAGCGCCAGCCGGCCGTCAGAAAGCGGCGTTTCGCCCCCCTCGCGCGCGATTCGAAGGCAAGCGAAGAAGATGTGCCGCGGCGCCCGCGGCGTATGCGATGCCTCGTTGTGAAACAGGATGTCCTCGGACGGCGGGTACGGCGTGGTTTCGAAGACACCGCATCTGTCGCCGCGCGACGGCAGGTCGCCGTACCGGGCCGTCATCGGCAGTCCCAGCCCGAGCACCACCGCCTCGAACGCCTCTACTGATGCGATGCGCGCGCGGTAAAGGCACCAGCCGTGCACCGCCAGCGCGCCGAGCGCAGCGTTGCGGAAGGCGCCGCCTGCGAGGTCCATCGGAGGCAGGAACTGCGGCGCCCGCTCCAGCGCCTCGGCCGACAGGCGCGTCCTGACGGTGCGGACATCGACGTCAGCCATGAAGGATGCGCTCCCTGAAGCGACCGCTCAGCCGGGCGATCGACGGTGGATCGAACCGCAGCGGGTCGAACGAGAAGCGCGCCACCAGCGCCTCGTCGCCCCTCAGGACCGACAGCTTCAGGTCGTTCCACGGCGGGCTGCGCGCCGCCATCACATCGATGTCGAGCGACCGGAAGGCTTCCGCAGACCGCACGCGATAGGAGAAGCCGAACGGCGCTACCTCTTCTTCTTCCACCGAACCCGACGTGCCGGCGACCAGCCCGACGATACGATCCGCCGCTCTATCGTAATAGTCGGCAGGCTCCGCCGGATCGCACCCGTCGAAGTGAAGCGGCGCGTCCGATGCGAATGGCCCGATCGCTCCCGCAAGCGCCGCCGCCGCAGCCAGCCGGTCTCCGACAGCGCAGTCGATGACCGGTGCGCCCGCCAACCCGGTGTCCACCAGCGCCCAGGCGAACGCGCCGAGCAGATAGGGCGGCACGGTCATGGCGTAGCGCTCCGCGCAACGCTCAACGACGGCGATCTCGGCGGCCGACTGCGCGAACTCGGCCGCGGCGTGCTGCCGCTCGGTACCCCGCGTCACAACGGTCGGAGACGACACCACCGGGCCGCACCGCTGCTCGGCCGCCACCCACGCCGCACTCGTCAACGCAATCTCTGACACGGGCACAGACAGGCGCGGAGCATCGTGAAGCTCGCGCACCACTTCCCGCAACAACCGCTCGATCGACGTGCCGTCGAACACCAGCGGCGAGGCGCGAAGCACCAAGGTCGCGACCCCGGCCGCCCCCTCTACCGCGTCAAAGGCGAGAACGCCGTCGACCAGCGTGTCCAGCGGCCGCGCCAAAAGCGCGACCGTGGGGGCATTCGGCGGCGCCGACGCGACAAAGCCGCGTCCCTCCCGTCCGCCGGCCAGGCCACCCTCGGGTCCGAAGCGCCAGCCGAGGATCGGGTGCCGATCCGCGACCGCGACCAGCGCGTCCTCGAGCCGCCGCGGATCGAGCGGCCGCCGCAGCGTGAGGACCATGCCGAGATGCCGATCCTGTGGCGCCAACGCCGCGTTCCTGCGGCTGACCGCGCGCTGGTTACGGACGAGCCGTTCCAGCGTCTCGTCCACCGCCGGAGCCTTGCCTGACCCACCCCCCTTGCGACGAAGCGCCAGCGTTGCGGCGGTGATCCGCTCGAGCGTGCGAAGTTCGAAGACGCGGATGACAGGAAGGTCGACCTGAAACTCGCGGCCGATCGCCGCCACCAGCTTGGCGGCGAGCAGGGAATGGCCGCCGAACGAGAAGAAGTCGGCGTGGGGCGGGATGTAGCCCGCGCCGATCAGCCGCCGCCAGATTTCGGCCATGATCGACAGCGCCAGGTCGTCGCGCCCGTTTTCGCCGTGCTCCGATTCTTCACTTGCGACCATCGCCGTCAGCAGCTGCTCGTCCACCTTGCCACCGGCGCGCATCGGCAGCCGGTCGAGGATGACGAAGGTCGCCGGGACCATATGCGCGGGCAGCGTCTGGCGCAGCCCGGCCGTGAGCCCCTCGCGCAGCCGCTGGGTGAAGGCGCCGAACGTCGGGACGTTCGCCAGCGCGATACCGTCGGGCGGGGACGACAGGCGTGCAAAGGGCCACGGCGGCGGTGCCTTGCCCGGGCGCACGACGACGTCGCACCGTTCGGGCTCGTCGCTGACCACGAGTCCGACCTGCTGGCCCTTCGCGCGCGCATCTTCCATCAGCTCGATCAGCGCCGGCGCACGCACGGCCATGCCGCGCCGTCCGGCAGTCAGGAACGGCACGCCGTTGAGGCGGACGCCAGCCGCGGGGAGTTCCATCTCCTCGTCCAGCAGTGCGTGCTGCATAGAGAGCGACCAGTCGCGATCGACCGGCGCTTCGCCCGCCATGGAGCGGCGCGAGAGAAGTGCGTCATAGCGGAAATTGACCAACTCGTTGTCGAACCGCACGGGCTTGCGACGGATCGCCACGCGCTCGTCCAGCCCGTTCTCGCGCGCGAACCGGACGAAGGCGTAGGGAGCGACGTGCAGCTCCTCGTCCTGCACCCGCGCCTGCGCGACCAGCCGCTCGAGCCGAAGCGGATCGCCTTCGCCCCCGTACCGCGCCTCGACCACCTGCCGATAGAACGTCTCACGCAGGCGATAGTCGCGCACGTCGCCAACGAAGAGGTGCCCGTCTTCGGATAGGAGCGGCACCAGCGAACGCACCAGCTCGCCAAGCTCGTCGAGGCTCGACAGATATTGCGCGACCGAGTTGACGACGATGACGTCGAACGACTGGCCGTCCACCGTCGACGCGACCTCGAGCGCGCTCGCTCTCATCGTGGTCAGCGATGCCAGACCGAGCGTCTCGGCCTTCCTCGTCAGCGCCTCAACCGCCCGGTCCGAAATGTCGGTCGCGACATATTCATCGACGCGCCCGGCCAGCGACAGTGCGATCAGGCCCAGCCCCGCCCCGAGCTCGAGCACCCGGCGCGGCGCGAGGTCGCTGACCAGCCCGACAATGTCGTCGAGCCATGCGGTGATCTGGTTCGCGGGGATGGGGTCGCCGCTCGCCGTGTCGGTCCAGCCGGTGAAGTCGAGCACCGGCGATTGGTCTCGGCAGGCGGGCAGGTAGAGTGCTTCAAACGCCTGTGCCCACTGTTCGGTCAATGCCGCGGTCGGACCCACTGGCTGGGCGACGACGAAGGCGGCCAGCGACTGGCTCGCCCCGGCCGAGAGGCGTGACACGCGACAGAACTCGACGCCTGGATGCGCGTAGATCGCGCTCTCGATCTCGCCGGGCTCGACCCGCATGCCGTTGATCTGGATCTGGCGATCCACGCGGCCCATGAACTCGATTTCGCCGCTCGGCAGCCACCGGGCGCGGTCGCCGCTGCGATAGAAGCGACCCTCGTGGCGTCCCATGCGGCGCGCCTGGAACTTCTCCGCCGTCGCTTCGGGCGCATCCAGATAACCGTCAGCCAGATACGGCCCACCGATCCACAGCTCGCCCGGCACGCCGATCGGGACCACGCGCCCTGCGGCATCGGCGATCGCGACCGTGCACCCGGCGATCGGGCGGCCGATTGTCATCGGCGCCTTGGCCGCCAAGTCGTGGGTATAGACGGAGGTGGTGGCGTTGATGACCGCCTCGCACGGGCCGTACTGATTGGCCATAGGCGCCTCGCTAAAGGCAAAATGCCGCTCGGCAAGGTCGGGCGGACAGGTGTCGCCGCCGGTCAGCACCAAACGCACGTCCTTGAGTCCGTGGGCAACGTCGGGCGCATAGAGGCTGGCGATCACCGCCGGGATCGAGTCGATCACCGTCACCGACTGAGCCGCAATCGCTCGTCCGAGCGCCGCCGCGTCGCCCAGCACCGCGAGGTCGATGAAGACGACGGGAACGCCGCGCGTCAGCGGCCAATAGAGACAGACGATGCCGCCATCGTAGTTAAACGAATAGCAGTGCGCGAAGCGGTCGCGCTCGGTGAAGTCCCCGAACAAGAGGTCATTGGCCTGCAAGCGAGCACAGATCGCCGCGTGCGAAACCGCGACCAGCTTGGGCGCCCCCGTCGTCCCCGAGGTAAAGGTCGCGAACGCCGTCGTCCAAGGCCGGGGGCACGGCGGTGCGAGCGGCGCGGCGTCGTCCACCGGCATGTCGAGCGACACCGGCACCGCCGCGCAGTCCGCCGGCCGCGAAGCGTCGGCCAATGGCGCCTCCTCGACGAGGCACCAGCGGGCACCCGACGCCCGCAACAGCGCGGCGCGGCGGTCCGGCGGCAGCGCCGGGTCGATATAGCAGGGAATGGCGCCCCGCCACTGGCAGCCGAGCATCCCTAGTGCGGCCAGGCTGCCGCGCGGGAGCATCACCGCCACGCGGTCGTCGGCGCCGCACCCGGCGCGTTCCAGCGCGTCCGCGACCGACGCCGCGAGCCGGGCGAGACGCCCGAAGCCGATCTCGCCCGCCGCCTCGACCAACGCCGGCCGTTGCGGATGGTGCTGTGCCGCCGCGTATAGGCGCCCGGTAAGTGTGTCGCCCTCAACCGGCACCAGCACCGGCCCCTCGGCAAAGGCGTCGAGCGCCTCGCGCTCAGCAGGAGCGATGACGTCGATGTCGCCGATCCGCGTACCGGACTCGGCAAGGCAGCCGCGCAGCGTCTGGAGGTAGTTCGCGACGATGCGCGCGGCGGTATCCGGGGCGAAAAGCTCGGACGAATACTCGAGCTCGCCCGCCATCGCGTCGCCGCGGTCGCTGAGTTCGAGGCTGAGGTCGAACATCGCGCCCACGGCGGGCAGCTTCAGGCGCTCGCAGGGCAGATCGCCCAGCCGCATCTCGGCCGAGGGCGCGTTCTGCATCGCGAACAGCACTTGGAAGACCGCTTGATAGTCGGCGCTCCGATCGACCTCGAGATGCTGGAGCAGCAGCTCGAACGGCACGTCCTGATTCTCGAACGCCTCGATGCACGTCCGCCGCGTCGATCCCAGCAGCTCGCGAAAGCTCGTGTCGGCGTCGCCGCGCAGGCGCAGTGCCAGCGGATTGACGAGGAATCCGATCATTCCCTCGCTCTCCAGCCGGTTGCGGTTGGCGACGACGGTGCCGACGACCATGTCATCCTGCGCGCTCAGCGTGCGTAGCAGGACGTTGAAGGCGGCGAGCAGGGTCATGAAGTCGGTGACGCCGGTCGCGCGCGACAGACGCCGGACGCCAGCGGCGACGTCCGCTGGAATCTCGAACCGGATCTTGTCGCCCGCCCAGGTCCGGCGCCCGGCCGGCACCCGATCATAGGGGAGCGCCAGCCGTCCGGGCGCATCGGCGAGTTGACGCGTCCAGTAACCGATCTGGGGCGCATAGCGACCGGACTCGCCGAAGCTGCGATCATGCGCGGCGATGTCGAAATAATCGATCGCGACAGGCGCGAGCGCGGCTGGCCGTCCCGCCACGGCGGCATCGTACAGGGCGCTCAATTCACCGAGCGCGACGCCCATCGACCAGCCGTCAGAGACGATATGATGACAGATCAGGCACAGGATCATGCGCCCCTCCGTCGTCGGCGCGGCGATCACCCGGAGCAGCGGGCCGCGGGTCAGGTCGAAGCGGACGCGCTGCGCCGCGTCCAGCTGATCGAGGATAGCCACCTCGTGCATCGCCGGAAGGACTTCCAGATTGCCGCGCATCCGCGGCGACAGCAGTTGAACGACGGGGGTGCCGTACTGCTCGATGAACGTGGATCGTAGCGCCGCGTGGCGCCGGCACAGTTCCCCGATCGCCTGATCGAGCCGGTCGAGATCGATCGGGCCACCGACCCGCACCGCCTGCGCGATGTTGTAAATCGGCGTGCCCGTGCCGAGCCGCTCGATGAACCACAGCCGGCGCTGTGCATGGCTCGCTTCCAGCGGCGCGCCTTCTGGCCGCTTGGCGATTGCCTCGGCACGCTGCGCCTGCCGGTCGCGCGCCGCCGACAAGGCATGGGCGAGTCGACGCGGCGTGGGATGCTCGAACAGGTCGCGCAGCGTCACCGGATGCCCGAGCGCCTGCTCCAGCCGGTTGCGCGCCTGCGTCGCGAGCAGCGAATGCCCGCCGTTGAGGAAGAAATTGTCGTCGAGATAGAAGGTCCGGCCGAGCAGCTCGCCGAAGATGCCGGCGACCAGGGCCTCGACCGATCCAGGATCGGCAAGCTCGCGGCGACCCATCGTCCTGCCCTGTGATCTGGCGGCGAGGAGGTCGAGGGTCGTCAGGTCACGCTTGCCATTAGCGCGCAGCGGCATGGCGGGCAGCGGGACCAGATGCTGCGGCAGCATGTTGGCCGGCAGCCGATCCGCCAGATGCGCCGTCAGCGAGGGCTGAAGCGCAAGAAAGCCCTTCCACCGGATCGCGGCGACATCGGATCGCGCGTCGTCCCCCCGGCGCCTGTCCGTGCGCTCGCCCGCCGCCAGGCAACAGGCCGCCAGCGATACGCCGGCGGGCACGGCGGCAAGCACGAAACGGTCGGGTTCGGCGCCCGCGAGGCAGAAATGGAGCTGCGCCCCCTCGCCCGGATCGACGCGATCGAGCGCGTCGCGCGGCGTAAGCAAGTCGGCGACCGCGCCGCCGGGCATGACCGAGCGGATCGACCGCCCCGGCGATGCTGCCACCACCGCGCGGTGAAGGGCCGCCTCCTCCGCGACCAACCCGTTGACCATCTCGCGCGATCGCAGGGGGGGGGGCGCATCGCTGGCGGCGGGAGTCATGAGGACATCGTAGCGGAAGCGGACGAGTTCGTTGTTGCCGTGCGCGGTCTTCACCTGCACCAGCGGCGGCGCAAAACCTTTGGCGGCGGCCCAGTCGGCGAAGAAAGCCGGGTCGAGCCGCAGTTCGTCGTCGTTAAGCGCGTCGGTCCGCGCCGACAGCAACACCGACGCGCAAGTGTCGCCCCCCGCCGCGCGCTGCCTGACCTTCCAAAACGCGAAAAGCTCATCGAGCCGGCGGTCGCGGACGTCGCCGACGAACACGAACCCACCCGGCCGCAACAGCGGGCCGAGCCGATCGAGCAATATCGCGAGCGCGCTCGGGTCAGTTAGGTACTGGACGACGGAGTTCAGGACGATCGCGTCGAACCGCTCGCCGGGCGGCGGCGCATAGTCGGCGGCCGCTCCGACGTCGAAGGCGGCATGGCTGAAGCCCGCCTGCACCGCGTGATGCCGGGCATAGGCGATCGCGCGCTCGGAAAAATCGACGCCTCGATAAGCCTCGCAATGCGGCAGCAGGCGGAACCCCAGCGTACCGATACCGCAGCCGAGTTCGAGGATGCGGCGCGGCCGCCAGTCGAGGACGCGCCGCGCCGCCTGTCCGATCGCGTCGAGCACCTCGTCCTGCGGGATCGGCGCGCGCGTGCTGCTGTCAAGCCAGCCGTGGGTGTTGTCGGCCGGAAGGACGCTGTAGTCGAGGTCGGCGTAACTGTCCTCGAATACGTAGCTCCATCCGTCGGCGGGGAAAGACGGCGTGGCCACATCCGCGGCGGCGGCGGGGGTGACGAGCGCGACGATGTTCCGCCCTGCGCCGGCGGTTTCGACCAGCGCTACATGCGCATCCTCGACGCCGGGATGCTCGCGCAGCGCCGCCTCGATCGTGGCGGGTTCGATCCGAACGCCGTTGAACTTGAGCTGGCGGTCGCGCCGCCCCTCAAAAACGATGTTGCCGTCCGACTGGACGAATGCGAGGTCGCCCGTGGCATAGCCCCGCCCGAGCCCCGCCAGGCTACGGAAGCGGCCGGCCGGGTCAGTCGTGACATAGCCGCGCGCGACCTGCACCCCGGCGATGAAGAGCTCGCCGCGGAATCCCGCGGGCAGCACCCCGTCGTCCCGGACGATCGCCAGGTCCACATTGGGAATGGGCTTGCCAATGGGCAGCGCGCCGGCCGGCTCGTCGCCGCGAACCTCGTAGCAGGTGACATCGACGGTCGCCTCGGTCGGCCCGTAGACATTGCAGAGCCGCAGGTCGTTGTCCGAGAGCACGGCGGAAGCGAGCGCTCCGTCGAGCGCCTCGCCGCCGCTCATGATCGCCCGCAGCGAGGCGGGGAAGAGGCCCTCGCCGACCAGCCCGCGCAACTGCGAAGGGACGCAGTGGAAGACCGAAACGGCCTCGTCGTGCAGCGTCCGCATCAGCAGCCGCATGTCGCGCTGCGCGTCGGGCGGGCCGACCACCAGCTCGCCGCCGCCGACCAGGATCGGGAACAGCTCGCGGCACACCGCATCGAAGGTGACGGCGGTCTTCCACAGCCCGCGGTCGCCCGGCTTCAGATCGAGCGTGTGTTGTATCCAACGGCAGACATTGGCTAGCCCCTGATGCGCCACGACCACGCCCTTGGGCACGCCGGTCGAGCCCGAGGTATGGAAGAGATAGGCGTCACTGCCCGGCGCCGGAAAAGCGGCTTCGGAGATCGCGCGCGCTGTCACACCTTGCACCGGTGGACGTACCCAGTGCAGCTCTCCCCGAAGCGGTTCGGGGGACACGATGCCGCCCGGCCGCGCCGACTCGATCAGCTGTGCGACATAATCACTGGGCGCATCGGGATCGGCCGGACACCAGGTCAGGCCCGCGCGCAGGATGCCGAGGATCGCGACCATCAGTTCGCCGCTGCGCGGCAGCACGGTTAGCACCGCGGCGCCAGGCGGAAGGCCGAGCGCCAGCAGCTCCGCCGCGAACCCTTCGGCACCGGCGACCAGCTCGGCGTAGGTCCAGCGCCGGTCGCCATCGGCGAGCGCCGGTGCGCCGGGCGTTCGCGTCGCGGCTTGCCAGATCATGTCCACCACCGTCGTGCCGAGCCAGTCCGGCCGCCGCTCGCCCCGTAGCACAAGCGCCGCACCCGCTTCCTCGCACGCGGAAACGCCAATCAGTTCGGCCACAATGGCAAGATAGGTTCGGCTGAACCCCTGGATCTGCGCCGCCGACAGCCGGTCGGGCGCGTATTCGACGTCGAACTCGGCCCCGTGCAGCCCCTCGGTCACGAACAGGGTGAAGGGAAACTTCGCCGCCCCCGCGGTGACCCGCTCGACCTCGACGTTCGCGCCCGCCAGCCGGATCGCCTCATATGGGGCATTCTGAAGGACGAAGAGCGCGCTGATGGGCGAGTCGGCATGCCATTGCCGCCGATGCCCCAGCCGGTCGATGACCGCGTCAAACGGCGCCTGCTGGTTCTCCTGCAAGTCGAGGAGCAGCGCCTGCACGCGCGCGAGCTGGGCGTCGGGTGGATCGTCCTGCCGAATCACCGAAGGGATCGCGATGGTGTTGGCGAAGAAGCCGATCAAATTCTCGAGGTCGTGGAGCGGGCGGTTGGCGACGACCGTGCCCATCAGATACTCGTCCTGACCCGACAGCGTCGCCAGCGCCCGCTGGCACGCAGTCAGCCAGATCGTCGAGAGTAGCAGCTGGCGGTCGCGCGCGAAGCGCGTCACTGCCGCCAGCAGGTCTAGCTGGATGCCGAAGCGCAGCTTGGCGGCGAGCGCGTCAGTTGGCCCCTCGCCCGCGCACGGCAGCGACAATTCGGGCACGCCGTCGAGGCGATCGACCCAGAAGGCGACCTGCCGCTCGAGATCGGCCGACGACTGTTTCGCCTTCTGCCATTCGGCGAAGTCGCCGAACTGGATCGCCATGTCCGGCAACCCGTTCGCCGCCCCGCCTCCGACCGCCTCGTCGTAGAAGGCGCAGAAGTCGCGGGTCAGCACCGCGTGCGACCAGCCGTCGCCGATGATGTGCTGCATGACGACCACCAGCCAGGTCGTATCGGGCGACAGGAGGATGATCCGGCACCGCATCAGCGGTCCGGCGGCGAGGTCGAAGGGCTGCCGCGCGACTTCGCGCGCAAGTGCCCCGGCCAGCGTCTCGCGCTGGGCCTCGGGCGATTGGCGAAGGTCGATCCGGTCGACCGTCGGCAGAAGCTGCGGCCAGACGACCTGCCGAACCTCGCCGTCGCTCAGCTCGAAGGTCGTCCGCAGGATTTCGTGGCGCTGGTGCAGACGGTCGAGTGCCGCCTCGATCGCGCCTTCGTTTGCCTCGCCGCGGATCGTGAGGCGATAGGCCATGTTGTACGACGTATCCCCCGGCGCCTTCTGCGCGAGAAACCACAAGCGCGCCTGCTCGTGCGAGGCGCGAACCCTGAAGCTGTCCCGGATGCGCGGTGCCGCGGGGTCCGCTGCCGCCAAACCGCCCAACTGCATGTCAGCCCACCCTCGGTCGCCGCAACTTCTTGATCTCGTTCGGGGCGGCCAGCGCGTCAGGCCGCAGCAGCCGTGCCGCGAGCCCCGCCACGGTCGGGTTGTCGAACAGGTCGCGGACTGAGAGCGAGACGCCGAACCGCTTATTCACCCGGGCCAGCAGCCGGACTGCGTTGAGCGAGTGGCCCCCCAGATCGAAGAAGCTGTCGTGGATCGACACGTCCTCTCGTTCGAGCAGCGCCCGGACGAAGCCAAGGATTTCCCGCTCCTCGGCGGACCAGTCGGCCACATCGACCTGTTGCTGAGGATCCGCATCCGCCACGGGCATCAGATCGGCGAGCCGGCGCCGGTCGATCTTACCGCTCGTCAGGCGAGGCAGGTCGGGAACGAGGACGAAGGCGCGCGGCATCATGTAAATCGGCAGCGCGGCACCGAGCGCGTCTCGCAAGCCCTGCTCAACCCCAGCCGCGCCCGATTCTACTACGGCTAAGGCGAAGAGCGCGCCCTCGCCGGCTTTGGCCGCGTGGACGATCACGGCGGCGTCGCGGACCGCCGGGTGCCGCTTCAGCACGCTCTCAATTTCGTCGAGTTCCACCCGCGCTCCGCGGATCTTGACCTGCCGGTCGATCCGGCCGTGGAAGCGGAGCAGGCCATCGGGGCCGAACTGGCCGAGATCGCCAGTACGATACGCACGGCCCGACGCGCCGAAGGGCGCGGCGTCGATGAACCGGCGCTTGTCCTCGGCCTCGTTCCGCCAGTAGCCGAGGCCGACGGCCGCACCGACGATCACGATCTCGCCGACTGCGCCGGCGGGCAGCGGCGCGAGCGACTCATCGACGATCACGATACGGGTATTGGCGATCGGCGCGCCCAGACAGGCGGGGTCGCCGCCGCCGGGCGGAACCTCGAAAGCGGTCACATCGACGGTGCATTCGGTCGGGCCGTAGACATTGTGGAGCCGGCTCTGCCTGTTGCGCTCGGCATGGCGGGTGGCGAGCGCCGCATCGAGCACTTCGCCGCCGCACATGACATGGACGAGCGAGCGGAGCTTGCGCGCTGCACCTGCCTCTGCCAGCATCGCCCGATAAATAGTCGGCGTGGCGTGGAGCACGGTGACGTCATTCGCCTCGATCGCGTTCAACAGCGCGGGCATGTCGAGCGCTTCTTCGTCTGACACCATCACGATCGTCGCGCCGGTGCAGAGCGGCGCGACCGTCTCCCGCACGAAGGCGTCGAAGGCGAAGGGCGTCTTGCAGAGCACCCGGTCGGCTTGAGTCGTGGCCAGATAACGGCCGAGCCACCCGGTGAAGTTGGCGAGGCCACCATGACCGATCACCACCCCCTTAGGCGTGCCGGTGCTGCCCGAGGTGAACAGGAGATAGGCGGGGCTGTCACCGCCGACAGCCGACCGCGCATCGAACGTTCCGGTTTGAGGCACGATCGACAGATCGACGACCCGTGCGTCCGCATCTAAATCGCGCGCCGCTGGCAGGAATCGGGCCGAACACAGGATCGCCGCCGGACCGGCTGCGGCGACTATCGTGCGCAGTCGCTCGCCGGGGAAGTCCGAATCGAGCGGCGTGAACACCGCGCCCGCGAAGAAGCAGCCGAGCAGCGCCGCGATCAGGTCGGGCGACCGCTCTTGCAGCACGCAAACCCGGTCGCCCGATACGACGCCCGCGCCGGCCAGCGCGGCGGCGACGGCGAGCGCGCGGTCGCGGAGCGCCGCGTAACCTACGTCTGCATCGCCGAACCGGACCGCGACCGCATCAGGCGTCTTTTCGCACCGGCCGAGGAAGGGTTCGAGGATCGAGCCGGCATGCGGATGCTCGATCATCCGGCCGGCGGGCGGGACAGGCTCGGCATCCCTGACGCGGGCGGCCGGGTCATCGGCGACCGCGCGCAGCAGCGCCTGATATTCGACCACCAGCCCGTCGATCAGAGCGTCGTCGAACAGGTCGCGATTGAACTCGAACTCGAGGAACAGGTCGCCTTCGCCCTCGACCGCCAGCGCGTCGCGCGTGTCGGTTAGGAAGACGGTGAGGTCGAGCTTGGCGCCACCGTTCGGGATTGGCTGGATACTGAGGTCGAGGCCGCGAATCGCCACCCGTCGCGCGGGCACGTGCGACACGCACATATACTGGAACAGCGGGTGGAGGAACATCTGCCGCCCGACGTCCATCGTCCGGACAATTTCGTCGAAGGGCACATGGCCGCGCTCGATCGCCGCGAGCTTTGCGGCATGAAAGCGGCTGGCAAAGCTCAGAAAGTCCTCGCCCGGCCGGCACTCGACCGGCACCGGCAGCCAGTTGACGAAGAAGCCGAAGGTCGATTCGAACTCGACGCTGGGACGGTCGGACAGCGCGACGCCAAGGACGAACTTCGGCGCGCCGCTGTGGCGATGAAGGATCGCGGCGAAGGCCGCCGACAGCAGCGTGCCGATGGTGATGGCGTTCGCGGCGGCGATGGTCCGGAGGCGGGGCGCCACCGAGCGATCAACAGTAAAGGTTGAGCGGCCGCCGCGATCGCTTCGGACGACCTCCCGCGGCCGACCGAACGGCCGGATGGCGAGGTCGCAACCTTCGAGCGACGCCTTCGCCGCTGCGACCGCCGCATCTCGATCCGCGTGCCTTGCGCGCTGGCGCTGATATCGCGCGAAGCGGCGATAGCCCTCACGCCGCGCCGCCGAAAGGTTCGCGCCATAGGCCTGCGCCCCCTCGCGAAAGGCGTGGACCAGCGACCAGCCGTCGCTGATGAAATGGTGGATCGCGACCATCAGTTCGTGAAGGCCGGGACCGTGCCGGACGAGCTTCCAGCGCATCAAAGGCGGCCGTTCGAGGCTGAAGGGCGTCGTCGCGATCTCCGACCGCCACCGGGCGAGGATCGCCGCCGCGTTGCCCTGTCCCGAGAGATCGAAGAACGGAAGGTCAATGACCATTTCGTGGTCGGTGACGGCGAAGCTCCGTTCGCCCCGCCGCGCGAGGTAGGTCCGGACCGCCTCGTGGCGACCGACCACATCGACCAGCGCGCGGGTGAGCCGCCCGATATCGAGGTCGCCGCGAAAGAAGACCGAGGCGGCTACGATATACGCCGCACTGTCGGGATAGAGCGTCTCGAGAAAGGCCAGCCGCTCCTGCCCGTGCGAAGGCAGATAGACCGAGAACAGGCCGCCGCCCGCCGCCTGGGTCGCCGGGGCGGCGCGCAGATCCGCCAAATATTCCCGAATCTCGGGCTTGTGTCCGGCGATCCGTGCGACGAGGTCGCCCGGCAATGCCGCGGTCTCGCCCTGCAAGAGCAGCGCGTCGCCGCGCAGGGCCAGGAACGCGCCCCGCGCGTCGAGTTCGTCGATGAGCGCCGGAACGGTCAAAGGACGATGTCGATGTTCGCCGCGTCGGCCTCGCGGCGCACGACCGCCCCCGCCGCGGCCGCCTCAATCACCGGCCGGATCGCATCGGCGACGTGCGCCAGCGTCCGGGCGTCCATCAGCCTGCCGAGGCCCACCTCGATTCCATAGTCGAGGCTCAGCGCATTGCGCATCTCCAGCGCCATCAGCGAATCGAAGCCCATGTCGAACAGGTTGGCGTCGAGGTCGATCTCGTCCTCGGCCACCTCCATGATGTCGGCGGCGTAGCTCCTGATCGTCATATGGAGCAGGACGCGCTTTTTGGCGTCGGACAGCGCCCTGAACGTCGCCAGTGAGACGTTCCCGTCGGCGTCGCGGGACGACTCCGCCGCGGCGACCGGCGTCGCGCCCTGCTCCACGCGGGCCTCGTCGAAGCGGCCGACGATCCACGGCCCGCCTTGCTTGGGCAGCAACGTTCCCATCGCACGCAATGCAACCCAAGGTTCGATCCGGCCCACGCCCTTGGCCGCGAGCGCCGCGTCGAGCGTGCTCGACGCTGCCATGCCGCCGCCCTGCCAAGGACCGAAATAGAGCACCGTCGCTCGGTGTGGGGTTCCCGCAACCAGATGCCGGGCGGCGGCGGCCATCGCCGCATTGGCCGCGGCATAGGCCGCCTGGCCATAGGAACCGGCGATCGCCGCGACGCTCGAGAACAGGACGAGGTGGCAGGGCCGGTCCCGATCGAGCAGCGGCCGAAGGTTGAGCAGACCGTCGAGCTTGGGCTCGAACGCGCGGTCGATCGCCTCCGCCACATTCGCGGTGCCCTCGCCCGGATCGGTCCCGGCAAGATGGAAGACAGTATCGAAGGCCCGCCCGCCCTCGACGCCGGTCCAGAGCCGCGGGTCGGCGATCGCCCCGCGAATCTCGCCGATGGCCCCCCGCTCGATACGCCGATCGAAGGCGGCGCTCCGCCTTGCGACGACGCTGACGCTGCCCGCACCTTCCTCAGCCGCCCATTCGACCACCGCCTGCCCGAGCGCGCCTGCACCGCCGGTGACGAGCACCGACTCGCCCGCGAGCACTGCCGTCTTCGCGCGATCGGCATGCCCCGCCTTTGCGTCGCGCACCATGCCAGGTACATAGGCCGCATCGCCGCGCACCGCTGCCATCGGCACGGGGGCGTGGAGCAGGCCAGCGAGCACGCCGGCCATCTCGTCGACGGCCTGCGATGGGTCAAGATCGACCACACAAACCTCGCCCGCTCCAAGCGACATCGACCCGCCAGCTGCCCAGGCGGCGGCCGCGATCGGGTTCGGCAGCGGATCGCCCTCCCGCACGGCGTTGGCGCCGCGAACGAAAATGACGAGCTTGGCGCCCGGCGACCGCGTCCGCAGGTCGGCGACCCACGCGGCGACCCGCGCGGCGGCGGCGCGCGGCGCGTCCGCGTCGCCGATCCGCCACGGGCCGGATTCGTGCGAGACGAGAATGTGGTCGGCCGTCTCCGGTCCGGCACCGAACGCCGGCGCAGCGACGACGTCCAAGCCCTGCCCGGACAGCGCGGCGGTCCACGCGTCGGCCAGTTGCGGGGTCGGCGCGGTCAGCGTGAAGCGCCGCTCGCGCGGCGGCGATCCGGCGATCGAGGCGCGCGTCCAGCCGGGGACGAAGATCGCCTCGCCTGCCGCCCGAGCCCGCTGGTCATTGGACGGCAGCGCCAGCCGCTGTAACGCGAAGTCCTCAATTCGCGCGACGACCTCGCCATCGGGCGAAGTGGCGACGGCATCAAAATATTCGAGGTTGTCGCGCCGACCCTTTGCCCGCGTCTCGACCCGGAACCCCTCGGCGCCGAGCGTGCCGAAGGTGATCGAGCCGACTTCCGCCGGGAGGGCGAGCGGCATCGAGCTGCCACGCAGTCCCGGCCGAAGGCCGAAGGCATGGCCGGTCGAGATGATCGCATCGACCACGATCGCCTCCGCACCACGCCCCGCTGCCGGTGCGCGCATCTCGCTGACCGCCTCGTTGCCGCGCAGGGCGACGCGCTCGATCAACCTGAACTTCTCGCCATATTCGCCGCCGATACTGCGAATATAGGCATAGAATTCGTCGGCGCCCGCATGCCGTTCTGGCTCGCGCGCCAGCGACGGCGATCGAGTGGGGCGTTCCGTCGCGCGGTCCTTCAGCGCCGCCAGCATCGGCAGCGCTTCCTTCACCATCGCAATGTCGTCAAGAAAATCGACAAGGCAGGCGATTTCGTTCACGCCGATTTCGCCGAGCAGCGCGGTGGTGGCGAGCCCCGCCTCGGCCGAGCCCAGCAGCGACAGCTTCTCGTAGACGCGCGTCAGCTGGACGTCGGCCAGCTCCTCTAGGTTGCGCGGGGTCAGCAGCGCCTTGTCGCGCCCGCCCTGTTGCAGCAGCTCGCCGTTGCGAAGGAGGTAGTCGCGATAGGGCTGGGCCACTCGGCCGTAGGTCGTCGCGCTGTCCTCGCCGACAAAGGCGTGCAGCATCACCGTCACGATGCCGGCGTCCGGATCGAATCCCGCAGCGCGCCGCGCCGCGCGGTAGAGCCCGATCGCGTACGCCAGTCCCTCGGCGCCCAGATCGACGAAATAGGTCAGCACATTGGCGCCGATCGCCCCGGCCAGCCGGAAGGTCTCGGGATTGCGCGCCGCCGTCACCCATAGCGGCAGCTCGGGCTGCAACGCTGTCGGATATACCCGGACGCTCGCCCGCTCGCCGCCGCCACCCTGCCGATCGACGCGCTCGCCGCGCCAGAGCGACCGCAGCTCCCGCACCCGCTCGCCGAGCAGGCGGTGACGGTCCTCGTAGAAGTCGGCCGCGAAGACGAAGTCGGACTTCAGCCAGCCCGAGGCGAGCGCCACGTCGATCCGCCCGCCCGACAGATTGTCGACGACCGACCATTCCTCGGCGATGCGCAGCGGGTCGTGCAGCGGCGCAACGACGCTGCCTGCCGCGATCCGGATCGTTTCGGTCGACGCGGCGAGATAGGCGGCGAGCACCGACGGGTTCGGATGCAGCGCGCCGAACGGCTGGAAATGGCGCTCGGGCAGCCAGATTCGACGAAAGCCGTGACGATCGCCGAACCGGGCGATCTCCCGGATGTCCTGATAGCTCTCCGCGGCGCTGCTACCCTCGCCCCCGGAGAAGAACATCAGGCTGAAGTCCATCGATCCTATGTCTCCACCGCAATGTTGCCAGATGCGAAAACGGCGCCGTTCAGCGGATGCGCCAGTTCAAATTGATAGGACTGCCAGTCAAGGCGGCTGAGGTTCAGGCGGGCGCCGTGCTGCCCCTCGCTTTCAAGGATCAGCGCCTGCCGGAACTTGACGTCGCGCAGCTTCAGGTCGCTCCGTTGTGTGACGTCGCGCAGCGTGCCAAGTATCGTCATCATAATCGTTGCGCCCGGCACGACAATGTTGCCGAAAATCCGGTGCTCGGCAATATAGTCGTCGCCGAAATCGACCGCGATCGTTTCCGGCAGGGTTAAATCGTCCTGCGTCGCCGGGGTGGGCAGATGGGCGGCCCAATAGCTTTGGCCTGAAAGGGGATAGGGCGGCAGCGGCCGCTTCGGGCGTACTCGCCTTGCATGGGCGGACCGGGCCGGCGGGGGCGCGTCGCCGTCCACCCCCGCGCGCCGCCGCTGAAGCGCGGCGAGAAACTCGGCCGCCGCATCGGGACCAGATCCGGCGACGACCGCGACGCGGTGTTTTTCGCTAGCATAAGCCGCGTTCGCGACGTGCGCCGCCGCCTGGAATGCGTCCGGATCGGCGTCCTGCAGATAATCGGCCCATTGCAGGCACAGCGCCTCGAGCGACGCCGTGCTGTGCGCCGACAGCGTCAGCGCCGTCGTCGCGGGGTAGGGCGTAAGATCGGCCGGCTGCTCGTCGCGGTCGGCGGACCGGACGATCAGATGGACGTTGGTGCCGCCGATGCCGAACGCGCTGACACCCGCATGGTGCCGGGCTGACTCGCCTTCGGATCCGAGATCGACCGAGTGGTTGGGCAAGCGGACTCCGCTGTCAGCCTCGACGAAGATCGGCAGCGGCACCGCGGCACCGACATGCGGGGGCAGGACGCGGTGACTGAGCGCCAAGATCGCCTTGATCGTCGCCAGCACGCCGGCGGCGGCCTCGGTATGGCCGATATTGGCCTTGAGCGAGCCCACCCAGCAGGGCGTCTCGCGGCCGCCGAACAGCTCGCCGAGCGCCGCCGCCTCCACCGGGTCGCCGATCGGCGTGCCAGTGCCGTGCGCCTCGACGAAGCCGATCGCATCGGGCGCGAGGCCCGCCTGACGCAGGCAGCGCTCGACCAGCCGGACCTGCGCCGCGCGCGAGGGTACGGTGATGCTTGAGGTCCGGCCGTCCTGATTGGCGCCCGATGCGTCGATTACGGCGTGAATGGGGTCGCCGTCGGCTACGGCGTCGGCGAGGCGCTTGAGCACCAGCACGCCGACCCCCTCGCTGCGTACATAGCCGTCGGCGCCGACGTCGAAGGTCGCGCATCGCCCCTTCTTGGACAGCATCTGCGCCGCCTGGAAACTGGCGTTGACCGTGGGCGTGAGCACCAGATTGGCACCGCCTGCGAGCGCCAGGTCGCAGTCGCCGCTCTGCAAGCTCGCGCTCGCCAGATGGATGGCCATGAGCGAGGCAGCACAGGCGGCATCGACGACGATGCTCGGCCCCTCCAGCCCCAGGACATAGGAGATGCGATTCGCGGCGATGCATTGCGCCGAACCAATTACGGAATAAGGGCCGACGCGAGCCCCGGCCTCATGCCCCATCAGCGAATAGTCATGCGAGCACAGCCCCATGAACACCGCGGTGGGCGAGCCAGCCAGCGACCGCGGGTCGATCGCCGCATCCTGCAGCGCTCGCCACGTCTCCTCGAGGAGAAGGCGGTGCTGGGGGTCGATCAGCCGCGCCTCGCGCGGGGAAATGCCGAAGAGTTGAGCGTCGAACCGGTCGATGCCCTCGAGATAGCCGCCGGCCATCGAGGCCAGAAGGTCGTCGGAGATCGACACTTTTGCCGGATCGCTCTGCTGCCAGGCCTTGGAAAGGACCCGGCGTTCGGGTGGCCACGGACCCGTGGCCACCCTTCCTTGCATCAACAACTGCCAGAACTGCTCGACGTTCGCAGCGCCCGGAGCGCGGCAGGCCATGCCTATCACCGCGATGTCGCTTTTCATGTCTTTCGAGCACTCCCCGGCAGCCTTATGCCGCCATCTCCAGCAGCCGGGCCTCGACGGCATCGGCGCCCGGACGGACTTTGAGCATGTCCTCGGTCAGACGGCGATAGAGCGTCTGAACCGTGGGCTTGATCAGCAGGCCGGGATGCTCCTGCGCGAGCACGCTGTCATGCTCGGCATAATCGTCTCCCCAGATCGCCGGATCGTCGAAGCTCACCATCTCCTGCACGTTGCCGATGCGACCCGCGGTGAAGCGCGTGCAGTGAAGTTCGGGCATCGTGCCCGTCTTCTTGGTGAACGCCTCGATATGCTCGAACGAGGTCTTCATCATCTCGCGCAGACGCCCTTTCGAGGTGGTGTAAATGCGCTCCATCAAATAGCGCGACTTCGGGTTGCTCTTGGCCGGCTTATCGAGGACGGCGAGGCCCGTGGCGCCCTTGCGATTCATGAAATAGTCCTCGACGTCCAGACGCACGAACATTTCGTCGCGCGGATTATCGTGGACCATCTCGACCGCCGCCTCGGGCGTGTCGAGGAAGCTGTCGTCCTTGAGCAATTGGTGAAGGAAGAGGTCCTCGTACTGCGCAAGGCTCGCGAAATCGGTAAAGATCGTAACGTCGACGCGATCAGGCGCCTCGTTCAGATCGACGAACGCTTCGGGCTCGATACCGACGGCCTTCTTGGCTCCATCGATCGCCTTGAGCGTCAGTTCAAGGAACTGCTGCTTATACTGAGGATAGACTGAAACACTTCTTTTTACCCGGATCCGCATTGTGACCTCCGTTTTGAAGGTGAACGCCACGATCATTCCATTTGGGTATTCAATACTCACACGATCGTAAGCGCCACGCAATTGAAAAAATTGCTTCGGTGCGCACGGATCGCCAATTTACCACAGCGCCGTATTGGGTCGTCGCGTGACTGCTTTCAAAGTCCAAAAAGACGTCGTGGAAGTCCAGCATCACGCGATCGTGAGGGTAAAGCGCCTTAAATACGGCCTCTTTAACCGAGAAGACTTGCCGAATGGACAACAGGCCATCGCGAATCGCCCATTGCTCGTCTTTCCTGACGATCAGACGGGCGAGGTCCGCCTCAATCTCTTCCGGGTCCTCGATATCGATTCCCAGGCAATCGAACGAGTCGCGGCGGGCGACGACCGCGGCCGCGACGCCGCGCGTATGGCTGAGTGAGCCGACGAACCCCTCGGGCCATATGGGGAAGCCCGCGGGCGCGCGTGGGAGTCCGTCCACCACCGCCCCCAGATCTCCCAGCAGCGCCTTGGCGACGGTGCGCGCAGCACCGCTTGCGTTGCGGACACTGGCGACCGCGCCGGCCAGTGCCGCCGACTCGCCTAGCGAAAGGGCGAGATGATCGTCAGGAGCGATGTGCCGCGCGCCGACATAAGCGCTTGGGGGGCAAATGCTTTGCAGCGCATATTCGAGCTGCGCTTGTGTCGCGTCGATCATTATGAGGCCCGCGCTCGGCGGACGACGATATCGGACATCTTGTTGAACGGCGCCGACTGCGCGGGAGAGATGAAAATTCGCGACCGGATTAACGAATACACGCAGGATCCCCTGATGGGCCACATGTGGCACGCGATTCGGTCGGCCGGTCCGATGCGCTCCATCTCGGTCGATATCACCATTGGTGCAACCTGCGCTGCAAGGGATGCCATCCGGTCTCAACGAATGCGTCGCGCGTTGCGGCTGTCATTTATTGTGATGACCACGATGACGCTCAAATCACAGGTACGGATCGGCTCTCAAGATCGCCTTTGTCGATCGGAAGAGGCTCGCATACGGTTGATGGCTATTTGCTCCCCAATTCGGAACAGGGCACGAACGCCAGCATCCGGCACGGCGCTCGCGATCGGCAGGAGGCGCGCTGTCTCGCGCGCCTAAGAGCGCCTAAGCTCGACTTTGGCCATTTCGACATGTCGCGGAACGCGCTGGGTGACGAAGCGGGCGTGATGGATAGGCTGATGGTGTCCCTGGCCAGAGACGCCTCATGCCGCACCTGCCCGCCCGCTTCGCCGGGATCATCCTGTTGTTCGCTCCGCTGTTCGTCCACCGGTCGTGGCAGCACGCTCAGGCCCTGCTGATCGGTGCGATCCTCTGTCCGGGCCGGCGCACGGTAGCGAGCGTGCTGCGGATCACGGGCCGGGCGCGGGACCGCCATTTCGTGAACACGCACTGGGTGCTCAGCCGCGCGGCATGGTCTCCCCGCTCAGCAGCCCGCATCCTGCTTCGGCTGCTCGTCGAGGCCTTCGTCCGACACGGCCCCGTGGTGCTGGCGCTCGACGACACGATCGAGCTGTGCTGGGGCCGCCGTATCCAGGCCCGAGGGATCTACCGTGATCCGGTGCGTTCGTCCGGCGCCCACTTCGTCAAGACCAGCGGCCTGCGCTGGATGAGCCTGATGCTGCTCACACCCATACCCTGGGCGGGTCGGGTCTGGGCGTTGCCGTTCCTGACTGCCCTCGTTCCGTCCGAGCGCGCCTGCCTGGAACGAGGCCATCGGCACAAGACCCTGCTCGAGGTCGGACGGCAGATGACCCTGCAGGCGCGCCGCTGGTTGCCGGGGCGCGACCTCGTGCTGGTGGGCGACAGCGCCTTCTTGGCCTTGCTGTTTCTCGACGCCCTGCGCCGCGGCGGCGTCATCGCCATCACCCGCCTGCGCCTGAATGCGGCGCTCCGATCCAGCGCCCCCAAGGCCTCCGGGCACGATCGGGCGCCCACGCAAGAAGGGTGTGCGGCGACCAACCTTGTCCAAGATCCTGATCGACCCGGGCACCCTCTGGCAGCAGGTGAGCGTGCCGGGCAGGTACGGCATGGGAGAGCGCCAGATCGAGATCACCTCGGCCACCGCCGTCTGGCATCATTCCGGTCTACCAGGGGTGCCGATCCGATGGGTTCCGATCCGCGATCCCGAGAACCGCTTCGAGCCCCAATCGCTGCTCTGCACCGACCCAGCACGAGACGCGACGCAGATCGTGACGTGGTTCGTCCGGCGCTGGCAGGTCGAGGTCACCTTCCAGAAAGCGCGTGCCCATCTCGGCGTCGAGACCCAGCGGCAATGGTCCGACAAGGCCATCGTTCGTACGACCCCCTGCCTGCTCGCCCTGTTCTCCATCGTCACTCTGCTCGCCACGCGGCTCTCAGCACGTGAGCGGCGGCAGATTGCCGTGACTGCGTGGTACCCCAAATCGCAGCCGACCTTCTCCGATGCTCTCGCAGCCGTCCGTCGAACCATCTGGCGCGAGGAAGCTTCTTCGATGTCAGGCCCCAGGCGCGACCGCATATCAAGCGACATCCGGAACTGACCCCTTCGCGTCATGAGGATCTGACCCCCATGCTCATTTCCCACGCCTAGACGGGTGTGGGTTGGGGGACCG